>NZ_JBXAPG010000032.1:0-93755 GCF_058803765.1 Burkholderia sp. GW821-FHT14F03
GCGTAGTACGCGAGCGTGGCCGCGCCGGCGGAGCTGATCGCGACCGACTTCGAGTTTTGCGAAGCGTCCGCCGCGCCAACCTTGATCGCCGAGAAATCGCTGTTCAGCAGGCCGATCTCGACGTTGGTCGCGCCGCCCGTGTTCAGGACCAGGTTGCCGGTGGCGGTGTCGACCGTCGGGCCCGGTTCGAAGTAGGTGTGGACATTGCCCGATGCCGGCGTGCAGGCCGTCAGCGCGACAGTGAACGGCGTGGCGCCGGCGACCTTGCCAGCGGCAGGCAGCGCGCTGGTCGACACCTTCGGCAGCGTGACCGTGAAGTTGTTCGAGCCGCTGCCGTTGCCGTTGATCGTGCAGGTTTGCGCGGTGATGCTGCCGTTGAACGTGATCGTGCCGTCACTGGCGGAGGCGATTTGCGAAGCGGTGGCGGCGCCCACGAGCAGCAGGGCGGAAATGATTTTGGTTTGCATGGTCTTTTAATTAAAAACTACATAAGTTAATATACGACGCCAAGACATTAATTCAATAACGCCACGTCCCATCCAGCGGCGACCCCGAATCAAGCACCCCTTGCCAACATATTGCTTTCATGCCGGCCACTTTTGGACAGGCGAATCATATCCAAACGACACATCCCGCATATTGAATTAATGTCATACTTTGCAATGCTTGACAGATACCTCGATGTCACAGATATTTAACAATGTTTTATTTTTTGTTCTGTTACCCATTAACTCGAAGACGGCAATCCGTTGCGACAATCCGCCGCCGACAGCAAGATGCCAGCCATGGCTCAGGAGCAGAAGGCAATTCGTGCACGCGCCAAGCACGAAAATGAAGTGCACGGCGATTTCGAGCCCGGATGTCTGGGCTCCTGTCGCGCGCAAAATACGTCCTTTGTCGGTGACCTGCTCCCTGCGTTTAGTACGGTGACCGTGTGGAGTCCGTTCAGAGGAACTGAGCCGATTTCGGCCACCACGGCCACCGCGCACGGTAGCCAACACGAGATGGTTCTCCAGTGACAACGCGCGGTTCTTTTCCATCGACGGCGGTAACAACATTTCTTTCGTCAGACCCCACTCGTCCAGGTCGCTGGGACAAATTTTTCCTGCACCCCACGTTACTCACTCGTCGTGACTCAACTTCGACACATCGTGTCAGCCCCAGGCGATCTAATCTCTGGGGGGAAAGTCGGAGTTATTCCACACATGTTCACAAAGCTTCGATCGCGAAGCAATACCATGACCTTGCAAACTGGGTTGTCGGTTTACGACTCGAAGGCAACCCACCCGTCTGGCGCGTTTCTCGCACGCATGATCTCATATTTCAATCGCCCATATCAGGTGTAACGGATTTTGTGGTTCTGAGTGATGTTGGTAAATGGCGACAGAATAATTGGCAAGTATTTTTCTAATGAAAATGAAAACCCCGTGCCGACATACCAAAAACGTCTCGTAAAACGGATCACACTCGAAGTAGAACTCCATACTGCCAAAGCGGTGAAACGGGAGTCCGCTTTGACGCAAGTTCGCCAACTCGTCGGTGAATTCGATATCAGCGCGCAGGAGATCTTCCCTGCTCACCAACCCCGTAGACATAGTCGCCACGATGCGAAGTATCGCCACCCCGAGTCCGGCGAGACCTGGAGCGGTCGTGGTCGGCCACCTGGGTGGATTGTAGGCAAAGACCGCACACTTTTCGAGACCTAGAGAAGCGTCGCTAGCGTTGGTTGCCTGGCCAGTGGGCCGACATTGTGCACTGGCATTTCCTCAGCACCGCGAACCTCGCGGACCTGATCCCATGGCACACGGCCGACGGTGGAACGCTCATCAACGAATACCTTCGCGCGCACGTCTGCGATCACCGCCGCAATTTCCGCAGCCTGCAACTCCTGGGCCTCAATTTCCAGCGCTTCAATCTGCGCCTTCACCTCTGACAACGTCCGTTTTCTCGTTACTACGGCTTTTCACTCCGGTCGTTTTTCGATATTCAGGCCAGTCCGCCGAAATCCCGTTTGGATCAAGTGCGGACTCGCTGGACCGCGTCGTTTTAGATGGCGAGCAGATCGGGCTGAACTAGGAACGCGGCAGGCTCGTCACCGAGCCAAGTCGGCTGCCGACCCCGGCCAGACCATGTTCTACCTGTCGTCGGGGCGCGGTACTCCAGGGCGCGTCGACACGCGCTTCGCGTTGCGCTTCTGCACACGCTCTTGCAGATCCACAACGCTGATATCGAACTCCTGCATCAGCGCCTTGATCTGCGCCGATCGCCGCGCCGCGTTCGACGTCTCGAAGGGCTTTGATTTGCGCATCCAGTGTTTCAAGTTGCGCAATTGCCCGTCGTTTTGGAGGTCATGCTTTAAAATTTCCGGGATGTTGTTATTTACTTAATCGGGCAGGTCAAGGAGCTTCTTGAATATCTTGCTGTCCTCGCGTCGAGTCGGGTCGGTTACTTCATCACGCGTGACGGTCTGCCACACCAGCCATGCGCCCGCAGCGTAGTCGCGAAGATGCCTGGCCGATTGCGAGTTTGGCTCCTTCGCCGCGCGAGCCAACTCGTCTGAGACGATTTGCTTGGCGGCTTCGGTGATTTGCTCGTAGGTGTATGTCTTCATCGTCGCGACCTTTGTTTCCGCTATTTTAGACTTCCGAACTGCCGATCCACTGGCCTCCAAAGAAAGCGTCCGCACCGAAGTGGCGGCTCTCGAATGCCTTCGCGTCATCACGGTTCAGCGCCGCATTCAGGCTTTCGTGTGTCCAAGTAGGCGCGGGATCAATTCGGAGGGTTGCTTGCCCTGCCAATGCACGCAGGAATAACGGCTCACGCTCGTTACCAGCGAGTAGATCGACTTCACTGGAGTCGGCCGGCCGTGCAACAAGGTACTATCACGGTTCCCTTTTCCTTTCGGATTTCGCGCAATATCGCAGGGTGTCGCCCGAAATCGCAAAGCGCTATACGGCACTTCTTCCATTACTCGAATATTAATTCTAGAAGCCACTGCCGCGCGAAAGCAACCCCGCCTACAATCCTGATGCTCCTGCTTCAGGACCTGTAGCCGCGCGTGGTACTTGGCCGCTTCCTGGCGCATGCGCTGCTGTTCCGCGTTCACGTAGATCGTGGTGGTCTGAAGAGAGGCGTGGCCCAGGGCCTGCTGCAGGACCTCGAGCGCCATTCCAGACGCCGCGGCCTGCGGGCCGAACGTGTGCCGGAACGCGTGCGGCGAGGTCTGCGCCAGCTGACGCCACGACGACTCGAGGATGTCGGGCAGCTGCTCGATCAGCCGGCCGAGCGCGCGACCTTGCGATCGAGTGCGGGCGACGCCGCCGGCGGATAGCGCTCCGCGTAGAGCGCCGACAGAAATGGGCGCTCGTCAGGCGCAGCAGCGGCCGTCGTGGATCCGCGCGCACCTCAGGCCTGCGTGCGCGCCAAGGCCATCGGATGGCGGTACCTCTTAGTGGACCGCGTGTGGGTCAATCAATGTCCATCGACCTCCTTCGGTTCCAGATACAACCAGGTCATCAATGTTGCTCGGCTCTCCGCGCAAAGTAGCCAGCGGTCGGTGTCGTTCCAGCCTGAAGCCAACGCAGGAATTTTCGATGGATCGCGTGCGCCGGTTGTCAACGTGTGTACGTTGAATAGCTCCGCTGAGCGCTCAAGCAGATCCTGCAGACGTTTTTTGCCATCCGGTCGCAGGAACTCATGAAGTTCCACGATGACGTGCGCGCGCTGTAACTGCGTCAGGCATTCGTTTGTCAGCACGTCGAACTCTGCGCCCTCAATGTCGACCAGCACCGCCGCCCGCGCGAAGTCGACGCCATGCGCGGCCAGATCTTCCGCAAACGAAGGCGTTGCCGCGTGATAGACGTGCACGCGATCGGCAACGTTGTTGTTCACCGCGTTACGCGTGATATTCGCCCTGCTCATTTCCTCCAGCTCGAAGCAATGTGACTCGTGATAGAGGTTCTTCGCGACTAAGCCGACGGCGTAGTAGCCATCAGCGCCTCCGAGGTCAATGAAAACGTCACGCGTCGACGCAATCCTTGCGAGCAAATCGCAAACCTCTTGTTCGTAGAACCCTAGCAACTTCACACCGTTGTCTGCCTCACGCCACGTCGCCAATCCTCCGAGATTGAACCCGGCCAGAGGTCCGTGCTGGATGATGCCACCGGTCAGATGCATCAATCGGCGCATCAAAACGAAACGCCGTAGCTCCGCGCCATTCGAAGTGCTGAACTCAAGCATTTGCTCTAACTCATCGGCGCTGAACGCGCCAGTAATGTGATGGCTCATTGATTTCCTCGTGCGTTGAGAGTCAGTTAGTCTACCGTTCAGACGAGCAGATCGTGGTCGTTGCTGGTCTCCCAGCTCGCGATCAAGGCTCGTTGAACCTTGGCGGGCAGGTGTTGCCAGCCTCCCTCCACGTTGAATGCCACAACGCCTCCGATAGGTTGGTCCGCGATGTCAAATCTACCGCACCCTACTCGCCGCGACGCTCCGCCAGTCGCGCGTGGTGCTTCGCCGCTTCCTGACGCATACGCTGCTGTTCGGCATTGACGTAGATGGTGGTGGTCTGCAAGGAGGCGTGGCCCAACGCCTGCTGCAGGACTTCGAGCGCCATCCCGGCCGCCGCGGCCTGTGTGCCGAACGTGTGTCGGAACGCGTGCGGCGAGGTCTGCGCCAGCTGACGCCGCGACGACTCGACTAGATCCGGCACCTGCTCGATCATCCGGCCGAGTGCGCGAATCACGACGCGCCTTGTGCCGCGCGACGTATAGCCGGCCATCCGGGTGACCGCAGCATCCTCGACGCCGAACTTGTCGTGGCCGGCTGGCGTCGGCGGCACGACCGTCGGCGCGACGAGCGGCAGATCGGCGTCGCCGGCGTCGAGGTCCAGCCGCGATCGCGCCAGTGTTCGCACAGCGCGTCGATTGCATCGTCGGTCACCGGTACGAAGCGCTCCTTGTTGCCCTTCTCGATCACGCGCAACATCCAGGCCGCCGGCATCTCGTCATCGGCGGCCGTGTAATCAATGCGTCTCAACAGCTGCCGGTCATTGCATGTATCGATTTTATAAATCGTCATGTGCAGATTTATTAATTAATCGATAATATTTGCTTGATTTTGACAGAATTAATCAGAATTCATCTGAATTGATTTTATTTTGAGATTAACGTTTACCTAGACTGATACCCATTGGCTGAGCTTTACACCCTGACACCGAACATCGATCCCAACAACGAACACGAATAAAGGAGTCGCGATGAATGGAAGCAATGGGCTAGAACTAGGTGTCGCCGCGAACCTGGTGAAAGGCTACGCGTCCGGCTGGGATCCGTCGGCGGGAACATTGGACATCCTGCACCGGCCAGCCGAGCAGCCGATGGTGCCGCAGCCGCTCAGCCCTTCGGGGGCGCGGGGGAACTGGAGCTATCCAGTGATCACCCTGCACGACACGCCGGACAACCTGGTCACGGAACTGCTCGGCTATTCGATCGACGCACCAGCGATCGATCAGGCTCCGCCGCGACTACCCACAGGTGCGCTGCTTCTGTCGTCACCTGGCGGAAGCCTGGCGCGGAGCCGTCTGGCGGCCGCGCTGGGAGTGTCGCTCGACAATCCCGACCTGCGTTATGCCCTCGTCAAGCTGACTCGCGCCGATCAGGTTTTCTCCCATACGACCAAGGAGCATGGCATCCTGACGACGGTGGATGCACTGAGCCCGGATCGGAGAATCGGCGTTAATAGCGAATTCATGCGTTCCATGGCGCGTCTGCGCCACTTTCGGACATCCGACGCGGAGCAAGCCGCCGCCGAGCTGACCTTGGAGGATGCCAATGCCTATTTGAAAGGGTTCGCCCGGTGGGGCACCCATTTCGTATCGTCGATTACCGGCGGCGACCAGATCGTTCAGGTATTTGCCTACGAGGCGGATCGTTTCGAGCGGGTACGGACGGCGTTTGAAGCAGATGGTAATGATTTCACCGGCATTGACGCATGTGATTTCCAGTATTTCACCACGGATGCCAATAAAGGCGCCTTCGGCTTCGTGCGGCAATATGGAAAGATCCTGTGCTTCAGCAACGCCCGGGTGTTTCAGGAGAGTCTCGCGGCCGGAGAATGGGTCGAGAAAACCTGGGCGAAGCAGAACAGCGTGTTCCAGGTTTTCGCCATCGGCACGGCGGTCTCCCGGCGCCGGCTGAACGCGGAATTCACGAACCAAGTGCCGGTCGCCGTGACCCTCGCTCCCCTGACGACCTTCACCGAATACAAACGCACGACCGTGTGGAGGCACGTATTCAAGGCAGCCATGTCGTGTGTATTCGCTGACGCGATCGATCCCAACTTCGTGTCGCACGACGCGACCGACTTCAATGCCCTGATCCCGGAAGAGCAGCCGGGCGTGATCTCCGCGATCGCCACGCCGACCATCAATATTTACAAGGCGCGCCTGAATCTGGCCGGGATGCAGTTGGTCGCGCGCGCCGACGTCCGGAAGTTCATCTCGTTCGGCTACGTCGTCAGCGGCACATCGCCGTCGGCCATCGATCTACCGGGGACGGCTGTTCACGTGTACGGCTACATTCTGGACATGCGGGCGAACGGCCGGCCCAACGTGGTGTCGTTGAGCGATAAGGGCTTCGATGGTCTTGCCATTGGGTGTGACCGGTTTCTCGGCGTCGCGCGCTTCCAGAACGCCGAAGGCCGCAAGCACTTTCTGGTGGCCGACGGCTTGCGCTATGAGCTGGATGCGGACGGCTGGCCATCCGTGACCGGCGACGTGCGGCATCCGCCACCAGCGTCCGGCCTTCACGCGCTAAAGGACAGTCTCGAGTTCTCGCTGGCCTTCGGCGAGACCGTGCTTGGCATGCAGACGGTGGAAACCCTCAATGACCCGACGCGGCTGCTGGCGCGCGACTACCTGAAATGGGTCGGCAAGCTCATCCCGGCCGATTGCGCCGACACGGATCTCCAGACGATGCGCTTTCGCGCGCTCGATTTGAGCAGCTATGCGCCTAACACCGGGGGGGGCGCGTTCGTGCCGATTCTCCCGGCGGCGGATTACCAGCAGGCGGTCGGGAACATCCTGGACTGCTTGCAGGAGATCCAGAGGCAGGTCAGCGAGAGCACCATTCAGATCAACCAGCGCAAGCAGGCCGAACTGACCATCGACGTGGCCAGGACGCTGAATGAAAACATCGTTCAAAGTGGGGAGTTGCTCTCGGGTCTAATCAAGGCAAACGCACAGTCAGCCAGGGATTTGTCCGGCCAGTACGATGCAGTGATTTCCGCCAGGCAGGCGGAGGCCCGAGCGCAACAAACCAAGATCAATGAATTGTCGAAGGCCGTGTTCGAGCAGCAGGCAGAGGTCGACCGGGCGGTTCAGGGCTATCAGGCGGCGCTCGCTCAGTGGGAAACCCTGGAACTGGTCAAGTTCGGCCTGGAGGTGGCAACCAGCACCTTCAGCCTGAGCAGCGCGGTCCTGGTTCCGTCGACTTCCATCTCGGCGGTCAAGGACCTGGGACAAACGGCGCAGCGCATTCAAAAGACCCTGAATGTGCTGAATGCCACCATGAAGGTCTACACGACGGCCTCCGGCGCCGCAAAAAGCATTCAGGATGCCCAGACGACGCTCGACGGCCTGGATGGCCTGGACTATGGCAATACCTCTGCGTTGAACTGGGACGAGATGTCGATTCAGCTCGACGTCGCATTGTCCACCGGACCAGGCGGCAGCGTAACCGCCGCCAAGGCCAGGCTAGTAGCCGCGTTCAAGCTTCTTGCCTTGCGCGGTAAAGCACTCGTCGGTGCGCAATCCAGCTTGCATCAGATCCAGCGCGAAATCTATACGACGCAGCGACAGAAGCTGTTGAACGACCGGCAGACCGAACGCCTCGACGATCTGACCAGGACTTTGCATCCCGCGCGCATCCGAGATCTGGACAGGGAAGCGATCGACCTGGTCGGGCTGACCGGCAGCCTGGACTACCTGCGCCGCCAGATGCTCACCACCTTCACCAAGTCTTTTCTGTTGCAGGATCAGGCACTGCAATACGCATGGCTGCAAAAGCCGACACCCATCGCGAGCCACAGCCTGCTGACCTTCATGCAGGCGCGCATCGCACAGAGCGAGGCGACACTGGAGGCCAAGTCGCAGTTGCTGAAATACCAGGCGGGAACCACCAGTCCGATCTCCATCGACATCGAGGGAGTGCTGGTCGAGGACATCTGCGATGGCAATGCCTTCGAGATCATCACCGATCCTAATTCGCTGCCGTTTCGCCAATACGTGAATCTGCGCGTCCAGGCGGTGGTAGCGGAAGTGCAAGGCGTGAAATCCACCGATAGCGGCAAGGTGCTGCTCAAGCTGACCTTCGAGGACAAGCCTTTCATCGACCGCAACGTCGAACGCGCCACTTTGCGCTTCCACACTCCGTTCCGCGAACGCGTCTACCAGTTCGACGTTGCAACGGGACAACCCGACTTCAGCGATCAGGGCAGGTCATGGTCGACGAACGTCAGTCCGGTCACGCCCTTCGGTTCCTGGCTCGTAGCGCTCCCCAAGACCCAAACCAACCAGGGGCTGCGTTTTTCCGGCCTGACAGTCACTATTCGCCTGACGTTCGTCCTCGAGGCCCGCATCGTCGATGTGCCGGTGGCGCTCCGCGGCCACGCCCTCCGTTCCCCGGGAGCAGACGGCGCCGTGGCGATGCTGGCGGCGAGCGGCGCCGAGCGATGGTCCGCGGATCAGCTAATTGCCAAGCTGAACGCCGCTGGCGCGACCACCAACGGCTGGGACGTCGTCTTCAACATGGGGCTGTCACAGATCAACAAGTCCTTGCGCGACCAGTACGACGCGCTTGCAAAAGAATCCAAGTACAAGCACCAAATCTCCGTCCGCACGGAGTACGAGGTGATGGAAGGCACGACTGGAATCAAGAAATTCGACTTCACGTACGGGTATCCATTGCTGGAATTCCAGTCCAACAACCCCAACACCGTCCTGCTGAAAATGCAGATCGAGGATGGGACGCTGACCAAATGCAAGAGAGAGGACGACCAGCCGGAAAAATGCGGCCAGCCCGTGAGCATCAAAGGCAAGACGCTCATGGCGGTGGTGACGCTGTCGTTGACGGAGGGTGTCGTCTTCGTGGATGGATCCAACCAGAATATTCTGCATGTCGAACTGAATATGGCCAAGGGCGCATTCTCTGCTGACGACATCGAACTTATCGACGAGGAAGAGGTCAGTTTCAGCCGGGCGATCAAAGCCCATTTTCAGAACAACCCCATCGTTTATCGGATCAACGCCCTGAATATCACCAACGTGCCGGTGCTCGAAGCCCTGAGACCGAACGGCTTCCGGTTCAAGTTGTTGACGACACCCGCTGGTGTTGACCTCTTGCAGCTCTTCATTCAGACCGGTAGCCGGAAGTTGCCCAACGCGACGCAGACCTTCCTGAACCACGTGGACGAACCGTTGCCGTTAGGCAGTGAGGCATCGCTGTTTATCCGCAGCGATCTGTTCTTCTCGGAAATCCTTCCCCAATCTCTTGACAGGCGTGCATCCGGCTGGAGTCTGGTGGGTCGAAAGGGCCCCGAGTCGGTGAAAGCGTCGTGGTGCGAGTTCACCAATGCGCCTGTCTTCGCCACAGATGTCAAGCTGGGGAGCGTGACCGATACCCAGGTGTCTCCCGGGCCGGATCCGACCGGCATCAGCGTCACCGTGACGACCTATGCCCTTCCAAACGACACGATCAACTGGAACTTGGCGGGCATGACCTTGACGCCTCGACCAGACGGCCAGATGCTGCTGTCCGGAACCAAGGCTCAATCGATGGCGATCAATACATACGTCAGCTCCTCAGCTTTCATCGGAACCATCCCTGGGAAGACGTTCACCAACGAAGCCACTTCCAGCGTGTATGCGATGGCGCAGGTGAAGGTCGAGGGTAGTGGACGCGATCAGACCATCAAATGTGTCATGGAGAGTCAGGCGGTGACGGTGACTGGTGGCGCTGAGGGGGGCGGTCCATCGAACACACCTGACCTACAGTACAGAATCAACGAGAAGATCCGGGACCAAGTGCCGAAACAGATCGTGAAGCAGCTGGACGTCAGTTTTACCGCAGTGTCGCTGTTCGCGATCAAGAACCTGTTGTTCCCGACCAACAACTACATCACGTTCACCAAGTCCGCCGCTCCCGGCGACATGCTGGTGCTGGGCAACTTCAGTGGAGGTGCCCCGGTAATCCCGGACAAAGCGTCGCACTAAGGTTGCTGAACAGTATCGGTTTCGGTTGCGGCATGTAGATTGAGTCACCCTACTGGCGTTCCGCCTGGCTCCTCGATGGTCCCGGTGAATGCGCAGTCCATCACGTCGCCCGGGAGCAGTTGCCAGCAACCGCCCTCGACAAGGCTCGAAACATGGACAGCCTGCTGTCCTATGTCAGTCAGCATCGGACAACATTGTTCGAATGGGAATCCCGGCTGCCGTTTGAGCGACTACCGCGCCGGCGCATGCCGCGCTAGCGCATTTCGTGCGCATCGCTAGCGGGTTTCGTGATCTTGGCTAGCGGAATTTGCGAACCTCAACACCTGCTCCCGTGTCGCTGTAGCTGATCGACTAGGCCCAGGCGGCGCCCGATGACGCGATCGCGCGTTGGTTCCGCGCTCGTTGCCCAGCAACTGCGAGATCGAGGTGCGCACCGTTGGACAGCTGCAACCGCCGCCGCGGATCCTGGTGGCGGTCGGTGCCGCGCATCGGCGTCGGCAGGGCCCGCATCGTGGTCGCGTGGCTGCGCCGGCACGCCGAGACGATGGCGACACGGTCACGCTCGACGTCGACAGCATCGATCGATTCGTCGCTGCACCGGAGGCACGCGTCCCGCTGCGCAGCGACCAACCGTGGCGATGCCGAAGGACCTGGACGGCTCGGCCGGAACGAATCGCGCGCCGGCGCTCCCGTACATCTCGGCCATGCACGACCTCGACGCCGTGTTCGCGTACCTGCATCGCTACGACGGCCAGCCGTTGCGCGCGTGGATACCACAACGTCCACGACCTCACGGTGCACACCCACATAGGCAGCTTGCACAACGTCATGCTTCGTCACGGCGCGTTCACCGCATCCTTAAATGCCTTGCCTGCGATGAACTTTACCGTTTTCGCCGCGGCGATCGCGATCTCCGCGCCTGTTGTGGGATTGCGGCCGATACGGGCTGCGCGTTGCCCCTGCGAGAACGCCCCGAAGCCGATGAGTTGTACGGTATCGTCGGCACTCACCGCGTGCGTAATGACCTCCAGCAGGGCTTGGATTACTTCGCTAGTGGCAGTCTTGCTGGCGCCGGTGCTAGCAGCGACTGCGTCAATGAGTTCCTGTTTGTTCATGGACAACCTTGGTCAGTAAGTTAAAGCCGAACCCTACCGCATTGCGCGGCTCGTAAGCGCATCCTGAGGCAAACTTCAGGGCCGGTCAGAACACCCGCAGCGGACTACGCAGCGACCACCCTGTTGCGACCTTGGTGCTTCGCGTGATATAGGCGTTCGTCCGCCTTGCGCAGGATCGCGTCGATCGTCTCCCCATCACGCCCGAACTCGGAAACGCCAATGCTCACGGTGACCTCAATCGGCTGACCGATGTCGGCCTCAAACGGTGTGCCAGCGATCGCTGCGCGAATACGCTCACCAATTGAGCGAGCGGTGTCCAGAGCAGCTTGCGGCAGAAGCACCATGAATTCCTCTCCACCTACCCGCGCGACGCCGTCGAATGGCCGGATCGCATCACGGCATTTCGTAACAAAGCGCTGCAACACGCGGTCGCCCGCCTGATGCCCGTAGCTGTCATTGATAATTTTGAAGTGGTCGAGATCGAGCGCTAGCAACGAGAACGGCGCGCCATTGTGTTTCGCCCGGGCAATTTCGGCCTCCACGCGATCGATGAATTGGCGCCGATTGGCTGCGCCTGTAAGCGGATCCGTTGCCGCCATATGCTCGAGCTTCTCGTTGGTCCGCTGCAGTTCCTGCAGCGCCCTCTCCGTGCGTCCCATCGCTTCTCGCAACCGGGCAAACAGCTCTCCTTGGCTATAGATCTTCGAAAACGAGCGCGTCGTGTGAAAAGCCTGAACAACCCCGAAACTGAGCAGAAAGAAGCCGGCCGCAAAGATTGCGTGCGCAAGCCACCACATATGATTCCACGGTACCCCAAGGATGAATGCGAGAGAGGAAAGTGCGAACGACGTCACCGAAATGCCGTAGATCGTCATCAGCGGAGAGCGAATGCGACGCTGGACGAGCGCAACGACGTTTACGGTGGAAAGCAAGAGCGCGCCTCCCTCCATCGAAACGCGCATCCATGGGGCGCCGGCCACTGGCGAGTAGGCGATTCCGGCAACCGAGAGGTCGATCAGCACAAACAGTGCAATCCACGTCGCCCAGACGCGACGATCAGCACGTTTGGTTGCGCTGTCGGCCGCGTGGCTATAAGTGAGCTGCCCGATGAAAATAAGTATCGACATGACTAGGCGGGAGGCCGGCCCGTACAAAAGAAACAGCCAGATATTGTGATGTGCCATGCCGGTGAAGACGCCATGCAACGCATAGATGAGAGAGAAGCCGAGAAAGCCGAGCGTGAGCCAACGCAGCAGCGGTTCGCCTGACAGACAATAGCAACGCCAGCAGACATAGGTGACGAATCCGCCTTCGAGCGTGGCGGCAGCGATCGCAAGCTCGTGAAAAGCGTGATTCTCGAATTTCAGCGAAGGATCCTGAAAGAAATATAGGTAGGCAATCAAATACAGCGGTATCAGCGCGAAGCCCGTCAGCAGCAGCTTGGCATAGCCCTTGGTGACCAGTTGGATAGCGCCTGAAGGCTCATTGGCGGCAACGCGGATGCTCATGTTCTGCCTCCCGTTTCGTCAGGTGAATCCAGTATAGGAAAGGAGACTCCTACCGTTAGATTTTCATGCAACAAGTTTCTTGGCACCGAGTGGACCGGCCAGTTGAACAGCCCCCGGAAACACCTACAAGGATCTTCGGGTTCACGCCTCGCTGGCATGCCCTGGTCAACATCGCCCGACCGCAGTACTCTTTGCCGTTGTCGGTCCGAATGGCATTCGGCAAGCCGCGAAGCAATGCCACACGATCGAGAATTCGCGTCAACACGTGCCCGATACGGTGCAAGAACCTTGATCGTGTCATCAGGAAGTAGAGTCAACCCGACTGCGGTTGCATACTCTGGCCGCGACGCGACGGCGGCCTACAGCGACTTCAATGGTGGCACGGCGTAACCCAAAGCCGCCTCGAACCAGGTATGAACGGCGGCTTGATTGGTGACCTCCCATGGCAATTGGGGGTGCATCCTGCTTGAATGAGACTGAAACGTTGCGTCGCGCGCGGCAGAAAGATCAGCGCCATCGAAGTACGCAACATCGACGTCACGCAATGCTGACGATGTCTCCAATCCATGCAAAGAGTCCCAGACGAGGTTCCGTACGGCACCAGCACCGATGCACCAGGAAGGTAGATTCAGGGACCGGACTGCAACCAGTGCAGGCCAAAACCATGAAGACTCTCGCGCAAGGGCAACGAGGTGCGCTTCGAAAGCAGTTGATGGCATGGGCGAAGAGTCCGCTGGGTAGCGGCGACGATCTGCCGCTGAGCAAACTCGCCGCTCACGGCAAGTCGATCTTAACCGAGTGTGACGCAGATGGAGGGGAGAGGCGTCCTTTACCGACCGCTTACGCTGAGGCTACGGGATAGACGCGACACGAAGCGAGCCCTACGCGGCGATGATGCGCTTCTGCATGAATACACTCAGTGGATCATTCGTGTAATCGCCAAACGGGCCGCGGCGCTCGTAGCCGGCGGAGGCATACAAAGCTAGCGCCTCGTGTTGGTACGGTCCGGTTTCGAGCTTGAGCAACTTGCAGCCCAGACCTATGGCCTTCGACTCGAGAAGAGCCAAGAGTCTCTTGGCAACGCCTTGCCCGCGACCGCGAGGACTAACATACATGCGTTTGAGTTCGCCAAACTCAGGGTAGAGAACGATCGCTCCACAGCCAATGGCATTACCCGCGCTGTCTCTCGCAACTGCAGACAGGACATTCGATTGCTTCAGCGCCGCGAGGTCAAGGATATGTCTGCTCTCAGGTGGGTACAGGGAGTCTTGATAGGCGTCCAGCTCTGCAATCAGAGCAATCACATCTGGTTGATCTGGCGATTCGATAGCGATAGTCATGACTGAAGAAGCTGAGCGAAAGGGAAATTGTAGGCGCCCTTGTCATACTGTAGCGCCGCTTGTTGACGCAGGAGATGAGCGATTCTATCGGACAGGTTGCGCGCGAGCCGAAGGCGACAACGATGAGGCCACGTTCCACGGCAGCAGTTTGTCGATGCGGTTGCCCCTCTCTTCTACATTGACCGAGCGTGAGATTGAGGTCGCAAGCGCTGCTGGCTCCTTTCGTGCACGCCGCTAGCGGGTTTCGTGACCATCGCTAGTAGAATTTGTGAAGCTCAACAATTGGCGCAGAATGTACAAGACGATTCATTTGCAATTCCCTGAGAATGACAACACCCGTTTGAGAATTGCGGCCGCAATCGGTCTCCTGCCAATAATCCGACTGCATCCCAGCGCATTACTTCTTCGATTGACAGAACGTCAGTTCCGAAATGCCGGCCTGACGAATCAAGTCGACAACCGGCATTCCCAGCTCCGCTTGCTTCAGTACCGTCACAATCTTTCGACCTTCAACGCCACTTCACCGGAGACGCTCCCCAAAGGGCTCATGCAATGCACCGCATCGTAATCCTTGGCAAGGCTAAACCTATACCGAGTCAAGACGATGCTCCAAAAGACTCTTGCCTCAAGATTTGCCAAGGCGGCGCCGACACAAGTATGTACACCGTGTCCGAACGGGAGATATTGGCCACGGTGCCGTTGATGCTCCGCGCGCGCCGATGAGAATCGCTCGGGATCAAAGCGCTGTGGATGATCCCAGAGATCCGGATCCTGGCCAAGGAGACCGGTGAAGTTGAAGACCAACGTCCGCGGAGGAGCGACGTAGGAGCCAACTTGACATTCACCCAATGAAACGCGGGGTGTGATGGCCGATACGGGAAACATGCGAAGTGTTTCCTTCCAGACCTGGGTAGTTCGCTCCATGCCATTGAAGTCGGCCAACGTCGCTTGCTCAGGTAGGCGCATGGCTTCTGCTCGCAGGACCTCCTGCCAATGAGGATACTTGGCAAGCAGATAGGCCATGCTGGTTATTCCCATTGTCGTAGTGTCGAACGCGGCAAAGATAATATTGAGCATCAAATCGACAAGTTGGTCGTCATCCAGTCCCCCCGTATCGTCCCTCGACTTGCACAGTTGACTGAACAAATCCACCCCGCCTTCGTCACGGCGTTTCGGAATCAAGTCGTACATAATGCTGCTAAGTGTCGCAACCCCGTCCACGCCTCGTTTCCATCGTTCGCTGAGGTGTCGATTCTTCAAGACAACAGGAATCGCACCCCAGTAATCACGAGTGGCCCCTTCGAGACGTGCGGCCTCCTTTGGGTCTCCAATACCGAAGAAGAGACGCGCTGCAAGCTGGGAAAAAATTTTCCGGGCTTCCACTCGGAATGACACTGCCCCGTCACGAGGCCAAGCCTCGATATTGTGAACGAATTCATGATGGATGACGGTCAAATAGCTCGCGAGTGCGCGATCGCTGAAAGCCGGCTGAACCAAATTACGCATTCGCCGATGAGCATCAAAATCCAATGACATCAATCGACTCTTCTTCTTCAGATCGATATCAAAACTAAGCCCTCGTGTTACCCTCTCTACCGCCAGTGCGGTGGACCAACATCGATCGCCATTTTTCAGGATTTGCGATATGACTTCATGATCAGTCACCCCGACAATGGAGTATGGGCCGAGTTGGCTGCGGAACACCTTGCCATAAATGCTTGCCTGATTTGCAAAGAACTGCAACCCTTCTCGCTTATATGCAAAAAGAGATTTCATGCCCGCAATAAATCCACTCACCCCAGGGATGTTGTTGGGGGCTTTGGCTATGGGCGGGAATGCTTCAGGTCGATCCGGGTTTTTGATGATTGACAACACTTCGGGATCTACAGCAATTCCTTTAATGCTCTTGCCATCATTCTCGACATTTCCGGCGTCGCTCATTTAAGAACTCCATGTTTTCGCAATTTCAAAAACCAACAACCCATCAAGAAATATTAACCGTTGCAGAATCCCGCGATCCCAACCCGCTGTCGTTTTAAATCTCTCGCGCCCAAACCAGTCGGCTCGAACCGGAATCAGTTGAATTCTCGAGGACGAGCCGCCCCTCTTCGTACCTTACCTCCCTCACAAGTCTTGTCCCAACGAAATCCGGGTAACTTGACAAATCAACGTGGTGTAAAACCGTTTTCCCATCCGTTGAATATCTTCCGGAATAGCCCAGGACTCCGGAATTTGCCCGGATCAACCTAATTAATCCAATTATTCTTTTAATGCCAAATATATTTAGCCAGAATTTTTCAGGAATGAATCCAACATTCGCCCTGCCCTTGGCGATCAAAAGTACGGACATATGCCCGCTTTCCATGTAGATGATGCGTCCCGATGGATTTCTCCCCAGCGGGTAAGTAATGTTGCCGTTCGCCAGCCTGAATTCGCTCTCTTCCAGCGACCAGGACCCCGTCAGATCACTCATGACTCACTCGCATCATAAAATTCATTGAACGGCGGGGCTCTTGAGCATCGCCAGGGCATTGCCAATAAAATGGTCTAAAAAGCCCACCGGCGACAGAATGGAAAAATGAATGGCTGGATTCATTGAAAATGACTTTCCTGTTCAAGTGATTGGATGCGCGCCCGTCAGTGTATTTTTCATGTGCGCGTGGGCGCTTGATCAAATCATCCGCGACGCGGCCAAGGGCTTGCCGAATATCCACGAGTTATGAATGGCCCGCCTCCAGCTGGCGCATGCTCATGGACGTGCGGAAAGAGCCGAGAATCGCACGTGGACCTGTACATGCGCGGCGACCATGTGATGCACGCATGTTGTCGATATAGAGAATGTCTGATCTTTCCCACATTACATGGTATTCCCGATGCTCGTAAGCATGCAGCAAATGATGTATTACATCATCCGGTATCGGATCACCATTTCCGTACAAAGCCGTCTGCCAGATTTCATCTTGCGAGCGAGGAAGCGATGCAGCCGGGTACGCACGCCTGAGCAAATCCCACCAGCCCGCTGGATGACAGACGCAAACCGAGCTAAAAAAACTTTCCTCCGCGGTAACAGGATGGCGTCTGACCGCCGTGGCATACTGACGAATCTGCAGATGGTCATCGTTGATCCAGATTGGCTCGATTTTCCGCTCCGCGCATATCGCGTTCACTTTATCCCTGTCGCTCGTCCCAAACGTATCCCCGATAGATTTGTACGGCATATTTTTAGGAAAATTCCGTACATACTGGATGCCAAACTTCGAGAATGGATCCAAGATCGTCGGGTTCATGTCCCGTAGGAATTGACGAGCGTCACATACCGATGTCGTTCCACCCGTACCCGGGGCCGGAGGCTGCTCGCAGAAGAAGAGAACATGCATTGGCCAGTAAAGGTTATAAGCCATCTCATTATGCTGCGGCAGCGCCATCGAGCCGGGTACGTCTATGGTGAAAACATTTGCGTCGACAGAGGTGTGCGGCCCGCTCCCGGCGGTGTAATCGAACTCGCCCGGTTCGAGTCGTTCCGCGATAGTACCGAATGCCTTTCGGTCGCAATCCAAGCCGCGGATCAGAACGACGCCATATCGCAGAAGCGCTTCACGTAACATCTGACGGTGCCGCGTCACCCATTCGACCGCAGGCAAGCGCGAGGTCGCTTGAATGCGAAGGAAAAATTCCTGCTCGGGAAAAAGAAGCTCTATCTGAAAGTCATCTGCGGATCTGAGTTGATCTAGAAGCGCTGTCATGGAATGATTCCAGTAGGTTGGATTTCGGCTCTGACCTTGAGAGGATGATCAAAAACAGTGCTCAAGAGTGCGACGTGTCACGTGTATGAGAAGCATCGGATCATCAAGCATGCTTCCAAAAGCGTCACCCCGGCATCGTCACCATTCGATACCATCTCATCCCCACAACTTTGACGGACTACTAACAATATCCCTTGAAGAGCGATACGTATGCACTGAATATCCGGTACAACGTGCGGATTTTACGTTTGGGGCGTGCCGTTCTTGCGCAGTGCTCGCCCCGAGCAACAAGGCCGGCGGAGTGCGCGCCGCAGGCGGCTGCGACGCGCGAATTCAGGCAGCCGTCAGCTCGTTGAGATCGAAATAGCCGTGATAGCCTTCCATGTAGACCGCCGCGCGTTGATTGAACAGCACTACCGCTTCCGTTCGCGTGACGAGATCCCGGTACTCGGGGTGCTTCGAGGTCACGCGCGTGCCGACCGGATAGCGACGATTCCACGCCGCCACCTTATCCGCCGCACTTCGCGCATCCGCCGCCACGGCACCCATCGGCGCTACCGTTGAACCCGTCTCTACCTCGGTAGCGATATGGGCGATCACTTCCGGCGATGTTTGCTGGCGAATGGCCTGCACGAGACGCGTCAGCACGTCGCCATTGCCGAGTTCCTCAAACTCGATCTGTTCGCCACGTCGCGCGGCGACGCCAAGCAGATATTGAATACTGTCACACCAGCGTACGGGGCGATCGATCTGACTGGCGAGCGCCGTATCGATACCGGCCGATTCATAGGGACGCGCTGACACGTTCGAGATCACCGGCACGCTCGGCGCCGCGAAACGAAACGATTGCAGAAAACGTGCGAACTCCTCGCGGGCCGATCGCATGAAGGGGGAGTGAAACGCGCCGCTCGTATTGAGGGGGTAGCAGCGCATGTCGCCAGAATTGAACAGGAGTTGAGCCTTCGCCATCTCGTCGGCCGCACCCGAGATCACGATTTGCGACGGCGTGTTGTAGTTCGCGAGACTCAGCTGCGTCAGGCCGTTCTCGATGAGGGTTCTCTCGATCGTAGCCTGATTCGCATTGACGATCGCGGCCATCGCACCATTCTCAGCGCGCCCCATCAGTTGGCCGCGGAACCGCACCAGTTCGAGTCCCGTCAGGAAATCAAAGCACCCGGCGGCGAGTAACGCATTGAATTCCCCAAGGCTGTGCCCCATCACGAAATCTGGCGGTTTTGCCGCTTCCTCAATTCGAGCGTAATACGCGAGCGCATTCACGACATACAGCGCCGGTTGCGTGAAACGCGTATCCTTCAGCTCGTCGCGCGGATCGTCGAGACAAAGTTTTCGAATCGAATAGCCGAGCATGGTGCTCGCGTCGTCGGTCAATTTTCCGAATCGCTTGAACAGTGCACCGCCCATGCCTTTCGCTTGCGAACCCTGTCCCGGAAACATGAATACCTGCATCGTATCGACTCCTATAAAGCGCCGGCGGCAGCCGCATCGTCGCGACTCACGCATACGGCGGTATTGACGCCGCCGAAGCCGATGCTGAGGTTCAGCGCATGCCGGATTTCGTGCGGCACCGACTGCTGGCGCACCCAGTTGAAATCCGACTCGATCGGATGATTGAGATTACGTGTCGGGTGCAAGCGCCCCGCACGCATCTGCAACAACACAGCGACCAGTTCGACCGCGCCGGCTGCCGAAAGACCGTGGCCGGTGATCGACTTGGTCGCGTTGAGATACGCGTGGTCGAGCCCGCATGCGCGCAGCGCCTGCAATTCGATCACGTCACCGAGTGGCGAGCCGGTACCGTGCGGATTCACGTAGTCGATATCGCGCGCGTCGAGGCGGGCGCGCGCGAGCACGTCGCGGATCACGGCGGTCTCGCCCGCGAACGATGGGTCGGGATTGCGATTGGCATCCAATACCGTACTCCAGCCTGCGATATATCCATAGGGTGCAACGCCGTTCCGATGTCGCGCGTCGTCGCGCTCGATCACGAGCGCCGCGCAGGCCTCGCCATAGACGAATCCGTTTCGCTTCGCATCGAACGGCCGGCTGACCAGCGCCGCCTGTATCCCGTCATGTCCGGGCGCCATCGCGCCGAGCGAACTGAATGCTTGGCACTCCCAGTACGAGAGATCCATCAGCCCGCCGATTGCAATACAAACGTCGACGCGGGCCGAGCGCACCGCCTCGATGGCGTGCAGCACCGCCACCTGACCGCTCGCGGACGCGGCTCCCACTGTCTGCGCGAAGCCGCGGATGCCGAATGCTTCGGAGCAGATGCCGCACATGTCTGTGTCCATGAACGACATCGCGTAGGTCGGGCGCATGAACCCGGCACGCTCGCGATAGGCATCCTGCAGAAGAACCTGTTCGCGTTGCTGCATGTTGCTGCCGCCGATCACGAGACCGATGCGCTCCGGATCGACGTCGCCGAGACACGCGTCACGCCATGCTTCATCGAGTACGGCGAGCGCCGCTTGCGCGGACAAAGACGCAGTGCGCGACAAGCCGCGCGACACCGTCGCCGGGATGGTCAGGGCATCGATCTCCGCGCCGAGAAACGCCGTTGCCGGGACGTCGCCATTCGGCCGCCACTGCCTTCCCGGACGACGCATTGTGTCGAACCGGTGCCGCCCTTCGAGCAGCGCATCGATGAATGCCGCGCGGCCCTGCCCGATCGCCGATACGACGCCGACGCCGCTGACGACGATTGCCGCATCGTCACGCATTCGCATCGATGATGCTCGCGAGTTCGCCGATGTTCTGCGCGTTCGCCATCTTGGCAATGGGGATCTCCCGCGCCAGTACCTCGAGCGTCATCACGATGATCTCGGCGCGATCGACCGAGTTCGCGCCAAGGTTGGACAGTGAATCGCCCGGTGCGAACACATGATCTTCGAGCCCAGGGACAATTTCCCGGGTGTGTTTCGCGATCAATTCCAGAATCTGTTGCTGACTCATGATTCCTCTCTCCTTTTGGCTCGTATCGGATTGTGCGCCACGTCATGTCGGCGCGGACCACGGCGGCAGACCGGGTCAGTCGGGTTCCCACGGCAGCTTTCCCGCGTTGACGTAACGCGAGATGCCTTGCAGGTTGTCCGCGTCGCCGAACACTTCGAGGTTGGCTGCGACCGCCGGCGCGCGCGACATGGCCAGGCTGTCGTCGAGCGAGGCCATATAGCGCTTATAGCGTGTGATCGCATCCTTTTTCAGATGTCGAAGCCGCAACAGATCCCGACGCAGCAGATCACGGCTGTCAGCGCCGCAAACGTCGACTAGCCCCCATTCGCGCGCCTGTGCTGCGCCGATGGGCTGCGTCGTCAGCGTCATGTAGTGCGCCCTCGCGAAGCCGACGCGGCGTATCAGGAACGGCAGCACGCACGCTGGCATCAGCCCGAACAACAGCTCGGACAAGCTGAAGCTCGAAGTCTGTGCGGCGACCACGACATCGCACGCGGCCGCGAATCCGACGCCGCCCGCGTTGGCTCGTCCCTGTACATGTGCGATGCTGACATAGGGGCCTGTCGCGAGCCGCGTCCACAAATCGTAAAGCGGTGCGGGATCCGGCGCCTTCAGCGAATCGCCCGTCGTCAACCTTGCGTCGAGTTGCATGAAATCCGCTCCGACGCAAAATTTGTCGGGCAAACCTTCGATCACGACGATGCGTGTGGATGCTTCGTACTCGTCGAGCACGCTGTCCATTTCGTCGACCAGACGCGCATCGATCGCGTTGCCCGTATCGGGGCGATCGATCCGTATCCGGCAGATGCCATCGTCGAACTGGACGGTCAAGTTCCGCCACGCTCCGTTCAGTTCACCCATTCGTATTCCCGATGGAAATCCCGGATCGACTTCAGGAACAGCGTTGGCCGGCGATGCACGCCGCGCGCGCTTGCCAGTAGCGCAGTATCGACGTCCAGGTTTCGCGTGCCGAAGCGGATCTCGCGACTTCGCTCGAGCACGTCATCGTATTCAGCCATCGTCAAATCTCGGCGTCGATCGAGCTGCTCGCCGATCTCCAGCTCGGCCAGCCTGTGCGTGCCTTCGTGTGTCGCGACGCCGCTGAAGAACTCGGAGCAGCAGCCGGAGCCGTAGGAAAACACGCCGACACGCCGCGGCTCGGAAAAGTCGCCGTGGCGGATGGTGCTCGCGAGCGACAGCGCGGCGGTCGCACCCATGATGTTGCCGACGGACTGGCAGTCGGCGAGGCCCGGCGCCACGCGCTGATCGAAGTCCGCCTCGATCTCGGGCGGCTTCGCCATCACGAGCTTGCGCATCATCGTCCGATGCGCCCCCTTGATCATGCCGCCGAATGGCGTATGAAATGCGAGATACGAGAACGTCGTCGCGAAATCCGCGTCGGCGACTCGCTTGCGATAGTCGAGGAACGCATTCTCGCAGCAGTCGAGGTATGCCAGTAACGACAGGTCCGCATTTCCGGCATCGGCATCCGCCGCCGGACGGCAGGTGTCCATCACCTCGTAACCGTAGCAGCCGTTCGCGCCGGCATCGATCTGGAACACATGCGGCTGGTCGCTGACCAGCATCGCGACCGCGCCTGAGCCGCCGCTCGGCTCGGAAAATGACCAGTCCGCCGATAACGCATCGCCCCCCTTCTCCACCATGAAGCGGGACACATCGCTTGCCAGTACTAATACCTTTCCGCCGGGGTACGTCCGCGACAGAACAAAATTGACCGCCATCTGCAGACCGGCCATACCGGAATAGCAGGCGCCCTTGATTTCGAACATGCGGCAGTGACGGCTCAGCCCGAGTAGATCGTGGCAATACGTGCTCATCGACTTGCTGAAATCGAAGCCCGATTCCGTACAGGTGATCACCATCCGGATCTGGTCGCGCTCCGACTGGGTCAATGCGTCGACAATCGGCATCGCGGCATTGACCGCGAACGTCACCGGGTCCTCGTACGGCAGCGCGACCGTCTTCTCCTTCATCATCAGATTGTTGAAGCGCCGCATGTCGAGCCCACGGTGACGGGCCAGCGCCGTCACGTCCAGGCTGGCTACACCGGCATACAGATTCATTGCTTCGATTCCGACCGTGTTCACGTTCTTCTCTCGCCTTCTCTGGAAATTCATACGGAGCGCGTCACATGCCGTGCGGCTGCTCGCTTTCGATATGGCGTTGGAGCCGACTGAGGACATCGCCCGGCTCGACCTCATGGAAGTCGCGATAACCGCGCGCGAGCAGGAATGCAATCGAATCGCGCCATCGCACAGGATTGAACATCTGATTCACCATCATTGGCCGGTAATCGCCGGCCGGATAAGCATGTGCCGTCCAGTTCGAGACGACTTGCATTCTCAGCGGCCGCAACTCGACGCTCAACAGGAAGTCGGCGAAACGTGCGGCCGGCCCCTTCATACGTACGGAATGAAACGCGCCGCCGACATCGAGCGGAATGAAACTCGCACCCGCGTCTTCAAACCACCGCGCGAGCGTTGGTTCAGTGAGTCGCTCGCGCGTACCCGATATCACACACTGAAGGTGATGATTGAGATTGGCGATCTCCACTTCCGGCGATGATGCATTGTCTTGAATTTCGGCGAGGTGATGGTCCAGTATTTCCCGGACACGTTGCTCATCGATGCCGAGCACCGCGACCATCGCGCCGTCCGGCGCGTCGCTCATCAGGGCCGCCCGCTTCTCGACGATCGCGAGGCCGGTCTCGAAGTCGAATGCGCCGGCCGCGAACAGCGCGGCGAATTCGCCGAGACTGTGTCCAACGGCGACGTCGGGCGAGCGCTCGCCGCTGTCGATTCGGTTCAGGTACGAGAGGCAACTGACGACGTACAGCGCCGGCTGCGTGAAACGTGTTTGACCAAGTTCGCGGCGTGGATCGTCGAGGCACAACTCGGCGATGTCATAGCCGAGCAGGGCACTTGCGCATGCCGTGAGCGCCGGATATGCACCGAATAATTCGCGCCCCATCCCGCGGCGCTGAGAACCTTGCCCTGGGAACAGAAAGACTTTTCTCATGATATGACTCACTCGATGCATGCGTCTTGTGGAAAGAGCGCGCCGACGCGCTCGGACGGTCAGACCGTCACTTCGAGATGCTGCCTCAACCGCTCGTTGAACCAGTCCGCATGCGTCATCGGCAAGTAGTGTCCGGCTTCGTCCAGCAACTCGAACGCGGCGCCGTCGAAGCGCTCCCACAGGCGCCTCGACGCCTCCGGCGGAATCACGCGATCGCGCCCCCCCGCGAGTACCAGCACCGGAAACCTCGGCGCGGCGAGATCCTTCTTCACCGTGGTAGCGCTGGCGCAACGCAGGTAGGCATCGAGGATGCTCGCGTCATAACAAGCCTTGATCGCGAAGTGGTCGCCCTCAAAATGGCGATATACCTCGGGCGCGACCTGCGTCGAGACCTCATGCACCAACTCGCGCATCGCGCGGTCGAGGCCGCCGTTGCCGGGCGCGTCGAGCCCATTCACCAGCGTCATCGACGCTACCCGCTCCGGATCGACCGCTGTCATGCATTCCGCAACGAGCCCCCCCATCGACCAGCCGACGAGATGAACGGGCAAGCCGATGCCGAGTCGATCAAGCGCCGTCCAGATCAACCGGGCGACGTCTGCCAGTGTCCCCGCCGCGGACAACAGCGCGGCGGTGCCGCTGCTCGCCGCGTGGCCTGGGTAATGGCACACGATGATCGAGTAGTCGGCTGCGAATTCGCGCACCTGATGCAGCCAGGCGGTACCCAGGCAGCCCATGGGCGCCAGCAGCAGGAGCGGCGGCTTGCCCGGCGAGACATTGTGCAGAACGTCGAGGATGACATCGTCGTCCAGTTCGAGTAGCGCACGCTCGAAGCCATCGATTTCACCAAACGCCATCCGGTAGTAGCGCGCGAACGGATCGCCGGAAGCCGCGGCCGCGACTCCATCCGCAGCCTCCGCGCGCCGTTCACGATCGCGCAAGGCGGTGCGCAGCGCGTCGACATTGGGGTACCGGTAAGCATCGCCGACACTCAACGTGGCGCCGAGCAACTCGCCCACGTGGCGAATGCGTTGCATGAGCGCCTCTGCATCGGCGGGCGAATTCCCGTCAATGGACGCGTGGCGTTCCGGTCCGCCGATGAGCAGGCGACGTATGCGTACGTCGACCGCGAGATCGCCCGCCGCACGAGCCGGCGTCTGAGCCGCGGCAACGGCGCAGTCCGTGCCGGCTTCGTGTAGCGCCACCGCGCTCGGGAACGGATACGGCGGCAGGTCGGTCAGTGCACCCGGGCGCGTACGGTAGGCTGCTCGCCAATCGATTGAGACGCCATCGAGCCAGAGACGCAGCACGTGCATCCGTTTCCCTTTCTCAAGCCATTGCCGTACCAGCGCCTGCATATCCTCGTCGTCGGAGAAATCGGGGCGGAGCGGATCGACGTGCGCCACGCGGAATTCGGCGAGCGCCGCACACCCCTCCGTTGGATCATCGCTGAACAGCCGCAACTGTCGTTGCAACGCGTCGGATGTCGTCGCCACTACGCCAAAGCGCCACGGTAGCGCGTCGCGTCCCGCCTGCAAGGTGTACGCCATGTCGTGCAGCACCTGCCCTCGCGCATCGGCCATGATGTCGTCCGCCGACGCGCACCGCGCGAGATGGGACGCGAGCGCGCGAGCCTGCGCACGCAGCGCGGTTTCGCTGTGCGCGGACAGCAGGAACAGGCGGGCCGAATCCGGCGGCGACATCCCATCGGGGCGATGGGCCGGGACCGCCACATGTTCCAACAACACGGCATGCGCGTTCGCGCCAGTCGCGCCGAAACTGCTGACGCCCGCGCAGCGAGGCTGGGCATTGTGTGTCGCGGGCCATGGCCGCGCCGCCTCGCCGACCGCTTCCAAGCCGCTGCCTTCGAGATCGACGAGGCGCGTGTCCAGCCATGGCGGATGGCCAGCGATTGTTTGATGCCGCAGCATCAGCGCTGTCTTGATCACGCCGGCCATGCCACCCGCCGCGCCGAGTGCGCCAAGCCGTCCGCCGATCGCGCCGAGCATGCAACGCGGCGCCTCCCGTGGCACGGCTTGCCGTCCCCGCAGTTCGGTGAACGCGTCGCGCAGCGCTTCGCACTCGATCGTGTCGGCCACCACCGTGCCGGCGCCATGCAATTCGATATGGCCTATCCCAGCCGCGCCGACGCCCGCCTGACGATACGCCGCGATCAGCAATTCGCGCTGTGCCTCGACGCTCGGCGCGGCCAAGGACAGCGTACGTCCGCCATGGTTCTCGGCGACCGCGGCGACCACGGCATGAATCCGGTCGCCATCGCGCAGCGCGTCGTCGAGACGCTTCAGCAGGACCATGCCGATCCCACCGTCCATGTTGTCCGATGCGCGAGCCTCCCCGCCGCACGTTGGCGCGATCACATTCACGCCGCCGACGACCACGAGCCCGCAGCGCCGCTGCCTCAGGCGTTCGGCACCGCGCGCAAGCGCGGCCAACGCGCTCGAGCAGCCCGTATCGATAGCTTGACTCGGGCCATGAAAATCAAATTCGAACGAGATTCGGTTCGAGAATGCATGCGATGCGGGCAACGCAACGGGCAGATCGCTCTCCGCCGTCGCGCGCGACGAGACGCCCAGGTAGACCTCGGTATCGCTACCGCGCAGCGTAGCCGGCGCCATTCCCGCGTCCTCGAACAGGTGCCAGACGGTTTCGAGCACCGACACGAGCCCCCGGCCGGACGCCCCCTCCTCGACGTCGGCGCCGAACCATGCTGGCGGGACCCGATCGGCCTGTGTCGCCGCATCCGCGCCGTTCTTATCCGTATCGGCCCGATTCGAAGCAGCCGCCTCGAGGCCACTCGCCTCCTCGTGCGGCGTGATCAGGCGCCGCCTGAATGCATCGAGCGTTTTCGCCCGTGGAAGACGAATCGCCATGCCGACGATCGCGATCGCGTCGGTTCCGGCCGGCCCTCGCGGCAATGAAGCGCTTACCGGCGAGATCGCGCCCGGCCCCGGCTCGTCCCGCCGTGTCACGCGACCGTCGTCTCGCAGACCGGCCGCGAGGTTCGGATAGGTGCGCAGCAAGCCATTCGCCAGTGCGCGGACTGTGCCATGCTCGAAAAATACGGTAGGCATCGTGTCGATCGCGAAACGATCGTTCAAACGGCTTGAAAGCGCCGTGAAGCTGAACGAGTCGAGACCGAACGTCGCAAGATCGTCATCGAGTCCGATCTCGTCCGGATCAATTTTCTGCAATTCGCCGACCCATTCGCGCAGACATTGTTGCAGTGCCAGCGTCGCGTCATCGGTCAAAGCGGTCGGGCTCGCGGCCGGACCCGCCGCTGCTTCGCGCGGCGCGACCATCGTGAGCCGGGTGATTTGCATCACGGGTCGATGCTCGAGATCGGCGATGCGGATGTCGTAGACACGCGTGCGCGCACTGGTGCCCGGTGAGGCTGCACGGATCTCGACCCGCACCTGGCGGGGAAAGGCCCGGTACAGCAAGCATTCGTCGATCCCGTAGGGGATGGCGAGTCCTGCCGCCTCACGGTCGCGTCCGCACAAGTCGACTATCGCGAACAGTAGGCCGAACGCGGTCGAGCGCGCGCCGCCGGCCGAGTCGTCGTTTCCATCTTCACAGGCTAGCGTCAGCCAAGTCGTGTCGGCGCTGCTCTCGCAACCGATGATCCGGATTCCACCCGGCAGGCCCAAGACGTCGCCCGATTCGCGGACGAGCGAGCCAGCGAAGCGCTGGGCGACGTCCGCCTTGCTGAGCGGCGCGCCGGCACGGCGTGCGCGATCGGGCAACGGGTCGGCGTCGGGAACGTCGGCGGTCCAGGTGAGATCGCATTGCGCATAGGGGGCCACGCCTCCTTGCATGCCGTTGCCGCTTTCCAGCGTAGCCGTCCAACAGCCATCGCGGTGGGCGACGCGTAGCGCTGCATCGCGCCCCGGCGTACCGACGAATACCGGCTTCTGCCAGGTGGCCCGGCTGATGCGCAGTGCCGCGGCAGCCTCGTCGCGAGGCAGCGTGTCGGCGATGACCCGCGCCAGATCGAGCAGCGCGACCGCCGGTAACAGGGCTTGCCCATCGATCCGATGATGGCGCAGATAAAGGTCATTCGGTTCGAAACGACAGGAGTAGACGCGCACACCGTCCTCGTCGCGCCAAACGGCAGGCTCGGGCAACGGCACCGGTATCGTGCCGGCCGCATCACGACGCGTCGCGGGGACGGCGCAAGCCGCGACTTCCGACTTCACGCGTCGCGCGCTGTACCCCTCCAGGCGCGCGCAGACATGACCGTCGGCGTCCAACAGATCGACATCGAGCTTCACGACCGGGTTGCCGGCCATGCCCGCGCGCCGTCGCAGCCTGACCCAGCGCACGTGTTCCGACAGACCGGACGTGCGATGGCAACGCAGTCGTTCCAGCGCAAACGGCAGCAACGGCGACAGCCGGCCGTCGAGGTGACCATCATGGTTCGCGTCGAGCGCTGCAGGATCAAAGCCGATCGAGGCCTGCAAAGCGCTGTCGAGCAGGCCGGGAGCGAGCAGGTAGCCCGTGCCGTGCGTGTCCGGTTCGTACGGACGCATGCGCGCCAGCACTTCATCGCCGTCGTAGAACAGCGCGTCGATGCACCGGTGGCTCGGACCATATTCGAAGCCCAATTCGGCAAAGCGCCGATACAGCCGTGCCCCGTCGATCCGTGTACCGCGCGAGTACACGGCCAGTTGCTCAACTTCGACGATGGGCGGAACCGGCATCGTGTCGCGCTGCTCCGGCACGACGATGGCTTGGGCATAGGGTTGCGCGTCGTTGCTGCGGACATCGCCGACGGTCAAGCGAAACACATCGCGGCCGTCTATGCCGGCACGACGAGCCGGCGTCATAGCCGGCTCCATCGTCACCGCAATGTCGGCCGTACCGTCGGACGGGACGAGCGGACGGGTCCAAACGAGGTGTTCGAGCCGGAATCCGGCCGAACACCGTTCGGATTCCGGCATCGCGAGTGTCGCCGCCGCGATGAACATTTCGCAATACGCCGCACCCGGGAGCATCGCGGCGCTCCGCACACGATGGTCGCGAAAGAACGGCTCGTCGCCGGAAAAGGTGCTGAGAAAACGCAGCGCGCGATCGGCCGGGATCAGGCGATGCAACAACGGATGCAGGACGGCTGCAGGCCGGGCACGCGCAGCGGATGACACGCCGGCGAGAGCCGGGGCTGCGCCTGGCGCCGTCGAGCCGCCCTGCGGAGCCGCTCCGTCGCCGTCTTTGCGGGACGCCACCCAGTACCGGGTCGCGGCGAATGGATAGACAGGCAGACTGATCCGGGCGGGCCGCGTGTCGCCATAGCAGGCGGTCCAATTGATCGGCGCGCCGCTGATCCAGCGCGCGGCGATGCGCAAGGGATCGTCTGCTGCCTCGTCGCTGGCCGGGCTGGGCTCGACGCGGCTCGCGGGCGTGACGACACCGGTCAGCAGATGCGCGTCGCCGTGTCCGTCCGCGAGCCACGCGTCGAGCCGTGCGAGCGCCGTGCGCAGCCCGTCGACCTTGAAAGTATCGCCGATCCACAAGGCGAGGCGATGATTGAGCGGCTGCCGGCCGGTCTGCAGCGTGAATGCGATCGACTCGACTCCGGGCTCACGCTGACCATGCAGCCGGTATCCGCCGTCGCGCAGGTAGGCGACGAGGCGCGCGACGCTCTGCCGCAATTGCGCGGCCGTGCGCGCTGACACCACCCAAAGCCGCGCGACGGCCGGCCACCTCGCCTCGACAGCCGGCGCTCGCAGATATTCACGTACCAGCAGATGCCCGTTCACGCCGCCGTAGCCGAAATTGTGTACCGCGGCAACGCGCGGCACTCGGCATCCATCGACCCACTTCGGACGCCATTCGGCATGCGCGGTCAGCAGCCGGCCCGCGAACGGCTCGTCGTGCGGCCAGTTGATCTGGCGATGATGGAGAATCGGCAGCAGCCGGTCGTGGCTCATGCAGAGCAGCACCTTGATCAGTGCGGTCACGCCCGACGCCGCGCCGAGGTGAGCGATATGCCCCTTCACGCTGCCGATGGGTAGCGGCTCGCCGCCCGCCCGGTCGCCGTACAGCGCGTGGTAGGTCTCCAGCTCCATGCGGTCGGTGGACGCGTCGCCGCTGCCCTGCGCCTCCAGATAGTCAACGTCGGCGGGCGACGCGCCGGCCTGGTGAAGGACGCCCCGGATCAACGCTTCGTGCGACGGCGCGTGGGGCGCGGTCAGAAATCGGCCATGGCCGCCGTGCGTCACGTCGACCGCGCGAATCACCCCATGCACGGGATCCCCATCGCGCAACGCAAGACGCAGCGGCTTCAGCAGCACCAGCCCGAGCCCCTCGCCGAACAGATGACCGGATGCATCGCGGTCGAACGGTTTGATGCGGTCGCAGGCGGTCAACATTCCCATTTTGCGGTTCAGCACGAACAGCCCCGGGCTCAACAAGATGTTCACGCCGCCCGCGAGCGCCATCTCGGATGCTCCGCTGCGCAGGCTCGCGACCGCCGCGTGGATCGCCGTCATCGAACTCGAGCACGCGGTATTCAAGGTCATACTGGGGCCGGTGAGGCCGAAGAAGTATGAGACGCGGTTGGTCAGCATCGCGTGGGCGTTGCCGGTGTTGATGTAGGGATCGATGTCGACGTCCGCGTCGGCGATCAACGACAGGTAGTCGTGCTTCTCCGCGCCGAAGAATAGTCCGATCCTTCGACCGCGGACCGAGTCGGGCGCGATTGCCGCATTTTCGAACGCCTCCCATGCGCATTCGAGCAACAGTCGTTGCTGCGGGTCCATCAACTCCGCCTCGCGCGGTGAAATGCTGAAGTGCGCGGCGTCGAAACGGTCGATCGCGGTCAGGAACGCCGCGTAATGACAATCGGTCTTGCCCGGCGCGCCGGCCGCATAGTCCTGCCACCGCCAGCGGTCCGCCGGAATCTCCGTCACAGCATGGCGATCCTCGACGAGGTTGCGCCAGAAATCGGGCAGATCGCTCGCGCCCGGAAAGCGCCCCGCCATGCCGATGATCGCGATTTCCTCGGTCGCGTCCGGTACGGGGCCGGGATTCGTCAGCGCCGACACCGCCACGCGGCGCGCCGGCGCCCGCTCGTGCGCCGGCTCGGTGGCGCGTACGCGCGCGGCGAGATGCGCAGCCAACTCCGCGAGCGTCGCGCAGGACAGAAATAGATCCGCCGCGAGCGGTCCGGTCCGGAAATCACGCGCAATCAATACCGCGAACTCGTTGAGGCTGATCGAATCGAAGCCGAATGTCGACCATGACGTCTCGGCGTCGATGTCAGTCGCCGGCAATTTCAGGATCGTCGAGGCCAGCGCGCGTAACCTGTCGAGCAATGGGTCGCCCTGGGACGGCGCCACTTCGTCCGGTCGCGCGGCTCGCGCGATGTCGGGATCCGAGGATGTCTCCGCCAGCCGAACGCGTAGCCAGTCGTTCAATTCGCGCAGCGTGGGATGATCGAGGAACACGCCGACTTCGAGTTCCAGCCCCGGATAGCGACGGCCGATGGTGCTTGCCAGCTCCGTCAACAGGATCGAGTCGAAGCCATACTCGCTGAACGGCGTGTCGGCATCGATCGCCTCCGGCGCCATCTTCAGCGTCCGCGCAACCAGTTCGCGCAATCCCGAGGCCGGATCGTCCGCCTCGGCGCGAGCGACGGGCCTTTCCGGCGGCTGCGTCGCCAGGAACGCGCGGTCGATCCTGGCACGCTCGCCCGGCAGCACGGCGACCTGCGGTGCCGGACGCGCGAGGAGGGCCAGCAGGCTGTCGACACCCTCGACCGTGCCGAGGGACGTGAGGCCGCTGTCGGCCGCGATCCGTTCGAGGCGGCCCGGATCGGCGCGCATGCCGCCCTCGCGCCAGTAGGGCCAGTTGATGCTGAGGTAGCAACAGCCGCCCGATGCATCGCTGGCCGCCTGCCGCAGCCGGCAGTATTCGTCCATGAAACCGTTGCCGCTGGCGTAGTCGGCCTGGCCCGCGCTGCCGGCCAGCGACGCGACCGAGGAAAAGCAAACGAAGTAGCGCACACCGAGGCCGATCGCGTGGCGATCGAGCCACTGCGTGCCGAGCACCTTCGGCGCGAGCACCGCGCGGATCGCGCGCAACGACTTCGCACGCAGCGGCGCGTCGTCACTACCGCCCGCCGCGTGGAAGACCGCGGCGAGCGGCGTGGCCGCTCCGAGCTCCGCCATCAGCGTGCGCACCTGATCCGGGTCGCTCACGTCGGCGCTCACATAACGCACGGTCGGATGCCGCGCGAGCCAGTCGCGCTGTCGGTCATCCAGCGCGTGAGCCGCGCGGCGGCCGCACAGCACGACGCGCAGCGCGAAATCGGTCGTCAGCCGCTCCGCGATCGCGAGACCGAGTCCGCCCGCCCCTCCCGTGATCAAAACCGTCTCGCCGCACGCCAACGGTCCGACTGTCGGGGCGACGGCGCCATGCGCGTGGGCGACCAGCACGCGCTCACAGCGCCGGCCGTCGATCCATGCAATGTCTCGATGGCGCGCGGGCATCAGTTCGGACAGCTCGCGTGCGGCCAACTCGGGTGTCACGCGGGCCGCGTCTGAGTCGGACAGCCAGACACCGCCGCTCGCAAAGCGGGGACTTTCGAGCACGACACTCTTGGCAAGCCCATGCCATGCGGCGGCGATCGGCAGCGCATGACGCAGTGGCGTCAGATGCAGCAGATGGCAGCGCTCGATACGCCGGGCGAGCAGGTTCCTCAGCAACGCGAATGCCCAGAGCAAGCGCGTCAGATAACGATGCGGCTCGTCAGCCTCCCCCACGGTGCCATCCTGCGCGAGATCGTCGATCAGCAGCACCGCCACGCGGGCGTTCTCGGCCACAGCATCGGGCACGGGATCCTCGTGCGCGGCCTCCGGCGGCTGCGCGCCGGTGTCGATCCACAAGATCCGCGCCGGCGAAAAGGCCGCGGTCAGTCCCTCTCGCCAGTCGGCCGCGAGACTGGCCTCGCCGACCACAAGTACCGCGTCAAACGTCGGCGCCACCTGCCGCTCCTCGCGATACGATCGCGCCTGCCAATCCGGCGTCGCGAAGCGCGGCAGACGCGCCCCGTCGAGACGGTCCCCTGGCACGGCCGCGGCACGGGCGCCGCTTCCGCGCAACGCGTCGCGCAGACTCGCGAGCAACGCGATCCCATCCCGCTCGTCCAGCGTGTCGCTGCGCAGTCGATCGAACCAGTTCTCGAAGTTCTCGGTCATATCAGTCGTCCTGTTTCGTCAAGGCGTGCAACACGCCTTCCATGTCCAGTTCCCCGGCCCTCAGTCGAGCCAGCAGCGTCTGGTAGTCGTTCCACGCCGGGCTGCCCGGGTGCGGCGCGCGCTCCGATCGCGCCGCAGGTTCTCTCCGGGCCTGCGCCACATCGTCATCGCGCAGGATGTATTGCCGCCTCCAGTCGAGCGTGATCGCATCGGCCGCGTGCCGGCCGGCGTTGCGGTAATCGTTGTCATCGATCTCGCCGCACGCGAGCAAGTCGCGCAACGTCGCATCGCCGAGCCCGGCGAGCAGACGGTAGCGGACCACGTCGAGCGCCGCGTCTGCTTTGCCACTCGTCAGATTGCGGCGGTTCAGCGCCTGCAGGCGCGCGGGCGCGTCGGGATCCGAATGCTCGCCGCGCAGCCGGTAGATCGGCGGGAACGGAGGCAGATTCAAAAGCTGCCAGAACGCCCGGAATTCGCGCGCCGGATCGGGCAGCAAGCCGAGCCGCAGCCCAAACACCACGTTGGCGATCGGTCCGTTGATCGCGGCGTGGCGCGGGTCGAGGCGGTAGTCGAGTTCGCTGGCGGCCAGTTCCGAACGGCCCGACATCACGCGCGCATACCAACGCGCCACCATTTCTGGAAAGAAGAACGTGCCGGAATACGCGACCGGCAGCGGGCACGATGTCGAGACGAGACTCGGTCGTTCGCGGTGGAAGATCCCCATCGCGAAGTCGGCGCGCATCGATACACCCGGCAGGTAATCGAACCGTTCGTCGATCTGGTAGCCGGTGCAGAACACGACGGCGTCGACCTCGATGCGGCGCCCGCTCCGGAACCGGCAGCCGTGCGTGTCGAACGCCTCGATCTCGTCGATCACCGCCTCGACACGACCGCTCGCGACGAGCGCAACGATGCCGTCGTTGATCTGCACGACCGGCTGCCGACGGAAGTCGTCGGCGTCGGGCAGCAGGCCGCTTTCCTGGTACCGTCGGAAATACTCGGGCATCGAATGGCGCACGCGCTCCATGATCTGAGCCGGATCGACGTTGGCGAGCAGGTTCGCAGGCGACTGGAAATCGTTCGGCACGAAACCCGTCATGCGCGGCATGATGAATTTCGGCCGGCGCATGACCCAGAACACCTGGCTCGCGCTCTGCGTGGCCTCCTCGGCGATGTCCATGCCGCTGATCCCGTTGCCGACGACGAGCACGCGCTTACCCTTAAGGCAAGCCTCGTCGACATATTCGGCCGAATGCAGGATCGTGCCGCGGAATGTATCGAGGCCGGCGAACTCAGGGCGCCACGGCTTCCAGTAGAGCCCCTGGCACAGCGCAACGCCGTCGTAGACATCGGTCCGCGATGCGCCGTCGCACACCGTGGTGACGTGCCATTGATCTCCGTGCGGTTCGATCCGGCTGACCTCGGTGCGATAACGGATACGCGCCGTTACACCGAAGCGCTCGGCGTAATCGCGTAGATAGCGATGAATGTCGGCGACGCCGTGGAAGTGCGCGTCGATCGGCGCTCCATCGAAATCGGAGAACGCGCTCGTGTACTTCGACGTCTGAAAGCGCGTCTTGCGGTAGGCTCCCGCGCGCTTGTTCTCGGCACGCAACAGCCAGACGCCACCGAGATCGGCCTGCCTTTCGAATACGTCCGGCCGATGTCCCTCCTCGAGCAGCGATTTCGCCATCACCAGCCCCGCGGGACCAGCGCCGACCACGGCGATTCGCTTGCCCGAGCCGCGTGCGATCGATGTCGCCTGCGATTCTGATGCGGCCGGGCGCGGCGCGCCGGCCGCAAGCGGTGCGCCGCCGACCCAGTAACGCGACGTCACGAACACGTAGCCCGGCAACGCGATCCGGCGTGGCGACAGTCCATCGAATGCGCGCGTCTCGCCACCCGCCTCGCCACCCACGACCCAGAGCGCCGCCGCCGCGCGCGGATCGCCGTCGGCCAGCGCCTGAGCGACGCGCGCCGAGTGTTCGGCCGAGTGAGATGTCGGCGCCGTGCCGTCGTGGACGCCTGCCTGATCATCGGGGCCGCTCGCGAGCCAGCCATCCAGCCGCTCGATCAGGCCGTCAAGCGACGACGCGACAATCGCGAGACGATGCCGGAATGTGGCGCGCCCGGTCTGAAGCGTGTAGGCAACGTCGATCAGGCGGGGAGCCGAACCGGCGGCGTCTTGCGCCGCAAGCGCGTCGCGCAGTCGCTTCGCGGCGGCCCGTAGCGACTCGGGCCGCCGGGCCGACAAGACGACGAGATGCTCGCGTGCGGATTGGTCGCCGATCGCAGGCGGCGCAACCGCATGCGCTTCTTCGACGACCAGGTGGGCGTTGGTCCCGCTGAAGCCGAACGAGCTGACGCAAGCCATCCGGGGTTCCCCGTCGGCTGCGGACCAGGCCTGCGCGACGCGCGGCACATGGAACGGCGAACGCGCGAAGTCGATATGCTCGTTGACCGTGTCGCAATGGAGCGTCGGCGGGATCGTTCTGTGCCGCAGACTCAGAACCACCTTGAGGAGTCCCGCGATTCCCGCCGCGAGCGCCAGGTGTCCGACGTTGCTCTTGACCGAACCGATCGCGCAGTAGGCGTTGCCGACGTCGAACTCGTGAAACGCGTCGGTCAACGCGCGCACCTCGATCGGGTCGCCGAGCCGAGTGCCCGTGCCGTGCGCCTCGGCCAACGTGATCCGCTTCGGATCGATGCCGAAGCGTCGGTAGATCCCGGTCGCGAGCCGCCGTTGCGCATCCGGATTCGGCGCGGTGATGCCGTTCGTGCGGCCGTCCTGGTTGATGCCCCAGCCTCGAATCACGCCGTGGATCGTATCGCCGGCGGCGAGCGCGTCGTCGAGCCGGCGCAACAGTACGGTCCCGACGCCCTCGCCCGGGACGAAGCCGTCAGCTGCCTCGTCGAAGGTGCGGCAGCGGCCGGTCGGCGATAGCATGCCGGCCTTGCTCGACAGGATGTGCAGGGTCGGACCGGCCATCACGCACACGCCGCCGGCGATCGCGAAGTCGCAGTTGCCGAGCAACAGGCTGTTGCAGGCCTCGTTGACCGCGACGAGCGCCGACGAACACGCGGTGTCGATGGCGAGGCATGGACCGTCGAGATTGAGGAAATACGGCATGCGCGCCGACAGGATCGAACTCGCCCCTCCCATGAACGATTGTGCGTTGGCCTCATCGCGTTGGCCGAGATCGGCGTAGTCGCCGGCCGCGCAACCGACGAACAGACCCGTGCGCCGTGTCGCGAGATTGAACGGGTTGTAGCCCGCGTGTTCAATCGCGTGCCAGCAGTTCTCCATGAACACGCGCTGCTGCGGATCCATATGCTCCGCCTCGCGCGGCGAAATACCGAAGAACTCGGCATCGAACGCGTCGGCATCGTCGAGCAGGCCGATCCAGCGGCTATAGGTCTTGCCCTTTGACTGTGGATTGGGATCGTAATAGCGATCGAGCGACCAGCGGTGCGGCGGCACCTCGACGATGCTGTCGCGTCCCTCTACGAGGTTGCGCCAGAATGCGTCGAGATCAGCCGCGCCCGGGAAGCGGCCGGCCATCCCGATGATCGCGATGTCGACACGTTCGCGCGATGCGTCGCGAAGCGGCGCGGCCGGCATGGGGGGCGGCGCCGCCGCAGGACCGCGCTGGCCGCGCGTGACAGGCGACCCGGCCGGACCCTCGGTCATCGAGGCGGACGTTGCCGCCCGCACGGGCGCGATTCGGGGCGCGCGCGACAGATGAACCACGAGCGCGTCGAGGGTGGGATACCGGTACAGGTCAGTCGGGCGGACCTCGACGCCATGCGCCACCGTCAGTGCTTTCGACCAGGTGATTGCCGTCACCGAATCGAGCCCCATGTCGACGAAGCTCGTCCGAGGATCGATCTCCGTCACGTCGAGCTGAAGTTCGTGTGCGAGGCTATGCGCGACGCTGTCCCGATCGACCGGTGCCGTCGGCCGTTCCTCGTCAACGCGCGGCAGTCGAACCGGTGCGCGACCGTCCGCCATCGCGCGCACCGATACGCTCAAGCCGGTGTGCGTCGGCGCGACGCCCTCGCCCGTCTTTTCCGCGGCGTTTGCGGTATTTTCGCCGCCGAGATACGCGCATAGCGCGGCCAGGTTGGGATACTGGTATAGCTGCGTCGGCGACAGTGCGACGGACAGCTGCTCATGCAGCTTGCGCGCCCAGATCACCGCGGTCACGGAGTCGAGTCCGAGATCGACGAAGCTCGCCTGTGCGTCGATCGCCTGTTCGTCGAGCTGAAGTTCGGCCGCGAGCGTGCACCTGACGACTTCGGCAATCGCGCCGACCGTCGCGGGTTGGGGCTGCACCTGCGCCGTGACCGGCGCGACCTCCGACGCGGAGCCGGCCGTGGCCTCGCGCAAATACGCGAGCAGCTTCGCGATGCTCGGATACTGATATACGTGCGCGGGCGTCAGTTCAACCCGCAATGCGCGGCCGAGCGTGCGGGTCCAGGTCACGGCAGTGACCGAATCGAGGCCGAGATCGACAAAACTCGCTTGATCGTCGAGCTCGTCGGAAGACATCTGAATTTCCGTGGCCAGCGTCGATTTCAACAGGGTTATCAGATCCTGCCCGGGAGCACACCGCGAGCCGGCATCGGTATCCGCATCCGCGGTGGAAGCGAAGCCGTACGCACGGTCGATCAACCGCGCTACGTCGGGATTGTGACGAAACGTCAGTTCGTGCATGTCGAGTTCCTTGCGAATCATCGCGGGCAATGCCTGGGCGAGTGCCGCGAGACGACGCCCCTTGTCGCGTATCAGCGCGTCGCGTGTCCGTCGCATGGCCCACTGCGCGGCCAACCGGCGCGCTTGAGCGAGCACCTCGCCGCGCGGCACGACCGACAGGCCGGGCAACCGTTCACGCAACGCCCGTCCCTTGTAGGGTTGTGCCCCGAACAGGATTTCTCGGCCCAAATCGAGACCGAGCCGCATTGGAAACACGAGCGTGGAGCCCGCGCCGGGCGTGAAGCCATATGACAAGTACGGGCTGTGATAGACGCTCTCCTCGGCAAACAGCACCGCATCGCACACCATCCCCATCGACCAACCGGCGCCAATCGCATGTCCCTGCATCGCCGCGATCACCGGCACAGGGCAGGCCAGCGGCAGCTCGTACAGGCGCGCATCGGTGAATGTCGCGTTGCCCTGCTGAATCGCCTGCATGCCTTGCCGGGTGCCGCCCGTCGCAAAGTAGTGACCGTAGCCGGTCAGAATCAGCACCTTGCATGCGGGTGTCTCGCCGGCCCAGGTCATCACGGCTTCCATCGCGGCGACGAACGCCGGCGTGAAGGCATTCTTGGTGTCCGGGTCACACATGCGCGCGACCGCGACGCCGAGATCGTCGAGCGTCAGCTCGATACAGGTGTGCGGCAGCGGCACCGGCCGCTCGGAACCGGCCGCCGCGCGCGCCGGCTCGCGTTCGGGTTCCGCGAGCACCGGCCATGACGACGGCGCGCCGAGCGTGTTCGCCTCGGCGAAGAACGTGCCGCGCCAGTGCGCCTTCAGCAAACCGGCCGCGCGGCCGCCTTCGGTGACGATCGTCTCCATCGCCGCGCGTGCCCGCTCGCCGACGGCGAGCGCGGGCACCGCATGCAGACCGAGGTTCGTAGCCTGCCACGCCGCGCCGGTGCGCGCTTCGCCCGACAACATCGCGGCGGAGCCAGGCCGCGCACCGAAGCGGGCGCGCAACAGGTCACGGGCCACGACGGACGATGTCGAGGGGCAACCGTAGCGGCTCTCCGCGTTAACGATCATCAGATCGCAGGCGGCGCCGATCACCCAACCAAGATCGATCGCGTCGCCATGGAGCGCGGCCAGCACCACGGACGGCGCTTGCCCGATCGCGTCGACCAGCCGCGCAAGCGCGTCATCCGGGACACCGACGAGAGAGAGACGCAATCCGTCCCGGGGGCTGTGCAGCAACACCGCATCGCACGGCTCGCCCCACGTCGGACGCTCGAACAGCGCGGTCAGCCGCGCCACGAGATCCGCCGCATCGAGCCCGACCGGCAGATCCACGTGGTGCAGCGAGGGATGCACGTCATCGCACCGCGCGACAAGCGCCTCGTCAACGGGTTCGCATCGCGCCCCCGTGTCGAGCGGGACAGGCATCGTCGCCGACCGCGCTCGCACGACTTCGGACGGTGATGCGAGCGTGATCGGCGTGGTCGACGCCGCCTCGCTCGACGCAACGAAGCGGCTCGGCGCGGGCAGCCGGATCGTGCCGGCGCTGGTCCCTTCTGCCGGCGTGGGCGCGTGCGATGCGCGCGGAAGCACGGAAGTGGCATCGCCTGCCTCGCTGGCCACCTCGACCCGGTGGGCCGGCGCTTTGCCCATGATGGCGTCGGTGGGCCCCCCGCCGTTCATGATCGGCACGCCCGCGCCGCCCGGCGTGCCTTCCGAATCAACCTCAAGCGCCAGCGCAGGCGCGAGCGTATCGAGCCAGAATCGCCGTGGCTGGAATGGGTAAGTCGGCAACGCAATCGCGCGTGCCTGCCGCGCTCGGCGCGCGGCCCGTCGCGAGCGCCAGTCGATGTCGACGCCGGACACCCAGGCGCGCGCGCAGGCGTCCAGATCGTCCAATGCGGGCGCCTCGGCGGCAACGCCTGTGCCGTCGATACGGGCGCGATGGAAGCCCTCGACCCGCTCGCCGCGCCGGTGCATGCGCAGGATATCGAGCAGTTCCGCCGTTGACCGGCATACGACGGCGCACCGCTCCGCCATGGCGCTGCGCCCTGTTTGCATCATCCGGCACAGATCCGCGAGCGGACCGCCGCCGTTCGCAAGGAAGGCGATCACCCGATCCAGATAGGCATCGAGCCGCCCGGTGTTGCGGGCAGACAGCACGAACACGGCGGGCTCCTCGACTGTGGCTGTATCCAGTCGTGTAGCGCCGCGATCGGGGCCTTCGTCGCCATCGCGATACTGCTCGACGATCAAATGCGCGTTCACGCCGCCCGCGCCGAACGACGAGATACCCGCCCGCAGCTGTGCATCCGAGCCCGGCTGCGGCATCCAGTTTCGCAATGTATCCGACAAATAAAAGCCGCTGCCGTCGAGCGCGATTTCCGGATTGAGCGAATCTGCGTGCAGCGTCGGCACGAGCTTACGGTGACGCAACTGCAGGACGACCTTCGTCAACGCCGCCATGCCGGCCGCCGCCTCGAGATGCCCGATGTTCGACTTCACGGATCCGAGCGCGCAGTGCACGCCGGCGGCGCGTGCGCCGCCGAATGCCTGCACGAGACCACGAAATTCTATCGGGTCGCCCAGTGTGGTCCCGGTGCCATGCGCTTCCAGATAGCCGATCGATGCGGCATCGCAGCGCGCCCGCGCCAGCGTGTCGCGAATCAGTGCTTGCTGCGACGCGGGGCTCGGCACCATGTAGCCATGCGTCTTGCCCGAATGGTTGATGCCGCTCGCCCGGATGACTGCATGGATCGCATCGCCGTCGCGCCGCGCCTGACCAAGCGGCTTGAGGATCACGGCGCCCACGCCCTCGCCGGGTACGAAGCCGTCCGCGCCCGCGCCGAAACTGCGGCAACGTCCTTCGGCCGACAACATGTGGCCCGAACAAAGCGCCACATAGTTGGCCGGATGCAAGTACAGGTTGACGCCGCCCGCGATCGCGATGTCGCAGTCGCCGCGACGCAGCCGTTCGCAAGCCTCGTGGATTGCGACGAGCGAACTCGAGCACATCGTGTCGATCGCGAGGCTCGGCCCCATCAGATCGAGGCAGTACGAGACGCGGTTCGCGATCGAGCCGAACGAGGTGCGCGGCAGGAACACCTTATCCTGACGCCAGAACTCCGGTCCGTACAGCTCATAGCCTGTTTTGGTCGCGCCAACGAACACGCCCGCGCGCGCGCGATGACGCTCGACGAGCATCTCGCGACTGTAGCCGGCATCCTCGAGCGCCTCCCAGGCGCATTCCAGGAACAGGCGTTCCTGCGGGTCCATCAGATACGCGTCGCGCGGCGCGATCGAAAAGAACTGCGGATCGAAGTTCGCGAAACCGTCGAGGAATCCCCCCCATTTGCTATAGCTGCATCCGGTGCGGGACGCCTCGTCCTTGTCAGCGACGTAGAAACCTTCGAGCGACCAGCGTTCGGGCGGAATCTCGCCGATACAATCGACGCCGCCCGCGAGATTGCGCCAGTATTCGGCAAGGTTCGCAGCCTTCGGATAGCGGCCCGCGATGCCAATGATCGCGATGTGATCCTCGTCGTCCGGGCCCGCTGCGTCGTCGCCGATCGTGCGCGCGTTGACGTTGGGCGCCAATGCCTGCGCTGCGTCGCTGCCGTATCCATCGAGCGCCGTCTCGACCGGCGACGCGGCCGGGTCTTCGGGCTCGCCGGCCCACGCGCGGCTTTGGGACGGATACGCCGCGACCAGATGCGCAGCCAAGCTCGCGATTGTCGTGTGCTCGTAGAGCATCGCGCTGCTGATGCCCGGATAGGGCTCGCCGAGCGCCTGCTGAAAATGGACGATGCGAACCGAATCGATACCGTATTGCTCGAGTCGGACATGGGGATCGATGCGCTGCGGCGACAGCTTGCAGAGCCGGCCAAGCAGTTCGCGCAGCCGGTCGGTCACGCGCTCGTCGAGGCCGACGCGGTCGCGCGCCGTACTCCGCGAACCACGCCCGGCAGACGCGGAGGCCGTCGGACCATCGGCGGCCTCCGCTTGCTCGGCGGCCGCGCGCATGCGTGCGGCGTCGCCATGGACGACGAGCACGTGTTCGCCTCCATGCACGAGTACGCGTTTCAACGCGCGCATGCCATCGTCGGCGCCGAGCGGCAGCATGCCCGTCTCACGCAGCACGCGCGCCGCATGCGCGTCCGGAGCCATGCCCTCGCCTTCCCACCAGGGCCAGCCGATCGATACGGTGCGGCCGTGACACGCGCCCGTCGCGGCAAGTACCGCGCGGTGAGCGGCGTAGCGGTCCAGGAAAGCGTTGGCCGTTGCATAGTCGCACTGCCCCGCGTTGCCCATCGCTCCCGAAAGCGACGAGTACAGCACAAGGAAATCGAGTGGCAGATGGCGCGTCGCGCAGTCGAGATTCACGGTGCCCGCCACCTTTGGCGCAAGCACTTCGCGGAAGGTCTGCGCCGTCTTGCGCAACGCGGCGCCATCTCGGCTCACCCCGGCGGCATGGAACACGCCGTTCAATGCCCCGTGCTCGCGCACGATGTCGGCCACGAGCTGCTCACAGGCCGCGAGATCGGCGATGTCGGCCGCACGATATTCGATCGCAATGCCTTGCGCGCGCAGCGTGTCGAGCAAACTGCCGACCGGCGCGCCTGTCAGCTCGGAGGCTGCGCGACGGCCTGTCAGGATCAGGGTCGCGGACGACAGTTCGCCCGCGAGTTGCCGCGCCAGGAGGGTGCCCAGCGCGCCACCGCCGCCCGTGATCAGGTAGACGCCCCCTTCGCGCCACGGCGACTCGCCGGGCTCGTCGCCGTCCGCCTCGCGCCACACGCGCTGCGAAAGCGCCCCCTCGTGGTAGCGGACCAGCGTCGCGCGCGGGTGGTGCGCGGCCAATCCGGCCGCCTCGCGCAATGCTGCGTCCGAAGACACATCGTCGCATTGCACGAGTTGGCCGGCGAAAGTCGGATGTTCGAGCATCAGGCTGCGCAGCATCGCCTCCAGCGCGCTCGGAAGCCGGCCGCGGTCGCCGGGCGGCACCAGCAGTTGCGCGCGTACGTTGGCGCCGGCCGCGGTCGCGAGCCGCGCCTGCAGGTCCGAGAAGACCGCCAGCGCGAGCTGCGTGAACGCGCCGTCGATGGCATCGGTATCCGCAGCGGATCCGACGATCCGGCAGCGATGCGCCGGCCAGTGGGCCGCGAACCGCTGCGCCTCGGCCGCATCCCAACCGCACAGCAAGACGTCGGTCACGGCGTGGGACGCATCCGCGCCCATCGGCAGGCGCTCCCACACTGCCACACGGTAGCCGACTCGCGGTGTCGTCGTCAGGTTCGTCATGGCCTTGCGGTTCGGCTCGGCACGCGGCGCCTCGACGTCCGGCGTCGGCAGCCAGTAGCGTTCGCGCGCGAACGGATAGGTCGGCAGATTGACACGTCGCGGTCGGCGCCCGCCTGCACCGTCGCTGGCATACAAGCGCTCCCAGTCGAAATCGACGCCCTCGACCCACACGGTCAGAAGTTCCGCATACTTGCGCTTCGCGAACCAGGTATCGATGAGCGCATGGCTGTCCTGATCCATGCCCAACAGCGGCAGCAGCCGGTTACCGTTCGCGCGCGTGCCCGAAAACACGCTGTGCGCATCGGGCCGGCCGTCGAGATAGCCGTTCAGCAGCGCGAGGAGTTCGTCGCGCGATGTTGCAATGAATGCGACGCGCGCCTCCCACGGCTCGCGCCCCGTCTGCAACGTATAGGCGATGTTCGCGAGCCCGGCGGGCGGATGCCGCCAGTGGCGCCCGCCCGCCCCCGGCCGCGCGCAGTCGGACAGATAGGCGGCCAGCGCGCGTGCCTGCTCCGCCAATCGCTCCTGCGTGCGGGCCGAGAGCGGCACGAGGCAAATACCTCCGTCCTCGCCATCGATCGCGTCATCGGCCGGCCGCGCGTAATCGCCCAGCACGAAATGCGCGTTCGAGCCGCCTGCGCCGAACGATGAAACGGCTGCGATCCGGGAGCCCGTCGCACCCTTCCATGGCTGCCGATCGCGTACCACCACGAACGGGCTCGCCGCGAAATCGATATTCGGATTCAACCGTTGCGCGTGCAGTGACGGGAACAGTTCGCCGGCGCGCATCTGGCCGATCACCTTGGTTAGCGCAGCCATGCCGGCAGCCGCCTCGCAATGGCCCACGCTCGACTTGACGGAGCCGATCGCGCAGAACTGCGTATCGGCCGTATCGCGTGAGAACGCGCCGGCGATGCCGGCGATCTCGATCGGATCCCCGAGCGCGGTGCCCGTCCCATGCGCCTCGACGTAGCTGACCGAGCGCGCGTTGACTTGTGCTTGCGTCAGCGCCTGGCGAATCACGTCCTGCTGGCGTCGCGGCTGCGGCACGCTATAGCCTTGGCTCTTGCCGCCATGATTGATCGCGCTGCCGCGGATCACTGCGTAGATCGGATCGCCATCGCGCTCCGCGTCGGCGAGCCGCTTCACACACACCACGCCGACGCCCTCCGACGGCACGTAACCGTCGCCATCCGCGCCGAAGCTGTGACAGCGGCCTCGCGGCGACACGAAGCGACCCTGGCTCAGCAGATGATATTTGTTCGGATGCAGGTTAAGGTTGACACCGCCGACGAGCGCCATGCCGATGCCGCCCGAGGCCAGCTCGCGGCAAGCCAGATGCAGGCAGGTCAGCGAGCTGGAGCACATCGTGTCGATCGCGAGACTCGGGCCGCGCAGATCGAGCGCATAGGACACGCGATTGGCGATACTCGCGTAGCTGCTGCCCACAAGCCGTTCCGGATCGTTGTCGGCACACTGGAGGTATTCGCTGTACATCACGCCGACGTAGACCCCGATCTCGTCCATGCGGGCCTCGTCGCCCGCCGCCTCGCGCTCGCGTCGCGCACGCGCGAGGCGGCCACGCGAATAACCGGCATCTTCCAGCGCGGCCCACGCATGCTGCAAGAACAGGCGTTCTTGCGGGTCCATGATTTCCGCCTCGCTCGGCGAAATGCTGAAGAAAAGCGGATCAAATTCGTCGACGCCGTCGATGAAGCCGCCCCACCGGCTCGCGTGCGTGCCCGGGCGACGGCTGCCGTCTTCGCGATAAAACGAGCGCCAGTCCCAGCGTTCCGGTGGAATCTCGCGAATCGCGTCGACGCCTTCCGCGAGATTGTCCCAGAACTCGACGACATCGGCCGCTTGCGGATAGCGGCCGGACAGCCCGATGATCGCGATATCCGCGCGCGCGGCATCGCCCGACACGCAGGACGCGTCGACGACGCCTGGCGTCGGGCGCGGCATCTCCGCCGGATGGGAGATCGGCTGCGTCATGGGGACCTGCGTCGCGCGCGGGCCCGATGCAGGCGCGACGGGCGTCCCTGTCGCGGCCAGCGCCTCGGCGTGGTGCTCGGCGAAATGCCCGGCCAGCTCGTTAATGGATGGATACTGGAAGAACAGGGTCTTCGGCAACGTTCCGAACGTCTCTTCGAGTTCGCGCGTCGCCTTCATCATGTCGACCGAGTCGATGCCATATTGATCGAGCGGCTGGTCGGCCCGCATCTGCTCGACCTGGAGTTTCAACACGCCACCGACAACCCGCCGCAGCAGACGCACGGCCGCGCCGTGCAACGCCTCCGAATCGACTTGCGACAGATCCGGCGCGGGTGGGGCTGCGGCTTCGTCGGCCCCGGCGGCATCCGTATCGGCGACGCCGGTCAGGTACCGCTTGAGCCGGTCGAGATCGCCCGCCGCCACGAGCAATTCGGTGCATGGCGTGGCGAGCGCGCGGCGAAACGCCTCGATGCCGAGCACGGCGTCCATGGGGCGCATGCCCGTGGCGTGATACAGGCGTTGCGGATCGGCGATCCCGGCAGCCATGCCCCCATCCCAGAGCGGCCAGTGGAGACAGAGCGAGCGACCATGCGCGGCGCCGATCCCGACCTCGGCTTGCCGCCATCGCGCGTAGCCGGCCAGATAGGCATTCGCCGCCGCGTAGTCACTCTGTCCGACGTTGCCGAACACCGCGCTGCCGGACGAAAACAGCACGAAACAGTCGAGCGGCATGTGCCGCGTCGCGCAATCGAGGTTCGCGGCGCCGAGCACTTTCGGTCGCATCACGCGTCGCCACGTATCGTCGCTCTTGTTCACGAGCAAGCCGTCGTCGGCCACGCCCGCCGCGTGCAATACGCCGTGCAACGGCCCATGCTCACGCTCGATTCGCGCGATGGTCTCGGCCACCGCCTCGGCGTCGGCGACGTCGGCGCGGCAGTGCATCACCCGAGCACCGGCGGCGGCGATTTCGCGCAGGCGCGTCTGCTGCCGCGCATCGAGCGCGTCGGGCCCGTGTCGGCCGAGCAGGAAAATACACGCCCCGGTAACCGACGCGGCGATGTCCTGCGCGAATGCAAGGCCAAGATGGCCCGTGCCGCCGCTGATCAAATAGCGGCCGCCATCACGCCACCCATGCATTGGTGCGTTTGCCTCGGCGGCGACTGAAACCCAGCGCTTCACCTCACGGACGCCCGCGTAGCGCACGCAGTCGACATCGTCGTCCGCACGCGCCTCGTCGACGAGCGCGCCCGCGATCTCATTCACGTCGGCGCGTGCGGTACACGACACGAGCCGCGTGGCACGGCGAGGATCCTCGGCTGCGATGCATTTCAGCATCGCATGCATGCTGCGTGCGAGTGGCGAGGCGTCGTCCATTGCCACCAGCCACAGTTCGGATTCTCGACAGGGGATGGCGGACCAGTCCTGCAAGCAGTGCTTCAGGCGCAAGCTGCTTTCGATCGGGTCGTCTTGCGCCGAGACCGGATCAAACGCGATGCGGACGATCTCCGGACCCGCCAGCTCGGCGGGCCAGCGTGTCCGTAGCGACGCGGCGAGCGCATCGACCTCGCCGACCTTGCCAAGATCACCGACCAGCAAAATCCGGCACGGCGCCGGTTGCCGTGCGGCTCGCGCTCCGACCACGAATGGCTCGGCACGCCACTCGGGACGCGCAAGCAGCAACCCGCTGCCGTGCCGGGCTCGAATGCGCCCGACGCGAGAAGTCAGCCCCTTCAAGGCCGCGCAGAGCCGCCCGTCCGCATCGTATAACTCAATGTCGAGGCGCGTGACCGCACCGACCTCTGTCGTGCGGCGCGTCACGCGCGCCCGCATGCTCGGCTCGCCAACCCTCCATACGGCGATCTCGTCGATGGCGAACGGCAGCCCCGGCTCGATATCGGCCGCATCGGCCAGATAGAAGCCGGCGGCGGCCTGTAACGCGCCGTCGAGCAGACTCGGATGCAACATCATGGTCGGCAGACTCGACACAAGCGGAACCGGCAGCGCGAGATCCGCGTACAGGCATTCCGGCGAATGCAGCGTGGCGCGTTGCAGCGCGCGCTGCCGCGGACCGTATTCGAAACCGCGCGCCGCCAGGAAGCGATAGACTTGTTCGGCGTCGAAGACGGTCGTGCTGGACGCAATCTCGTGCGTCACGTCGCCGACGGCGACCGGCTCGGACTCCGGCGCGGACAGGTAGACGCCGCGACAGTGGACGACCAATTTCTCATCGGCGGCCAGCGCCGCGTGCGGGGTTGCGTCGAGGCGCGGCGTGATTTCGGCGAGCGTGCACGCCGTCGATGCCAGCGTGAAATCGATCCGGCCGCGCGCATCCGCCAGCAGTTCCACGACGAGCAGACGGCAATCGTCGGCGTCGCCGTCACGGTCGAGCATGAGCGGCCGTTCGAGACTGACTTGCTTCATCACGAAACGGTCGGAATGGGCCAAGCCCGCCTGTCGGACCGCCGCGCGCACGAACTCGAAATAGGCGGCGGCGGGCAGCACATGCACCCCGTCGACGCAATGATCCGCGAGAAAAAACTCGCGCCCGGTCAACCCGCAATACAGCACCGCGCGTACGCCGCCGTTCTCGCGGCCTGCCGCGTCCGGTGGTTGCGAGTGCAACCAGTGAACCTCTCCCGTTCCGCCGATGCAACCCGAACGCCGGTACTGGCGCAGAAGGTTCAACGCTGCGTCGCGCCGCAGACGGTTGCGTGCGACCTGCCCAAAGATGTCGAGATGATAATTAGCCATGAGATTTCCGTGGCGCTGCGCGGACTGGCGCCGAAGCGCCGTCGCGCAAGCAGGTTCAGCGTCCAGACTGGACCACCCGCAGTGCAGCCTGCGGGTCCAGCTCCTGGTTGATCAGATGGTCGATGACCGATGCATACAATGCTTCGTTGAAGGCATCGGTGCGCTCCTCGTCCGCGCGGCCAGTGCCGTCGCCGGCGTGCGCGACGCGCTCCTTGTCGCGTGCCGTCGGGGCGCGCCAATACGAACCGCCGGCGAACGGATAGGTCGGCAGATGGAGTCGGCGCGGGCGAGCGACCTCACCCTCACACAGACGCGCCCAGTCGACCCGTGCGCCGTCGGTCCAGATACGCGCGAGCGACGCCAGATCGCGATCGTCGAGCATGCGTCGCGCCACCGCATCGGCCTGTCTAGCCGCCGCGCCGAACACGCTCGCATCGGTGCCGGTCGCGTCTTCTCGGGCGAGCCAGTCCCTCAGCTGGTCGAGCGCCCCCTCGACGCTATCGGCGAGCCACGCGACGCGCCAAGGCATCGGCTCTCGGCCGGTTTGCAGCGTGAACGCCAGATCGGCGAGCGCTACGCCGGCCCCGTCCGTCTCGAGATGACGCACGAGGTCAGCCACTTTCCGGCGTAGCCGATCCGCGCTCCGAGCGGAGAGCACAAGGATCACGGGGCCTTGCGCGATGGGCGTCCGCTCGTCGCGGCGCATGGGCGGCTCGGCGACGATCACGTGCGCATTCGCCCCTCCCGCGCCAAACGACGACACGCCCGCGATGCGCGCCGGGGAACCTCCGCGCGTCACCCGGGGCGTCCAGTCGGCCAGGTTCTGCTGGACTCGGAACGGCGTGCGGCTGAAATCGATCTCCGGATTACCCTCGGCCGCATGCAAGGATGCGACCAACTGGCGGTGCCGGAGCTGTAGCAATACCTTCGCGACACCTGCGACGCCGGCCGCGCTTTCCAGATGGCCGATGTTCGACTTCACCGAGCCGATCGGACAGGCGGCGCCCGTGCCGTCCTCGATGTCCGTCGATCCGTCGAACACATCGGTGAGCGCCGCGATCTCGATCGGATCGCCGAGCGCCGTGCCGGTGCCGTGCGCCTCGATGTAGCCGATCTCGGCCGGCGCCACGCGAGCGCGCTCCAGCGCACGGCGCAGGGTTTCCGACTGCCGTGCGGGATTGGGCACGGTGTAGCCGTGAGTCTTGCCGCCGGCATTGATCGCGCTGCCCTTCAGCACGCCGTGGATCGCATCGCCGTCGGCGAGCGCCTTGCGCAGCGGCTTGAGCACGAACACCCCGACGCCCTCGCCGTCGACGAAACCGTCCGCATCGGCGCCGAATGCCTTGCAGCGATTGCCCGGCGACAGCATCGTCATTGCGCACAGCCCTTGATACTGGACCGGATCGACAATCAGACTGACCCCGCCGACAATCGCGGCGTCGCACGAGCCGCAATGCAGACTTTCGAGCGCTGTGTGCAGCGCCGTCAGAGACGAGGAACAGGCGGTATCGATGGCCATGCTCGGCCCGGACAAATCGAAGCAATATGAAACCCGGTTGGCGATCGACCAGAAGTTCGGCTGCGCGTTGTAGGTCCCGTTCATCGCGCCAACGAACACGCCGACGCTGCCGGCTTCGCTGAGCCCGCACGGCGTATAACCGGCATCCTCGATCGCGCGATAGGCTTCCTCAAGGAACAGGCGTTCCTGCGGATCCATTTTTTCCGCGTCCTTCGGCGAGATCTGGAAGAACAGTGGATCAAAACGGTCGATGTCCTCGATGAAGCCGCCCCAGCGGGTGTAGATCCGGTCCGTTTCGCTGAGTTCGGGGTCGTCGTAGTCCTGCCAGCGCCAGCGCGCCGGCGGCACTTCGCTGATGCAGTTCACGCCATCTCGCAGAATCCTCCAGAACGCCGCGAGATCGGGCGCGCCCGGAAACCGTCCGCTCATGCCGATGATCGCGACGTCGGAATCCGCGATGCCATCGTCCGGAACAGCCGGACGTGTGCCATGCACGGCGCCGGTACCGCGATCGCCGACAGCGGCGACGGCCGAGGCTTCATCCGCTCCCGGCACGGCACCATGCGCGTGCTCGAGCAGCCGCTCCCGTTCGGCGCGCCACAGATGTTCGGTCAGCGCGCGTACCGTCGAGACCTTGAACAGCAGCGGACTTGTGATGCCGTCGAAATAGCGGCGCAGCTGGTTCGTCAGCTGGACGACGAGGATCGAGTCGAGGCCGATCGACTGGAAGTGCTCGTCGGGAGGCAATTCATCCAGATCGATCTTCAGCGTATCGGCGACGAGCCGCTGTACAAACGCAAGCGCGCCGTTGAAGCGCATCTCCTCCGACACGGTCGCCGTTGCACCGTGCGAATCGCCCGTGCGGGTGGACCGCGCCCGCACATCGGGCCTGGTGAGCGCGCTTCCCGTCGCCGGCGACGCGTCGGCCGTCAGCGCCCGGCGCACCACGCCGTCGCTTTCGAACACGATGATCTGCTGCCCGAGCGCATGCTGTTCTTGCGCCGGGAAACCCAGTGGACGCAGCCCTTCAGCCGCGCCGAGCGTGGCCCATGCGCTGGGCGACAGCGCGGGGCCACCCGGGATGCGCAGTTCGGGATCGACGCTCCGCCACCAGCCGGGCAGCAGGCCGAACGTGACGTGTCCAAGCACGTTCACCTCGCTGACTTCGTTGACGACCGCAATGCCCGACGGGCGCAGGATCGCCTTCAGATGCCGCATCGTGTCGCGCATCGACGCGGTCGCGTGCAGCACGTTGGTTGCCAGCACCACGTCGTAATGGTTCTCGGCGATCCCCTGCCCGGCCGGCGCCTTCTCGACGTCGAACCGCTTCGTCGACAGGAATGGGTAGCGCTCGCCGTAGCGCGTCTCGCCGTGAATCAGGAAGGCCTTCGACACATCGGTGTAGCAGTACTCGGCGATATGCGCGCGCCACGGCTCGAGTCGGCGCAGCAGGCCGTCGGTCGTGCCGCCCGTGCCGGCGCCGATTTCCAGCAGGCGCAGCTGCGCGTCCGGCTGCATCCGCACCCGCGCCTCGACATACGCGGCGATCGCCTCGCTCTGCATGTGATTGAAGTGGTCCGATACCGCGTTATTCCGGTAAATGCCTTCGACACGCGAGATGCCGCCGCCCGGGAACATCACGTCGGTCGCCGCGACGTCGCCGCGCAGGATCTCGCCGAGTGCGCGCAAACACGACTCGAGCAATTCCAACTGCGCGACATAGCCGGGCTGTTGCGCGTACTCCTCGGCAAGCCCGCGCCAGTCCTGCCACAGCGCATCGAGCGAACAGGCCGGCGCGCGACACGACAAGAACTCGCCGTCGACGGACAGATGACCCGCCGCGACGAGCAGGCGATGACTCTGTGCGAGCCACGCCGCGTAGGCGTCGACATGCGGCGGCGCATCGGCGCGCAGCCGCTCGTCGAACGTGCCGGCGGGGGCGTTTGCGCCGCTCGCTGGCGCGAGCGCGACCTGCTGCAGCGTCGCCAGCATCAGCCGCTCGGCCAACGCCCCCACGCGCTGCCTGAAACCGAGTGTCTCGCGGCTCACCGCGTCGAGATCGGCGGCCGGGCGTGCCGCGAACCGCGCCGCCTCGACCGCCGGGATCGTGCGCGGATAGCGGCATACCAACGTGTTCGAGTCGTAGTGCCGCGCTGCGATGGGCCGGGCCGTCCTGACGTATGCGACCTGCGAACCGGGGCGCGCGAGCAATGCGTCGATCGCGCGCAGACCGTCCTCGGCGCTGATCGAATCGAGCCCCGCGGCAAGTGCCCGTTCGCGGTGACGCGCGCCGGCCACGATGCCGACGTCGCCCCAATAGCCCCAGTTGATTACCTTGACGTCGCATGCCAGCCGGGTGTCCAGCTTGCGCGCGTAAGCGTCGGTGAACGTGCAGCCGGCCACGTAGTTGCCTTGCCCGGCCGAGCGCGAGAACGCGTTCAGCGACGAGAAGAACAGCACGAAGTCGAGCGGCTCCCGGGCGAACAGCGGATACAGGTTCGCGCAGGTCTTCAGCTTGGCGTCGTAGCTCAGACGGAACGCTGTCTCGTCCATCCTCGCCAGCGAGCGATCCGCCAGGACGATCGGCGCATGCACGATGCCGTGGAGCGCGCCGAATTGCTCCATGATCGCCGCGCGGGCGCGTTTCAGCGCGACGGCGTCGGTCGCGTCGGCTTGCAGATAGGTGATGCCGCCGCGCCCGAGCGCGGAGAGCGCGGCGAGATGCGCGCGGATCTCGTCATCCGGTGCGCGTCGCCCGAGCCAGACGATCTGCGCGCCGAATCGCTCGATCATGTGGCGCGACCACGTCCTGCCCAACCCGCCCGCGCCGCCGATCACGAGATAGACGCCGCCTTCGCGATATACCGGATCGGCACGCCCCTCATCGACGACGCGCGCGAGACGCTGGCGGTGCCAGCGGCCGCCGCGATGCACGCGCACGTCGCCGTCGGCGCCGGCCGTCGTGATGAGATGCGTGTCCAGGCGACGGAAGAAGCGGCCGTCGTCGACCGGCGCGTCGACGTCCCAGTGCCGTACCGTCCAGTGCGGATATTCGTGCGCCACCGTGCCAACGAGGCCGACGACGCCGGCATCGGAGATGTCGTTGTCGGTTTCATCGCCGAGCGCGTGCAGCCTGCGCGTAACCACCGTCAGCGCAAGCGGCACGCTATCGAGACCGGCCTCGATCAGCGCACTGATCAATCGGAACAAGGGCAGGATGCCGCGTGACTGGCGCGCAATCAGCGCGTCGGGGTCGAGGTCTGGGTTCTCACCGCCGCCGCTGATCCAGAGCAGATGCGGAGCCTCGGCCCTTGCCGTCTCGGCATACGCCTTCAAGGTTCGGCGGAAGGCGTCGTCCGTGCCATCGAGGCTGTCGAAACAGATGACCGTGCGCGTCCCCTCCAATGCGGCGCGCACGGCCTCGTTCGAGCCGAACACCCAGAGCTCGCGGGGCCCGCTCGGCACCGCCCCGTCCTGCGCGGGCAGTGATTCCCAGACGGGGCTCAGCGTGACCTCGCCGGCGGGCAGCAGGCCGCCATCCCCGGTAACGGCGCCCTCATCCCGAGGCGCTGAAGCGGCCGGCGCGACCTGCTGGCGCGTGTGGAGCCCGCGAAGCTCGATCGCGATGCGGCCATCGGGCAGCGCTATATCCATGTCGACGCTCGCCGCGCCATCGTCGCCCGGGCGGATCCAGGCCCACAGCCGCGACGCTCGCGGCGGCTGCACGATGCGTATCTCGTCGAGCGCGAACGGCAGGCTCGCCTCGTGCTGACCGCGATCGATCGTGAGACCGATGACCGCCTGCCAGGCGGCATCGAGCAATCCGGGATGGAGCCGGAATGCCCCGGCGGCGTCCACGCTGCCGGCTGGCAGCGCGATTTCGGCGAGCACGTCGCCACTGCCGAGATAAAGCCGTTCGAGCCCGCGATGGCTGGGCCCGTATTCGATGCCGACCTCCCGATAGCGACGGTAGCACGCCTCGGCCGACACCCGCGAGCCGTCCCGCTCGGCACGCATCCGTTCGAGGTCGAGCGTGCGCACGGGGGGCATGGCCGTCAGCGCGACCTCGCCCTCGCCGTACGTATCGTCACCGCCGACACCGAGCCGGTAGCGCCACGCGCGCGGCACGGCCCCCGCGGACAGGCTCAGCGCGACATCCGGATGCGCCGCGCCCCAGATGACAGGCCGCGACCAGACAACGTTGCGTAGCGTGGCACCGCTGTCGCCTGTTTCTCCGGCTGCAAGGCAGGCGGCCGCCAGTGCCATCTCGAGGCTCGCGACGCCGGGCAGCAGCCGCTGCCCCTGGACCCGATGATCCGCGAGGAAACACTCCTCGCCGCTGAATATCGAGGCAAAGCGGCGGATGCCCGCCTCGGCGGACACCTCGCGATGGAGCAGCGGATGCAGTACCGATGACGCCGCGCTGACTGACCGAGGCGCTTCGGGTAACCAATACGACTTGCCTCCGAACGGATAGGTCGGCAGGCTGACCCGCCGACCGCGCGCGGCCAGCGGTCCGCGCCAGGTGTCAATCTCGCCGCGCACCCACGCCCCAAGATCGCGCAGCACTTCCGGCGCGCGCTCGGCGAGGTCGTGATACGCCCCGGCGAGCAGGTGCGCGTGACGCGTGGCGCTATCGTCCCCGGCGCGGCTGACGACGACGCCATGCGCGGCCAGCGTCGCCGCATCGTCGCCCGCGTTGACGCGCGCCAACTTTCGTCGCACGTCGTCGATATCGGTGGCGAGGAACGCGAGCCGGTGCGGATGGGTCTCGCGCCCGCGATCAAGCGTGAACGCGAGATCCCGCAGCGATGGCATGGCGGCAGTCGGCGCGGACAGAAAGTCCAGCAACGCGACGGCGATCGCGTCGAGTTCCGCCGGCCGCCGGGCGGACAACCCGATCGCGACTGGACCCGACGCGGGCTCCGGCACGTTGCCTGGAGCGGCGGCCGGATACGCATCGGCGGCGTCCAGCACGATATGCGCGTTGGAGCCGCCGAGTCCGAAGCTGCTGACGCCGGCACGTCGATGCGACGCGGGCCAGTCGCACGTTTCGCGCGCCAAAGTGAACGGGCTGTCATCCAGCTCGAGATAGGGGTTCGGCTGCTTCAAGTGCGGATTACCGGGAATCTTGCCGTGCTTGAGCATCAACACCGTTTTGATGAACGCGGAAATCCCGGCGGCGGCCTCGAGATGGCCGATGTTTGCCTTGACCGAACCAATCGCGCAATGTGGCGCCTCGGCGGGCCGGCCCTCGGCAAGCTCGGCGAATGCGCGCACCAGCGCCTTGATCTCGATCGGGTCGCCGAGCGCGGTGCCGGTACCATGGGCCTCGACGTAGCCGACGCTGGCGGGATCGATGCCTGAACGTCGATAAATATCGACGATGAGTTGGCGCTGCGCATCGGGATTCGGAGCGGATGGCGAGCTGGAACGTCCGCCATGATTCTCGCCGCTCGCGACGACGACGGCGTCCAGATGGTCGCCGTCCGCGAGCGCGTCGGCCATGCGCTTCAGTACGACGACCCCCACGCCTTCGCCTCGGCCGAAGCCATTGGCGCTGCTGTCGAAAGTCTTGCAGCGTCCGTCCGGGCTCAGCATGCCGGCGGCCACCGCCGCCTCGGTGACGGCGGGATTCGCAATCACGTTGACACCGCCGACGATCGCGATCTCGCAATTGCCGCAGGCCAGGCTCTCGCAGGCACGATGAATCGCAACGAGCGAACTCGAGCAGGCAGTGTCAATCACCTCGCTCGGGCCGCGCAGGTCGAATTGGTAGGACGCGCGGTTCGCGATCATGAAGTGCGCGAGGCCGAGGTGAGTCGCCGACTCGGCGCCGATCCGGCTCAGCCATAGATCGCGGTAGTCGCTCGTCGTCACACCGACGAAGACACCGACTCGCCGCTTCGCCAGATCGCCGATCCGGTAGCCGGCGTCCTCGACGGCGCGCCACGCGCATTGCAGGAACAGACGGAACTGCGGATCCATGAACTCCGCTTCCATCGGCGTCAAGCCGAAGAATTGCGGATCGAAGCGCTCGATGTCATCGACGAAACCGCCTTCGGACGGCGTCGTCACGCTGCTGAGCAACGATGCGCGCGGGCCGGTCGCTCGACCGACGAGGTCGAGGTTCTCCGTCAGGTTGCGCCAGAATGCGTCGGGGCTGTCCGAGCCGGGGAAGCGACAGCTCATGCCGATCACGGCGACGCGGTCGCGTGTCGTGACCGGATCCGCTTGCCGCGCGGATTCGCCGGATGCCACGCCGGCAGCCTGCGCGCGACGCGATTCATCGGCCGAATCGCTTACCGACGCAGGCTCGTTCGAACCCACAGCGGCACGTGCGGAAGCCGGCCGGCCCCCGAGATGCGCAGCCAGCCTGTCGCGGTGAGACGCGACAAGATGATCCGCGACATCGACGAGCACCGGATACTCGAAAAACAGCGTTGGCTGCAAGGTCAACCCGACCCGCGCGCCGAGATCACGCGCGAGACCGATCAGGCTGATCGAGTCGTAGCCGAGATCGAGGAACAGTGCGCCGTCGTCAATCTTGGCCGCGGCGATGGTCTGCTGGGCGGCAACCGTCGCCTTCAGCAGGTCGAGCACAGCCGCGCGCAGCCGCGTGGATTCCGGCAAGTCGATATCCGCCGCGTGCCCTGCCGCGACGCCGGCATCAGGTTCCGTCTCGACGAAACGGGCATCCAGGGCTCGCACGATGCGCTCGCGGTCAGGACCCGGCGCGACCAGCAACACACCGTCTTCCGGCGTCGCGATCCGGCACGCGTTCAGCACCGCATCGAGTATCGCGAGACCCTGGTCCGTCGTCAGCGAATCGAGTCCGGTCCGCTCGCGCATCAGTGCGCGGCGTTCCGGCGCCATCGCCATGCCGCCGTCGAGCCAGAGCGGCCAGCCGATCGCGAAGCTGCGTCCGCGACGCCGCCCCCCGAGTGCGGCGCGATTGCGCTGCAGGGCCAACTGATTCAAGTAGGCGTTGGCGACCGCATAGGCAGCCTGCCCCGGGCTACCCAACGCGGACAGCGAGGAGAACAGCACGAAACACTTCAGGTCCAGGTCGCGCGTCGCATCATCGAGATTCGCGCCGCCACGCAGCTTCGAGGCAAACACGGGCTCCGCATCGACCGCGCGGCCGTGACGCAGGTACGCGTCGCCGATCACGCCCGCGGAGTGGATCACGGCGTCGATACGGCCGTGTTTCGCCACGATGCTCGCCACCGCGCGCTTCACGTCGTCCGCATCGGCGATATCGACCGCAAGCGCGTCGAGACGCTCGCCCGCCGTGCTCGCTGTCTCACGAAACGCCCGCCATGCGGCCGGATCCACGCTGCGCCCGCTGATCGTGACGCGCAGCCCGCGCGCCGCGAGATCGCGCGCCACGTGCTGCCCGATCCCGCCCATCCCGCCGACCAGCCAGACGACATCGCCGGGCTCGAGAGGATGCGCCGCGAGCACGCCGTCGCGGCGCTCATCGGCCGCCGCGCGGGCGGGGAGCTCGGCCGCCGCGACGCGACGCGTCTGTCGTTCGCCCGAGAGCGCGAGGCGCACTTCCGGTTCATCGGCTTCGGGACTCAGCAGTTCGCGCCTCAAGCGCTCGCGATAGGCTGCGGCTGACGGATCAGCGACGCCTGCCGGTGCATAGAACACGGTTTTCGCGGCGATGCGCTCGTACTCCAGCGCCGCCGTCGCGATCAGCGCTTGCAGGCTCGGCATCGCTTCGTCGCGGCACGCGTCGTGAACGAGCATCAGCAGATGCACGGCGCGGGTCCCGGCGCCATCCGCGACGGCTCGTATCGCCTCGAAAGCCTGACGGTACGCTGCCTCGACGCGACCGACGCGCGCCATGCCATCGTCGTCTACGATCGCCCCGCACGGCAGCGGACACAGGCGCGCCGCCGGGTCGAGATCGCGCAGCCACGCGTGCAGCGCCGTGTCGTGATCTGGTACGAAAAATAGACGATCGACGGCGTCGTCCGCGCGCGCCGTTGCCGGGGCCGGCGTTGGCGCGTCACGCCAACGGGGCGTGCCCGTCATCACGGAAATCGCGGCACGGCTCGAGCCGGCGTCGGCCGCATCCGGATGGTCACTGGACAGCCAGGGCCGCACGGAGTAGCCGCGCAGTGACGCCGTGATGCGCCCGTCGGCGTCGAGCAGGTCGATATCGTAGCGATCCAGCATTGCCCGTTCGCCCGACACGCGGCGCACGTGGATATACCCGGCATCCGTGGGCCGCGCGTGATCGATTATGCTGCCGATCCCATACGGCAGGCGATGCGCGCCGGTCTCGCCGCGTGCCGCAATCCATATCTCGACGGCACCCAGCGCCGCACTCAGTATTCCAGGGTGCCAGTGATAGGGCCCGCTCTGCCCGGCCGGCAGCCTGTACGCGGCCAGCGCCTCATCGGCCCCGTGCTGCAACCATGTCATCACCTGGAACGGTGCGCCAAACGACGAGGTCGCCTCGACGAGCGCGTTCATCGCATCACGCGCGAGACGCGTCGAGGTACGGCGCAGGATCGCGTCGACGTCGACCGCGCCGATCGCATCGGGCACGGCCTCTTGCGCCCAGCGGCCCACGAAGTGCGTGGTCTCGCGACCGTCCGCGCCGGTGCTGACGACGCGGCAATGCCGCTCGCCGCTCGCTTCCATCTGTACGGTGATGGGAGCCGGCCGCGCGCCGCCCGGGAGGTCGGGCGCCTGGTAGGGCGCGAGCCAGAAGATGTCGCGCAGCACACCGCCGCGCGCGCCCACGCGCTGGCTCACTTCACGTGCCATCTCGAGATAACAGGCAGCCGGCAAGATCTTCACGCCCGCGATCCGATGGCCGTCCAGAAAAAATTCATCGCCGATGAATTCGCTGCGATAGCGCAAGTCAGGTCCGTCGACCCGCTCATGCACGAGCGGGTGTATCGGCGCCGCGATGCGGCGGCGCCGTGCCGGCGCGGAGCGGCAGCCCCGCATCGCGAGCAGTAGACGGCCCTCCTCGTCGAACACGTCGATATCGTGGAGCATGCTGGACGGGCTATGTTCGCGCGCGCCTTCGCGACCCTGGCGGATCCAGACCCAGCTCGGATCGGACGGTGCGTCCACGATCGTCAGGCTGTCCATCGCATACGGCAACGGGAGCACATCGGTGCCGGTGCCGAGCACGTTGCCGATGTGGGCCTGCAACGCGGCGTCCGTGATGGTCGGCGACAGCAGGTAGCCGTCGTCGATCCCGGCGGCACCCGAGCGGCCGACCTGCGCGAGCAGTTGATCGCGGTAGCGATAGAGTTTTTTCAGGCCGCGATGGCTCGGCCCGAATTCGATGCCGAGCGCGGCAAACGCGCGGTAGCACTCGGCCACGTCGAGTTCCTCCGCCTGGCGCCGGAACGCGCTCAGATCGAGCAGACATGACGCGCCGGCGTCGTCGGTGCGCATGATCTCGACGCTTCCGCTGCAATGAGTCAGACGCGCTGCAGCGTCGTCCGGCTCGGCAAGCCGACTCTCGATCACGAAGCGAAAGCGCGGCGACAATGCCACGGCGGCGTCGCGCTCGAGTCGCACCTCAACGACACGCGGCCCGGCGGCGAGCGACAACGGGTGTTGCCAGATCACGTCGCGCAGTACGACCGGATCCGTCGCGGGCGCCTCGGGCGCGGCCTGCCGGGCCGACCAGCGCGTCATCTCCCAGTAGACGACGGCCGGCAGCCAGGATTCGCCGAGCACGCGATGATCTCGCAGGAACGGCTCGCTGCCTTCGAGACGACGCGAGAAGCGCCACACCGGGCCGATCCCGGCCTCCGCCACTTCGAGCGGCGGCCAAGGATTGCGTTCCTCGCCGGGCGTCTCCACCCAGTAGGATTCGCGTGCGAACGGATAGACGGGCAGACGCACGCGACGGCAACCGCGGCCCGTCCATCGCGCGGAATCGAGCCGGCCGCCGGCCACGAAGCGCCGCGCCTGCGAGATCAGGTCGGCGTCGCCGACGCGATCGGCGACATGCGGCGACAGCGCCTCGTTGGCGTCGCCCTGGAACACCGCCGTGGACGTCGATGGCGACGACGGGACGCCAGCGCCGCAGTAGGCGGCGAATTCCTCGACGCTGCTTGCGACGCAGGCCCAGCGGTAGCGCATATGCCGTCGACCGTCGGCCAGCGTGAAGGCGATGTCGGCGAGCGACAGATCGCGTGCGGCGCCTCCGGACGCGAACGCAGCCATCCTCTCCAGTTGCGCGTTCAGTTGCGCGTGCGTCTGCGCCGACACCACGAGCAACTCCGGCTGGCCCGGCGCGGACCTCGGGTTCCCGAGCGCGATGGGTGGCGCCTCGGCGATCACCACATGCGCATTGGTGCCGCTGAAGCCGAACGAGCTGACCGCCGCCATCCGGCGGCGGCCGGTCTCGACGCGCCAAGGACGTAGGCGTGTATTGACGTAGAACGGGCTGTCGTCAAGCTCGATCTCGGGATTGGGGCGTTCGAAATTGCATGACGGCGGCAGTTGGCGATGACGGAGCGCGAGCAAGATCTTCAGCACGCCAGCGATACCCGCCGTCGTCGTCGTGTGCCCGATATTGGTCTTCACCGAGCCGAGCGCGCAGAAGCCGCGATCCCGCGTGTAGCGGCCGAACGCGTTGGCGAGCGCGGTGAACTCTATCGGGTCGCCGAGCGGGGTGCCCGTCCCGTGCGCCTCGACCATCTGCAGCTCGCGCGGGTCGATACCGAAGCGATCGTAGACGTCGGTTTCGAGTTCCTCCTGCGAGCGCGCGCTAGGCGCCGTGATGCCGTTGGTGCTGCCGTCCTGATTGATGCCCGACGCGAGGATCACGCCATCGATGTGATCCCCGTCCGCGATCGCGTCGCCAAGCCGCTTCAACACGATCGCGCCCACCCCCTCGCCCGGCACAAAGCCGTCGGCACGCGCGTCGAACGCATAGCAGTTGCCGGTCGTCGACAGCATGCCGGCGCGCTGCGCCTGCTGGTAGAAGCCGGCCGTGCATTGCACGAACACGCCGCCGCACAGCGCCATGGAGACCTCGCCGCTGCGCAGCGCGGCGCACGCCATGTGCAGCGCGACGAGCGAACTCGAGCAGGCCGTGTCGATCGCGACGGCCGGGCCGTGCAGGTCGAGGAAGTAGGAGATGCGAGCCGGAATGACCGACACCGCATTGCCCCAGTACGATTGAATGGGCGGACGGGCGCGCGTGTCGCCGTCGGATGCGCCGGGCCCGGGGAACAATAGATGATAGTCGCCGCCCGAGCAGCCGACGTAGACGCCGCAGCGTCGCTGCTTATCCAACTCGCCGGCGTGGCCGGCATCCTCGAGCGCCTTCCACGCTTCTTCCAGGAACAGGCGCTGCTGCGGGTCCATGTAGCGCGCCTCGGTCCCCGAGATCTTGAAGAAGAACGGATCGAATGTGGACAGATCGTCCAGGAAGCTGCCGGTCTCGCAACGCGCGTCGCCGTCGCCGAGATCCCAGCGCGTCACGGGCGCGATCAGGCTGGTGCCGGACGCGAGGTGGGACCAGAATGCGTCGAGGTCGGGCGAGCGCGCGAAGCGGCCGCTCATCCCGATGATCGCGATGTCGTCGTCGCGTACCACGCGCGCGCCCGCGCCTGCCGGTTCGGTCGCACCGTCCGGCGCGCCGGACGCCGCAGCGTCCCGCGCCGGCAGGTTCGCTCCACGCTCGCGTTCGCGCGGCCGGGGCGCGCTCGACTGGTCGACGCGCACGACGATCTTGCCGATATTCCCGCGATCGGCAAGACGACGATAGGCATCATGGACGTCACGGAACGCGACGACCTCCGAAATCGTCGGCCGGACGACGCCCTGCTCTGTCAGCGACACAAGCTCATCCCAATACCGCGCGATCTTCCGCGGATCCCGTGCCCCCATGCGCGCGAGATCGACGCTGTAGAAAGTCTGGTTGTCGGATAGCGACGACAGGTCTATGCTGCGTGCGCTCCGCAGCGAGGTCATCGCGATCTCGATGTAGCGGCCACCCGGTCCGAGAGAGTCGATCCCCTTCTGGAGTGCATCGCCACCGAGCGTGTTGATCACGACGTCGACTCCACCCGGCGCCAGCCGCGCGAGTTCCTGGGCGAAATCCTCCGTTCGATAGTTGATCGTATGCGCGATACCGAGATCACGCAGATAGCGCAGCTTGGCCTCACTACCGGCCGTCGCGAAGATTTCCGCGCCGCGGTGCATCGCGAGTTGCACCGCGATCAGCCCGGTGCCGCCTGTCGCGGTCTGAATCAGTATCCGCTCGCCGCGGGCGAGCGCGGCCTTGCTGAATGCGTCGATCATCGTGATGCCGACGATCGGCAACGCGCAGGCTTCCTCGAAGCTCCAGCTCGCGGGCTTGGCGAATACCTGGCTTGTCGTGCAGATGACCTGCTCCGCATGGCAGCCCTGGCACAGGCAGACAACCTCATCGCCGGGTCGGAACGTGCTGACGCCCGCCCCGACCTCGATCACGACACCGGCTGCCTCATTGCCCGGCACGAATGGATACGGCGGCATGTTCGGATAGAGCCCGCGCGCGCACAGCAGATCCGAGAAGTTCAGCGAGAACGCGCGCACCGCCACGCGTACTTCATCGTGATCGAGCCCACGCGATGCGACAGCGGCGATCGACAGATCTTCGATCTCGCCGGGTCCATCGATCAGGACTGCGCATATCGACCCTGGGCCGGCGGCCGGCGGCGCGCTCGCCGTTCGGCTCGGTTCGGATTCGCGCGCCGACAGCGCCGTCGCGGCGGCGCGTGCGGGCGCGACATCGGGCGCGGCCGCATCCGGTGGCGTGCTCGCTTCGGTCTGCGCGGCTTTCGCAAGCGCCGCGCCGTGTCGCTCGCACAGGTGGGCCGCAAGCCGGCCGACGGTGTTGTGATCAAACATCACCGTCGTCGCGATGCGCAGGCCGAACAACTTGTTGATCCGGTTCACGATCTGCACGCTGATGATCGAATCAACGCCCTGATCGGCGAAGCTGCGATGCAAATCGATCTCGTCCTCGCGGACACGCACCGCGCGCGCAACGTGCTCCCGCAGCATCACCGTCACACGTTCGAGTACATCGCCCGTGGCAGCCCGCGAGGACGGTCCAGCCGCCGCATTGGTCGCCGTTTCGCACAGCGCGGGAGCTGGCGCCGAGCCGCCCGCCGCCTCGGTCACGCGATGTCGGTTCGTCAGATGCGCGGCGAGCTGCGCGACGGTGTTGTGATCGAACAGCTCGATCGTGCCCAGCTGGATTCCCAAGCGCGCATTGAGCCTATTGGTCAGTTGAATCGCGAGAATCGAGTCAAGTCCGATGTCGGAGAAGCTGCGTTCGTGATCGACATCGGCCGGGTCGATCCGCAGGACTTCCGCGAGCAGCGTCGCGAGTATCGGTTCGAGCGCGGCGCCGGAGCCAGGCGCGGTGGCGCCCGTCCGCGCGGCGCGGCCGCCGCGCACCGCGTCCGCGCCGCGGGCTTCATCGCGCTCGGCGCGCAGCCATGCGCGTTGCCGGCATTGCGCGACAATCACCTGCTGGCCGAGCGGCTGTGCGTCGCCGAGGGGGAACTGCACATCGACAAAGCCCGCGCGCTCGAGTTGGCGCCGCCATTCGAGCGGAGACAAGCCCGGGCATCCCGGGATGCGCACCGGCTCGTCGTCGTAGCGCCACCAGCCCTCCAACAACCCAAAGGTCAGATGAGAGAACGCACAGTTCTCGCTCATCTCGTTCAGCACAAGCACGCCACCGTCGCGCATGAACGCCTTTGCATGGCGCAACGTGCGGCCGATATCGCGCGTCGCGTGCAGGACATTGGCGGCGATCACCATGTCGTAGCTTCCGAACTTGTCCGCATGCGGATGGTCATCCGTGGTCGGCGCTTCGATGTCGAGAATCGCTGTTTTCAGAAACGGCGCATCTGCTCCGTATGTATCCTCGGCATAGAACAGGAACGACTTCGACAGATCGGTATAGCGGTATTCTTCGATCTGCTCGCGCCACGGCAGCAGGTTCGGCAATACCTTGCTGCTGGTCCCGCCCGTGCCGGCCCCGATCTCGAGAATCCGCAAGCGCACGCCGCGCTCGCGCGCCACGCGATGACGAACGTGGTCGATCACCGCTTCGGCGACACCCTCGTTGAAATAGTCTGCGATCGGATGATTGCGATGCACGTTTTCGACGAGCCGCATCGACGAGTCGGGGAACATCACCGTGGTCGCGGCAAGCTCACCCCGCAGAATCGCCGGCAGATTGCGCAGGCAGGCGTCCATCAGCTCGATACCGGCCCGCACGCTTAGATGCGCACGATAATGGTCGCGCACCCTCGCCCAAGCCGCATGGGCGTCTTCCGTCGCACGCGTTGCGTGGCCTGTCGCTCCGCCCGACACGTCGATCAACGCGTGGAGCTGGAGCTGCCGGCAGCTTTCCTGATACCAGCGCTCATAAATCGCGGCGAGGCGACTTCGCGGTCCGGCCCGGTACGCGCCGTCGTGCGTTCGATCGACCGGCAGCGCGTCAAGCGCGCCGAGTACCTGGCGCACCATCAGCAACGCCGCGTGCTCGACCACTGGATCGCGCAGGCCGTTGTGCTCGCGCAGCGCGTCGACACGCTGCAATAGCCGGCTCCAACCCTGCGCGTCCGGATGCGAACGATGGGCGTCCGTGGGCGTGCCGGCGGGCCGCGCATCCGTCGCCTGCGGCGTGTCGATAGCCGCGCCGCGAGCACGCAAACGAGATTCGATGGCGATTTGCCGCATATGATTGTCCTGCATGAATTGAGCCAGTCGTTGCATTGCGGCTTCGGGTTCGACCGATCCGACGCCGGCCGCCGCCATCCGGCGGCGGTATTCCGGCGTCGCGACGGCCCCGACATGCCCCCAGTACCCCCAGTGGACGAGCTTGACAGCACATCGCCGCTGGTCGGCCAACGCCATCGCATAGGCATCCTGGAAGCTGCAGCCGGCCGCATAATTCGATTGGCCGGCAGGGTTCACGAACGAGATCGTGCCGGAGTAAAACAGCATGAAGTCGAGATCGCCGTCGCCGAACACGCGTGCGAGATTCACGGATGTCGCGACCTTGGCGTCGAGCGCGCGCGCGAATTGCGCGTCGCTCATGGCCGCGATGCCCCGATCGTCGAGCACCAGTGCCGAATGGACAACACCGTGCAGCGTGTCCAGACCCAGCTCGGTGAGGCGATGCCGCGCGCGGCGCAGCGAGGCCGGGTCGGTCGCATCGGCTTGCAGGTAGATCGGCGCGGGACCGAGCTTGCCGAGGCGCGCGATCTCATCGTCGATCTCGCGATTGCGCGGCTTTCGGCCCAGCCAGACCACGCGCGCGCGATAGTCTCGGATCATCGTCTCGGTCCACGTGCGGCCAATGCCGCCCGCACCGCCCAGCACCACATAGTGACCGCCTTGCCGGTATAGCGTTGGACACGACGTGGGCATGGCCGTCTCGACGAGGCTCCGCGTGAACCAGCGGCCGTCGCGCCAGGCGAATACGACCTTGCCCTCCGCGTTTGGCCAGCCCGCTGGCGTCGGCAGGTCGGCAAACCCGCCCACATCGAGCAGACGCACGCGCCAATGCCCATACTCACCCGCGAGGCTCTGCGCCAAGCCGATCAGACCGGCATGCACCGGTGCAATCGAATCACCCGCGCGCACCCGTTGCGTGCGCTCGACGACGAAGGTGCAGTCGAGGTCGACCTGCTCGAAGCCGTGGCCGATCAGCGCCCGCAACCAGCGAAATACCGCGACCACGCCGTCGCGCTGTGCGTCGATCAGCGCCGCGTCGTCGATGCGCGCAGCGCCTGCCGGCAGCGCAAACACCAGCGCGGCGTCGGCGGGCAGCGCGGCCAGCGCCGGACCATCCGGCTCCGAGCGCAACGGCACATAGCGCACGACACGGCCCGCGAAACACGCGACAAGCTCGGCGGGCGGAACCTCGCCGATGCCGAACAGCACGATGGGCGCCGTCGAGACGCCGGCCTCGCGCCTCTCATCGAGCGGGGTCCAGGCAATCGTCAGCGTGTGCAGAGGGGCAGTATCGGCGTCATTTTTCTGCTGCGCGGCCATCTCGATGGGGTTTGGCGCGGGTAGCGCTCGGTCTTCGTTCCCCCCGGGCAGCGCCCGTGTGACGAATTCGCGTATCGCGACCAGCAATGCGCCAGAGGCGCCATGAACGAAGATGTCGTACCGCGCCTCGCGCGCCGTCGCAACCGGTTCGTGGCCCTGTACCCGCACCCACACTTCCGCTTCGAGCGGCGCGAGCACGTCGACGCGCTCGACGAAGAACGGCAGCTTCTGCCTCGCCGGCATCATCCCGGACCACTGCCCGGGGTCACCACCATGACGCCGGACCCTGTCCAGGAGAACGCTCGCCTGCAACGCGCAGTCGAGCAGCGCCGGATGCAGCGGGAACGTGGCGAGCGAGCTGGACACCGACTCGGGCAGTCGCACGCGCGCGGTCAGTCCCATGTCGTTCCAGCCCGCTTCGACGAGGCCGAGGTAGGTCGGCCCGTACTGGACTCGCCCGGCCGCGATACCGCGATACCAGTCGGCCCCGTCGATCCGGTTTTCGGTTAGCGCTTGCCGCAACGCCTCGGGCGCGATCCACCCGTCCGTGCCGTCCACTTTGCCGCTTGCCTCAAACGCGAGCGCACCCTCGGCGAACATGACCCGCTCATTCGTCGCGTCATCGACGCCCGTCAACCGGAACGCGACAGGGGCACGCCAGTCTTGTCCGACACCGCGCGCGGCCAGCTCGACGCACAGCGACAGCGCCTCACCATCGCAGATCACCGGCCGCAACCAGACGACGTGCTCGATCTGCAACCTTGCCTCGTCGGGAACGGCCGCATCGGTCATCGCGGCCGCGCGGAGCAGTTCGAAGGTCATCACGGCGGGCAGCACGCGGCGGCCGTCGACGCGATGGTCGTCGAGGTAGTCGTCGTCGCGGCGCAGCCGGATGTGGACCTGCCTCGAGCCGTCCGTCGCGAGCTGAACGGCGAGGCGCGGCCCCGCCGTCCCGGCGGCCGTGGACCGGGCCGCGACCTCATAGCGCCGGCGTGCGAACGGATAGGTCGGCAAATGCACGCGGCGCATCGCCGCGCCGGCATGCAGGGGCGACCAGTCCACATCGTGCCCCTCGACCCACAGCGCGGCCAGCGCCGACAGATCGCGGCGCGCGAGGCCCTCGGCGATCGCGTCGGCCGCGGCGCCCGGCGCGGATGGCGCGGCGTCGGGCCGCGAGCACACGATCGCGGCAGGCCACGGCGCCGCCGTCGCGCCCTCCATCGCTTCGGCTGCATAGCGCTCGAGCAGCTCGGCGGCCTCCTGCGCGCCGGTTGCGATGATCGCGAGCCGGTGCCGCATCGGCTGGCGGCCACGTTGCAGCGTGGCGGCCACTGCGTCGAACGGCAAGTCCGGATGCACGACGAGGAACACCGACAGCGTGCGCGCCATCGTCGGCAGCAGCCGTGGTTCGGCGGCCGACAACAGCACCAATCGAGGCTCGCCCGTCGGCGCGTCCCTATCGGGCGACGCGGCCCGGACGTCGGGGCAGGCCTCGAGAATCGCATGCGCGTTGGTGCCGCCGAGTCCGAATGAACTGAGGGCTGCGCGTGGCGGACATGCGCCCTCGGGCCACGGCGACGCCTCATGCGGCACGCGAAAGCACGACGACGCCCAGTCGATCGCCGGGTTCGGCGTGGTGACGTTGATGGTCGGTGGAATCATCCGATGCCGCAACGCCAGTGCGACCTTGATGCAGCCGGCCAGCCCCGCCGCCGTGTCCAGATGGCCGATGTTCGGCTTCACCGAGCCGATCGCGCAGAATTGCCGAGCCCCGGTCCGCTGCCGATAGACCTCGTCGATCGCCATCACCTCGACAGGATCACCGAGCCGCGTGCCGGTGCCATGCGCCTCGACGTAAGCAATCGACTCGACGTCGATGTCAGCCGCGCGTTCGAGGGCCGTCCGAATCACACGGCCCTGCCCCTGCGCGCTCGGCGCGTAGAAGCCGCTCTTCTGGCGGCCGTCATTGTTGACGGCGATGCTGCGCAGGACCGCGTAGATCGCGTCGCCATCCTCGACGGCCTGCCGCGCGTTCTTCAACACGATCACCGCGACGCCCTCGCCCGCCATCATGCCATCGGCATCGACATCAAAGGTCCGGCAATGCCCCGTACTCGAGAAGTTGAGACCCGGCTGGTAGAGAAATCCAGCATTGGCGTGCGGGAACAGTGTCGACGCGCCGACGATCGCCTGCCGGCATTCGCCCGCCCGCAGACTCTTGAACGCCGCGTCGATCGCAACCAGCGACGATGAGCAATTGGTGCCGATTTGCATGCTCGGGCCGGTCAGGCCAAGCTGATAGGAAATCAGCGCCGCCGTCGAGCCGCCCTGCGACATCACGTAGGCGAGGTAGCGGTCTTGTTGCTCGATATCGGGGGCGTTGTCGAGCAACGTCTGATAGCCGCTGTTGCCGGTCGAGACGAATACGCCGGTGGCGTCGAATTGCCCCGGCACATAGCCGGCATCCTCGACGGCCTTCCATGCATGCATCAGCAACTGGCGCGACTGCGGATCGGCGAATTCGGCGAGCTTCGCCGACAGCTTGAAGAAATCGGCGTCGAAGCGGGTCTTGCCGGGAATCGTGAAACGCGCCGACACATAATCGGGATGGCTCGCGAGATCGGGCGCGACACCCGCTTCGTCGAGCGCGGCGCGCGTCAGCCACTCCACGCTCTCCCGACCGGCCAACAGGTTCGCCCAAAATTCGAGATGGTCCGCGGCGCCCGGAAATTCGCACGAGATACCGATGATCGCGAGGCTCTCGTTGTAATAGTCGGGCACGACGGGCGAGGCGCGCGACAACTCGTCAGCCGCCGTCGCGCGCGGTCCGACGGACACCGCCGCGTCGCTCGAGTCAGGGCGCGTCGCGTGTGTCTCCAGATAGGCCGCGATATCACGCACCGTTGCATATCGGAACAGCTTCGCGGGCGTAAACGCGTGACCGAATGCCTGTTCGATGGCGCGCGCGAGCAGCACCACGGACAGCGAATCGCCGCCCGCCTCGAAGAAGCCCTGATCGAAGTGCGCCGGCGCCACGCCAAGCACCTGCTGCCAGAGTTCGCGGATCCGCTGCTGGGTCGCGCTGGCGTCGGCTACGTCGCTATCGGTCGAGGCAAGCACGATCGGCCGCCGGCTCAGCGATTGCCTGTCGAACTTCCCGTTGCCCGTCAACGGGAGTTCCGCGAGCGCGACAAAGAAGGCCGGCACCATGTATTCGGGTAATCTGGCGGCGACGAAGGCGCGCAGATCATGCGATCGCGCCTCATCGTCCGTCGCCGTGTCCCGCGCACGGTAATAGGCGACGAGATGTTTCGTGCCGTTGGCGTGTTCGTGCGCAATGACGACGCCCTGCTCGACGACCGGGTGCTGATTCATGCACGCTTCGATTTCGCCCAGTTCGATGCGGTAGCCGCGAATCTTCACCTGTGCGTCGTTTCGGCCGATGTACTCGAGCTCGCCGCGCGCATTGCGGCGGGCCAGGTCGCCTGTCTTGTAGCAGCGCACGCCGGATATCGTGACAAAGCGCTCCTGTGTGAGTTCGGGCCGGTTTAGATAGCCGCGCGCGACGCCCGCCCCGCCGACGTACATTTCGCCGATCTCGCCATCCGGCACCGGCGCACGGTGCTCGTCGAGCAATTGCACGTCGAGGTCGGGAATCGGATGACCGATCACCGAGGCGCACGCGCCCGTCACATCGGCGGCTGTCACCGGCGCATGGGTGACGTGGACGGTGGTCTCGGTGATCCCGTACATGTTTATCAACGCCGGCCGGCTATCTCCGTAGCGCTCGATCCATGGCGCGAGTCGCCCGAAGTCGAGCCTCTCGCCGCCGAACACGACAAGGCGCAACGCCAATGGGCGGCGCGGCGGGCCCGCCGTCGCCGCGCGCACGACTGCGTAGAATGCGGCCGGTGTCTGATTGAACACAGTCACTTGCTCATCGGCCAGCGTCTCGAGCAGCCGCACCGGATCCTTGCGCTGCGTCGTGTCCAGGATCACGAGACGGCCGCCGTAAAGCAGCGCGCCCCAGATCTCCCAGACCGAGAAATCGAAGGCAGCGGAATGAAACAGCGTCCAGACATCGTCCGGGCCAAAGTCGAACCAATGGTTTGTGCGGTCAAACAAACGCAGCACGTTGCCATGCTCGATCATGACGCCCTTCGGTTTGCCCGTGGTGCCCGAGGTGTAGATCACGTAGGCGAGATCGCCGCGCCGGACATCGGGCAGCACGAGGGTCGGCTCGCGCTCGACCGCCGCAGCGATCGCCGCGCCGTCCCGATCGAGCACGACACGGTGCGCGACGCTTTCGACCGCCGCCTCCGAGATCGAGGTCGTGACGACGAAGCGTGCGCCGCTGTCCTCGCGGATCATTTCAATACGCTGCGCCGGCGAGCCCGGATCGATGGGTACGTAGGCGGCGCCGGCCTTGAGGATCGCGAGGATCGCGGTGATCAGATCAGGCGATGGCGTGACGCACAGCAACACCAGGTCGCCCGGCCGCACGCCGAGCGACACGAGATGCCGGGCCAGCGCGTCGCTGCCGCGGTCGAGGTCGCCGTAGGTCATGTGGCGGCCATCGAAGCTCAGCGCGCGTCGCGCGGGATCCCGGCGACTGAGCGCCGTGAAGCGCGCGCAAAGGCTCTTTGCATCCGCGGCCGGACCATGCGATGCCGGCTGCATCGGGCCGGCGCCGTGACGCCGATCATCGCGCGCCGTCAGCGCGCCGATCGTACGGTCAGGGTCCGTGAGCGCATCGTCGAGCACGGCGACGAATGCGTGTTGCAGCGCCTCCGCGTCGTCATGCTCGATCACCGCGGTCTTGTATTTCAGGTTGACGGTCCATCCATCGCCGGCCTCGACGACTTCACAGGTAACCGGATATTCGTCGCGCTGAAAAATATCAGCGCCGAAGGCAAGTTCGACCGAATCGCCGACCCGATCCGGCAGTGTGCCGATGTCGATCTCATCGCCGAATTTCTGGTAAGTGAACACGGTCTGGATCGACAGCGGCGCATCCGCATGGCGCGGCAGCGCCTGCAGCAGTCCGGCGAACGGATATCCGTGATCGAGCGCGCGGTAGACGTAACGCTGGCAGCCGTCGAGCCATTGCGAAAACGTCTGCGCCGGATTGAGATCACAGACCACCGGCACGAGATTCGTGAAATTGCCGATCGTCGACGCGAACTCTGCGCCTGGGGGGCGGCCGAGCGTCGGCAGACCGAGTGTGAAGCGCCGCGTACCGCGCCACGCCGACAGTGCGAGCGTAAAAGCCCCCATCAGCAGGGTGGATGGACTGAACGAACCGGTCTTGCGCAGCGTGCGCATCCGCATGGCGCGATCGCCGTCGATCGAAAAGGACAGCCGGCTGGTCGCGAATACCGATGCGTCATCGGCGGCGGGCGGGAGGTTGAGCGCCGCGTCGAGCGGCGGCAAGCCATCAGCGCACTGCGTGCGCCAGTAGGCCAGACTCTTCTGTCCCGCTGCCGAGTCGAGATGCGCGGCCTCGCGCTGCACGAAATCGAGGAAGCTCGCGCCGCCCAGCGCCTGCGGCAGCGTGCGCTGCTGCTTCAGCGCGCGATAGTCCTGCCAGATCGTTGACAGCCAGCGGCTGACGGAGCTGCCATCGCAGATGATGTGATGCACCACGAGCAGCACGACCGTTTCACACGACGCCGCTTCATAGATATGGATTCGGTAGAGCGGTCCGTCGTGGAGCACGAACGGCACGGCGGCGTCACGCTTCGCGTGCGCGCGGCAAGCGTCGAGCGACTCGCCGGTCGCGGATTCGTACCATGCCAGTTCCCGCATGGAATCGATGCGCTGTATCAGCGCGTCGCCCTCGGCGACGATGCGCGCGTTGAGCAGTTGGTGATGATTCAGGAACCGCTGACAGACGCGCCGGAACAGCCCCCTGTCGAACCCGGCGCCGACCGTGCAGGCAACGGCTACGTTATAGAGCGGGTCCATCGGGTACAACATTTGCCGCGACCAGATACCTCTCTGGTTACGCGACAGCGGCGCTTGGGCATCGGCCATGAAGTGCCGCTTCAGCCATGCATCAACCTCCTCCGTCGGCACGATCTCCCGCTTGCCATCCTCGACGTTCCCGGGTGCCGCCAGTCTCTTTGCGTCGCTCATTGAACCGCTCCCATCATGCCCTCGCCTCATGAAACTCCCCCTCCCGCGGTCGTTGCGCGCGTCCCGCACACCAACCCGCACGCTGCTTCGTTTCGCCCCGCCTCATTCGGCGACGACTCTCCCCCTGTCCCGCGTTCCGGCCGGATGCAATGAGCCGCGCAATTGGGCGATCGACAGATCGCCGCCGAGGAACCGTTCGAGCAGCGCCGCCGAATCGCCCGTCACGGCGGCGGCGGGTGCGTCGCGCATCGTCAGCGCCCGTCCGCCACGGCCCAGCTCATCGAAGCGCCGGCCGAACGCGGCAATGAGATCCGCGACCGGAACATCAGGCGTTCGCAGCATCGCGTCGGCCAGCTCCACGATCAATTGCGGGAGCTTTTGCATCGTTTCCTGTTCAAACAGGGCGCGGCGGTACGCATGAAAGATGTAGAGACGTCCATCGATTCTCAGAAACTGGAAGAACAGCGACGCAAGCGCCTGATCGAGGAAATGGATGCTGCGCTGTTCGAGCACTGCGTTCATGTAGGTCGAAACGCCGTGTTCACCGGCGATGTTGACGTTGGCCGTATCCATGTCGGCGCTGTCGAGCACCACGTCGCCAACCATCGCGCCGTAACCGGTGTGGCCGTCCACCCCGGCGATCCGGAACAGATCGGCCATGGGCACACGTGTGTGCTGCAGCGCGGTCAATAGAACCCGGCGCACCGCGTACAGCGTGTCGATCACGCTGCGGCCCGGGTCGAGCTCGAACGGCACGAAGGCGACATTGGAGAAATCGCCGAGGCAGGCGGCCAGTGCCGCGCTATCGCGCTGGTTGTGGATCACCTGCAGCACCGGACGATCGTTGCCGAAACACTCACGCAGCACAATCGCCAGCACGGCCGCGAATAGCTGCGGATAGGAGATGCCGTGCACGCGGCTCAGGTCCTTGATCCGTTCACCAAGCTCCGCCGATACAGGCACGATCTGATTCGTGGCGAGCGCGCGCAACGACGGCGAGGACGTCACCTCCTTGCGGTATGGCAGACGCATCTCGACCTCGACGCCCGCGAGCGTATCGCGCCACCAGGCGCGATGCGCATCGGCGCTGGCGCCGCGCGCGTCGTGCTGGCGCAGTGCATAGAACCAGTACTGATCGGCCCACCGCCGGGTGTCGTCACGCGCGCCCGCCTCGCTCCCCAGGCTGCCGTACAACGCCATGAGCTGCGAGAAAAGCAGTCCCGGCGTGAACGCATCGGCATGCGCGTGATGAGCGACCATGCCGAGATGGAACGCGCCGTCCACCTCCGTGAGCCACATCCGGATTGCCGGACCGCCGTGCTCCTCGAGAAGGGGATGACAGCGGCGACTTTGGATGAATTGATGGAACGCCTCGCTGCTGTCGATCGAGATCGAGTCGAGCGAGACACAGACGAGTTCCGATACGCACTGCGCATGGCCGTCGCCGACCGTTATATAGCGCGTGCGCAGCAGGTCCTGCTCCTGAGCAAGCAAGGTCAATGCATGGCGTAGACGTTCGAGGTCGACTTCGTGGGCATACAGACGGAACACGTGGAACACGTTCCATGCGGTGCTACCCATCCGCTCCGTCCAATGCAGATCCCGCGCCTGTTCCTGCGACAACGGTGCCCAGAGCTGCCCCGGCGCGAGCATGCCGAGGCACGCGGCGAGTGTGTCCTGGTCGAGACGACGCAACCGCGCATCGATCCCAACCGACCGCGCGGCAAGCAGCACTGCTTTGTCCGTGTCGCGGAACACCGCGATGCCGGCATCGAGCAGCTCCGCGAGCATGCGATCGCGATGCGATCGCGATGCGGGCGTCGGCGCTTGCGGGCGCAGCGCGACCGTAACAACTTCGGCCGTCGCGCGCAGGGCCGCGAGGCGATCGCCGAACCACGCATACTGCACCGGCGGCAAGGGTGACGTGTCCGGTCCCGGCGCCTCGCCGCACTGCCCATGCGCGAACGCGCCGAGGGCGTCGAGGTGCGCAAGCAATGCCGCCGGTGTGGACTGGTCGAGCAAATCGACGAGTGGAATTTCGATGCCGGTCTGTTCCTGGATCGTCGACAGCAGGCGGATGCTCATCAGCGAGTCGAAACCCATCGCACTCCAACTCGCCTCGGCCTGCGCCGCGTCCGGAACTTCGCCTGTGATCACCGCAATCTGCCGCAGTAGCCAGTGCCTTGGATCTTCCGTGACCGGCTGCGCGGCAACATCCTGCGCGACCGGCGACGCCTCGAGCCAGTGCCGGCTGCGTGCGAACGGATAGCCGGGCAGCGACAGCGGCACGCGATCGACCGAGGCGAAGCCGCCTCGCGCATCGAACGCGATGTCATGCACGTACCACTGCGCAGCCCGATCAAGCGGCAGCGCCGCGCGCGTTGCTCCGAATGCCGCGGCTTCACGTCGCAGGGCCTCGCGCGTGGGATCGTCATCCGTCGTCGCGCCGACCGTGTTCGTCAGCACCTCGGCATCCGCCTCGTTCGCGACAAAGCGCGCCAGCAAGCGCCCGGCATCGGCGCGATCACGGGCAAGCAACGCACAGCGATGACGGAAGTGAAGACGCCGCGAAAGCAAGTGCGCCGACAGCCGCGCCGGTGCCCAGGATTGATCGTCCATCGCCGCCACATAATCGAGCAGATCGCGGCCACGCTGTCGTAGTGCCTCGGGCGTCGCCGCGGAGAACGCAAGCAGCGTCGGCCCCGTGACGGATGTCGCGGCTGCGGCCGGCGGTGCCTCGGACACGACCAGATGCACGTTGATGCCAGTCGCGCTATACGAACTGACGCCCGCGCGGCGTGCGGCGCCCGTCCCGGACGGCCAGGGCCGAGCACGCGCCGGGATCTCGAACAGCCCATCGTCGCCGCCCGCAACGGCCGTCGCGGCATCGACGTTCGCGGTCGGCGGCAGCATCTCGCGATGTAGTGCGAGGATCACCTTCAGCAGATGCGCCATGCCTGATGCGGCAAACGAATGGCCGACCGTATTCTCGACGGTGCCGAGCGCAAGCGGATGCGCGCGGGGGCGCCCGCCGAACACCATGCGAAGTCCCTGCAACTCGACTTTGTCGCCAAGCGGTGCGCCGCTCGCGTTGGCTTCGAAGAAGTCGACCGTGTTGGGATCGATGCCGAAGCGGCGGTGGATCGAGGTCAGCAGCGCGGCTTGCGAGGCGGCGCTCGGCGCCGCGATGCCCTGGGTACGGCCATTGTGGTTGCTGCCCCACGCATCGAGTACGGCGTAGATACGGTCACCATCGCGCAGTGCCGCGTCGAGAGGCTTCAGCACCACCGCGCCGACCGCCTCGCCTGGCAGCATGCCGGTCGCGCCGGCATCGAGCGCGGCGCCACGCGCCGTCTTGCTGAGCAGACGGTAGTAGTGACCGGTTGCGATCAGATTGCGCGTCGAATACACCATCGCGCCCCCCGCGATCGCGACCTCGCACTGGCCAAGCCGCAGACTGTCGCATGCCTGCCCCACCGCCAACAGCGACGACGCGCAGCCGGCGTCAATCGTCATCGTGGGCCCATGCAGATTCAGCTGATAAGCGACCCGTCCCGGCACGGTCGACGTCGAAACCTGCGGCGCGATGCCGAGTACCGACTGGACATGCAGGTTGTAGTCGCCCCCGCTGCCGGCAAACACGCCCCAATTCTCGCCGGCGCCCCGATCGGGCACGAGGCCCGCATCCTCGACGGCATGCCAGGCCTCCTGCAAGAACATGCGTTCGGCCGGCTCCATCATCCGCGCCTCGTTCGGACTCAGATTGAAAAAGGCATGATCGAACTCGTCGATGCGCTCGAACAGGCAGCCGTGGTCCGGTGCATCATCCTGGAGCCCGAAGCGTTCGGCCGGCACCGCGCGAATCAGGCTCTCGCCCGAGGCCAGCACATTCCAGAACGCGTCGACATGATCGGCACCCGGAAAGCGCGCCGAGATGCCGATCACGGCCACCCGAAATGCGCTCGACCTGGTGTCGTCCTGATCCTCAGGTTCCGGTTCCGGCTCCGCCCGCCGCATCGATGCCAGCATCGGCCCTATCACCGCTTCGTCGCCGAGGGTCCGATTGCAGAGATCGAAATGATCCTCGCCCCCGACCACCACGGTCCGGACCTGCGACATCCGCTCGACCCAGGCGTCGAGCATCGGCATCATCGAGCCGTGTACGCGCTGAAGGTTCTCGAGGTAGTTCGGGTTATAGACCTGATCCGACGTCGCTCGCGCGGTCATTGTGCGGAACATCAGGATCTCGACCTCGTCAGGTCGAACAAGCGGACGCCAACGATATTCGCGCATGCAGCGCAGGTTGTTGCGATGCGTGTCCGCCATCGAACGCAAGCGCGAGCGCAAAATTCCCGGCGTTTGCCGCACCCCGCGCCCGACGATCAGATCGACAAGCCGCGACTCAACTTGCGAATCGTCTCGGAGCGCGCTTTCGTCCAGCCCCAGTTCGATCGCCGTGATCACGAGGTCATCCCATTTGACGAGCCCGGCCTCTTTTCTCTGACGGAATGCGGGGTCGAGGTGCAGCATCGCGATCATCAGGAAATTCGCGTTCGCCAACCAGTTCTGCAACGCGTCGAGCGTGAAGATATCCGAGTCGCGCTCGCATGTGACAAGAGGTGCCTCGAGCATGAATACCGTCCGCACTTGTCGGCCGGCATCTTGCAGCGCGCGCGCGACCTCGTAGGCAACCACCCCGCCCATCGATGCGCCCATCACGTGATACGGCCCGACCGGATCGATCGCCTGGATGATCTCCGCGTGGTAGCGCGCCATCTCCTCCGCGTCGGCGCAGTGCGGCTGATTGGTCAGGAAGCCCCGCGCCTTGAGACCAATCACGCGGAAGCGGTCGCCGGCGGCCATGGCGAGCTTGCCGAACATGGCGACGTCGCCCGACGCCGGATGCAGGCAGAACACCAACGGACCATCGCCCTCGGTTTGGAGCGGCACGACCCCTTCGTAGGTACGACCGTGACGACGCAGGTTGTTCAGCAAAGCCTCATGCCCCAACGGCGCCGCGTCCGGTCCGCCGGCCGCTTCCCGACGCGTCTCGGCCGGTACCTCGCGCGAGGCAGGGGCTGCTGTCGCCGCCGTGTTTCGGACCTGCATTCGCGTGGCGACGTGACGCGCCATGGCGGCAAGCGTCGGATAATCGAACAGCACCGTCTCCTCGAGGTCGAGCGCGAGTCGTGCGGACAAATCCTCGACGAACCCGACCATCCGAATGGAGTCCACACCGAGTTCGAAGAACGTCACGTCATCATCAAGCACGGCGGGATCGGGATAGTCCAGGATCACCGCGACGACGGTCTTCAGCTGCCGCAGGATCACGCCTTCATCCGGCCCGCCAATCGCGACGCGCGTACGATCGTCCCGCGCGGTCGGCACCAGGGGGCTGGCGGCGGTGTCAAGCGCATCCGGCGCGTCCCGCGCCCCGCGCAAGCGCGCGAGATGCGCGCTGAATCGCGCGACGGTCGGAACATCGAACAGCGCGGTTTCATCGAGTGCGATCGACAATCGACTGGCCATGCCCCTCACGAACGACACCATCCGGATCGAATCGACACCTAGCTCGAAGAACGTCGCTTCATCGTCGATCTCCTCGGCCGGTTCAACATGCAGCAATGCGCGAATCGCATTCTTCACTTCGGCGAGGATCGCACTCGGCGCCGCCTGGATCTGCGCGCGGGAGGGCACGGCCGACAGCGGAACCGAAGCCGTGGCGACGGCGGGCGGCAGCGCCGGCAAGACGCGCCGGGCAGGCACGAGGCCGCCCGCGCGGCGCGCGTGCGACGGCTCGCGCCAATACTCACGCGTGTCGAACGGGTAGCCGGGCAACGCGCGCGGCGCGACATGCGCACTCGCCCATGCATCGCCGTAAGCTGCCGGCCAGTCGACATCGTGCCCCGCCAGCCACACCCTCAGCGCCGCTTCGAGCCGGACGCGCAGCGGCACCGTCGCGACGGTGTCCCGAGATGCGTCCGCCTCGCCCGCCGGCTCGCCCGAGGTCATCGCGCGCAGCCGGCTCATCAACGCCCGGCGACTCTCGACAACGCAGCCCGTGCGCACCTTCATTGCCTCACGGCCCATGTGCAGCGTTCGAGCCACGTCCTCGATCCGCAGATCGGGATAGGCCGCGAGCTGGTCGTGCAGTTCCGCTGCAACGCGGCGCAAGGCCTCGCTGGAGCGCGCGGACAAGGCAATCGCCACGGCATCCGCACGTTCGACCGGCGCGTCGCCGGTTACGGGCGCAGGCTCGACCACCATGGCCGCGTAGGTCCCGCCAGCACCGGCGGACGTGATCAGGCAGGCGGACGGGCCGCTCTCCGGCCACGGCTCATAGCGCGTGACGAGCCGCAATCCGCTGTCGGCAAGCAAATCGTGGTCCAGCCGCGACGAGTCGGCAAGCGTCGGCGCAAGCGCCCGATGCCGCAACTGCGCGATGACCTTGCTCAGCTGCACGATGCCGGCCGCCGCCTCCGGATGACCGATGTTCGGCTTGACCGAACCGATCGGGCACGGTTGCGTACGCGAATGAAACACCTTTTTCAGCGCGCCCCATTCGACCGCATCGCCCAGGCTCGATCCATTCGCAGCCGACTCGATGTAGGCAATCTCCTCGATGTGCCTGCCGGCGCGTTCGATGACGCGGCCGATCAGGGTTTCCTGCTGCGTGACGCTCGGCGCGGTATAGCCATGCGTGCGCCCGCTGTGACTGATGCCTGTCGCGGTGATGACCCCGTCGATCCGGTCGCCGTCCGCGAGCGCCCTATCCAGACGCTTGAGCACGACGGCGCCGACCGCCTCGCCCGGAATGAATCCGTTCCCGCCGAGTGAGAAGCAGTTCACACGCGCTTCGTCGCTGAGCATGCCGAGCCGATCCAGTGCGAGATAATCGTTCGGATGAAGGTACAGGTTCACGCCGGCCGCGATCGCGAGTTCGACCTCGCCTTGCCGTAGATACTGGCAAGCATGATGGATCGCCGTCAGCGAGGAGGTGCACATCGTATCGAAGGCGATGCTCGGCCCGTGCAAGTCGAGGAAATACGACACGCGATTCGCCATGTTCGCGAACGAGGTCGATGTGACGGGTTCGCGCGCGCCTGCGTCCATGTCGTCCGCACGCGGAACCGTTCCCGACGAAGACTGATTGAAGCCGCTCTTGGTCGCGCCGACGCAGACTGCGACATTGCGGCCATGCTGCGACGCGATACGTTCGCGCGTGTAGCCGCTGCTTTCAAGCGCGGTCCAGCACGACATCAGCACCAAACGCTCCTGCGGATCGATCGAGTAAGCGTCGATCGGCGCGATCTGAAAGAACGTCGGATCGAACTGAGCGAAGTCGTCGAGGAACGCCCCTTTCCGGTTACGCAGCGTCGGGTGGAGATCGCGCTCCGCATCCGCGCCCGGGCCGTGCCAGCGGTGAACCGGCAGTTCACCGATCTCGCTCGACTCGGTCTTCAGACGCTGCCAGAACGCGTCGAAGGATGGTGCATTGGGATAACGTCCGCCGATGCCAATGATCGCAATGGGATCGTCGACGCCTCTCGCTCCGCTCGCGCCGGATTTCAGGGGGCGACGGGTCGGCTCGCCGCCGGCAGGGCTCGTCGCGATAGCCGGCGCGGGCTGCTCCACCGTCGCGCGCGCTGCCGCGAAGCGCTCGGCCGGTATCCCCTGATAGCGGATCTGCTCGGCCAGGTATGCGGCAAGCGCCGCCAGCGTTGGATACTCGTAGAACAGCGTCCTCGGCAGTTGACGGAAGTTGACGGCCAGTACCTTGTTCAGCTTCGCGAGCAGGATCGAGTCGAGACCGAGGTCCGCGAGTGGACGATGTTCATCGATCGTCACGGGATCGAGCTTCGTCGCATCAGCGAGCATGCGCTTCAGATACGGATACAGGTCGGCGGCGTTCGGCGCGCTCGTCGCTGATTCCGCCTCGAGCGGCGCCGCCGTACCGGCGGCATCGTCGGGTTGACGACGATCGGAGGCGGCCAGCGTGTGTGCAACCGCATCGGCTGCCCCGGTTCCGACGAATACCTGTTGGATATCGGAGGCCAGCGCGCGGTCGAGCGCGCGCATCCCGGCTTCGCCGGTGATCGCGTCGAGCCCGTGCTGTTCGCGCAGCAGCGTCGCCAGTTCGGCATCGAGCATCATTCCGCCGCCGCGCCAAAGCGGCCAGTTGATCGAGACGCTGCGCCCGGTCCGTTCGCCCGCGCGCTGGCGAGCCGCACGACGATGCGCGAACGCATCCATGAAAGCATTGGCGGCCGCATAGTCGGCCTGACCTGCATTGCCAAGCACACCGGAGATCGACGAGAACAGTGCGAAGAACGCCAACGGCTGGTCGAGGGTCGCCCGATCCAGATTCAACACGCCGCCCACCTTCGGCGCCAGCACGGCCTGGAAGTCATCCTCGGACTTGTGGATGAGGAAGCCGTCGCGGATTACGCCCGCGCAATGCAGCACGCCCCGGATCGGACCGTGCGTCGCAACGACCTCTGCAACGCACGCATCGAGTGCTTGTCCGTCGCATACGTCGACGCTGCGGTAGGCGATCCGCCGCCCGGCGGCGCGCAATGCGTCGAAGCGCGGCCCCTGCGCCGAGCGCATCAGCTCGGCCTCGTCGCGACGCGCCAGCAGGACGATCGTCGTGTCGCGATCCCGCTCGCAGAGCCATTCGGCGCATTGCAGCGCAAGCGCGCCCGATCCGCCGGTGATCAGATAGGCGCCTGCGCCATCGGCCACCCCCGCCAAGCCCTCGAAGAACGGCCGAGCCGGCGGGGCCAGCGGATACCAGGTCCGCACGTGACGCTCGGGGCGATAGCTGATCGATACATCGTGGCCGATCCGCATTTCGTCACGCAGTCGAGCGAACCATGCCGTCGCATCGGGTGCCTCATCGAATGCGACAAGTTGCGCGGACAGCAGCGGATTTTCCTGCATGGCCGACTTCAGAAGCGCAGCGAGCCCCGTCCATGCCTCATCTCCCGCCCCGACAACCGTAACCTGCAGATGCAGTCTCTCGCGCAACCCCTCCCGCAGCCACTCGCGCAACCAACCCATCAGCGCGGTCGCTTGCCCGGCGTAGTCCGTCTCCGACGGTCGCGCCGTCTGCGGCACGAAATGCACCCTCGTATCGTGCGTTCGGCTCGCGGTCCGCAACGCGTCCTGCGCATCGGCTTCAATGCCGCAAAACACGATGTGATGCGCGACGAGGTCCGACATCGAAACGCTCGCAGTCGGCAGATCCGCCCGAGTCCACGTCGGCGCGAACAGCGCCGGGTCGGCGGCGGATACGGATACGGATGCGGATGCGGACGATTCGGCGCCAAACTTGACGGCCGCGTGCGTGTGCTCCAGCCAGTGCGGGCTGCCATCGAATGGATAGGTCGGCAGACTGACGCGCACCGGCTTGCGCGTCTCATGGAGGGCATCCCAGGGAATACTGAGCCCGTTCAGCCATAGCTGAGCGATCTGATGATGCGCTTGTTCACGGCCCCACTTGTACAACAGCGCACGCATGTCCACTTGCTCATTGAGAAGCTCGCCAAGCCGGTTACGCACGGTCGTGCTGCCGCACATCCAACGCGCGTCGCTGGTGACGCCCCCCTGGAAACGCTCGAGCGCATCGAGCAGCGCGTCGCGGCTGTCAACCACGAACACGACGCGATGGTCGAGATGATGGCGGCCGACTTGCAGGGTATATGCGACCGCATCGAGATCGATCGTAGCCGGATCATCGCGCATCAAGCGATCGCGCAAGCGGCGCGCGAGGCGCGGCAAGAGGGCCGGCCGATGGGCGGACAATGGTATGAGATGGCGTCCCGCGCGACCTTCTCCGGCGCTTGCCGGCCAAGCCTGCAACACCACATGCGCATTCGACCCACCCGCACCGAAGTTGCTGATGCAAGCCGACACCGATTCGCCGTCTGACAATACGGGCCAGTCGGCAAGCGTGCGCTGCACCTCGAAGCCGGCCGCGGAAAAATCGATCGCCGTGTTGTCTTGCGCCGAAGTCAGCGTCGGCACCCACTGACGATGACGGAATTGGAGCAGGACTTTGCTCAGGCTCGCGAGAAACGCATTCGACTCGCCATGGCCGACATTCGCCTTTACGGAGCCGATGCGCCGGGAGCCCGTTGCGCCCAGTTCGCGAAACGCGCGGCCAAGCGCGCCGACCTCGATCGGATCGCCAAGCGCGGTGCCGGTACCATGCGCCTCGACATAGGCAATCTGCTGGACCGGCACGCGCGACGCGCGCAGCGCGCCCGCGATCAGGCTCGCCTGCGCATTCGGATTCGGCACCGTGAAGCCATTGGTCTTGCCGCCGCTGTTGACTGACGATGCCTTCACGACGGCGTGGATGTTATCGCCGTCAACACGTGCGCGAGACAAGCGCTTGAGCAGCACTGCACCAATCCCCTCCCCGAGTAGCGTGCCGTCCGCGTCATGCCCGAACGGCGTGCAACTGCCGCTGCCGGACAGCATGCCCGTCTGGGTGTACTGGACCAGCCGGCTCGGGTGCAGGATCAGGTTGACGCCGCCGACAATCGCGGATTCACAGTCGCCGTCTCGAATCGCCTGGCAGGCGAGATGAAATGCGGTGCCCGATGACGCGCAGGCCGCATCGATCGACATGCTTGGCCCATTGAGATCGAAGTGATACGAGACGCGGTTCGCGATCTGGTAATAATCCGTATGGCGATATTGCTCGGGGTACTGCAACGCATGCAGATTCGCGTACATCGCGTAGTCACTCGACAACACGCCGACGAAGACGCCGGTCGCGCGATCGAGCATCTGGCGGGTATAGCCGGCGTCCTCGAGCAATCCCCAGACGACCTGCAGAAACAAGCGCTGCTGCGGGTCCATCAGCTCGGCTTCCTTCGGCGTGATGCCGAACAGTTCAGCCTCGAAGCATTCGATGCTGTCGAGGTAGCCGGCGCGGTCCATGTAGCCGTGCAACGTCGACGCGACGCCAGGCAGCGCACGATCGATCAAATGCCGCCTTGCAAGGGGCATCGGCACGATATGGCTCTCGCCCGCCCGCAGCAATTGCCAGAATGCCTCCATGTCGTCAGCACCCGGATAAACACCGTGCAGCCCGACTATCGCGATGTCGTCGTGATGCTCGTCCGCCTCGTCCGATCGGATGTTCGATTCCGCCGATCCCACGGCTGCCTTCTTCGGTTCGGGCATGACGCCCGGAGCCCTCGCGTCGTATTCGGCAATCAGGCCGCGCACCACATCGCGCAGCGTGCGGTGCGCAAACAGAAACGTCGGCCCGAGCCTGGGAACGAGACGGGTCAGTTCGACGGTCAGATTTACGACATCGATCGATTCAAGGCCGTATCGCTCCAATTCCTCATATTCGGACAAAGTGTCAGGATCGATCGACAGCACGCGCGCGTAGCACAGCTTGACCTCACGCAACAACGCCGCCTCGTGCTCAGCCCCACTCGCGGCGGCAACCAACTCGGTTTCGCCGCACGCCAAGGTATCCGGCAAAAAGGCGGCGCCGGACGCGGGCTCCTCGTCGCCCGATGCGCCGATTGCGCCGATTGCGTCGAACGCTCGATTCGACCGTTCCGCAATCCCCACATAGTCGGTGCCTTGGATGGGCGGACTCGCGCCGACGACGAACGGCGGCGCCGAGGAAGCACCATCGGGTTCCGCCCGAGGCCCGTGCTCGAGCCAAGCCTGCCGATCGAGCGTTTCGCGCAGCGCGCCGAGTTCGAATACATAGCGCCCCGTCTCGCCGCGCGCCTCGTCGTCAACCATGATCTCCGACGGTGCGAGCTTGTCCAGAAATTGCTGGAACGGCATATTCTTGCGGGTCGACACGAAGGCAACGTGGATATGCTCGACGCCATGCTGCCCCGCGACCGTGGCAAGATATCGCGCCACGCGATCCTCGACCGTGCGACCGAGCACGCGGCAACTGAGCAGAAAAGCATCGACGTAGAGGCACGATAATTCGATCCGGTACGCGACGAAGCCGGCGGTCCCGTAGTCACCAAACCGGTCGATGACGTCGATCGTGACCAGACGCCACGTGTCATCGTTCATCATCGCGATGATTTCCGCCTTGTCGCGCCGGATCGTCGTGTTGTTGAACTGATTCGTGCGCATGGTCATCTGCGACGCGCGATCGACGCCGCCAGCCGTAAGCGGCTCGATCGCGACGTTGAGATTCAACCCGTCGATGAAGACGCGAAACGACTCTGTCGATTGCCGGAACCGTTCCCGCTCGGACTGCTCACGATACATCCGCGCACGTGCGCTATCCTCGCGCGTGTGCGTCAGTTGGTCGAAAACCCAGAGCCGTTCAGCCCATTCCGATGGAGCAATCCCGCTTTGCGTCGTGCAGACGGTCAACACCTCGGGCGCACCGGCTCGAACCTCCGCGCATTCAAGTGGATTGTCGTCGAAGAACACGAAGCTGTTCATGCCAAGTCCGAGTTCATCGGACAGCATGCGTAGATTGTCCGATTTCGGCAGCCAGTTGATCTTCGCGGCAGTGATGTCCTCGCGGGTGAGGATCATGTCTGGATGCTGGTCGAATACCTTCCAGACATCTTCCTCCCGATTCTTGCTGCAAAGACACAGGATGAAACCTCGCGCGAGCAGCGCTTTCATCGACTTTTGAAACGCGCGCATCTCGTCGTCGATCAAGAGCTTGACGACATCGCTTTCCTCGCCACAGACGCCGTGCCACAGCGTGTTGTCACAATCGAGCACCACTACCTTCGCGGGCAGCTGGCGCCGGGCGTTCAGCATCCGGATCGCCAGTAACGCGAGGAAGCCGAAATAGTCCTGCACGTAGGGGATGTGTGCGATACGGTTGCGTGACGCATCGTCGATGCGCGTCGCGTCGATCCGGTGCAGCGCATGATGATCGCATGCGAACACGGTGGTGAGTCCCGGCAGCTCGACGGGCAGTGAGCGCAACCTCGCATGCACCGTAGCGAGTAGCTCGGCGCCTGCCACATCGGCCGGATCGAGGCGCGGATCCGGGCAAACAATCAGCAATTCCCAGGCGCGGCTACGTTCCGCGAAGCCATGCAGCGCGGCGACAAAATCGTCCACGACGCGCCGTATGAAATCCCCCTCTTCCGATAAACGCAGCCCTTGATCTTGCCAGCAGGCCTCTCGATCATGCAGCCAGTCCGAGACGCGCAAATACAGCAGATTCACCGTGCCTTCAGCGATATTCAGCACACTGTCCGGGCTGAGCAAGTCCTGCATCATCCGGTTGTAGCCGGTCTGCCGCGCCGCCTGCTCACCTGGCAGACACGTGAGCCAGCCATCGAACTCCCCGAGCATCGCATCGAGCGCGAAGCTGGCGGTCACCATGAGCGTCTCCGGCGCGCGCGGTGTCGCATCGTCCGTGAAACTCGCCAGCAGGTGATGACGATCGCTTCCCACCGGCAGTGCATTGACGATCCGCATTGCGATCTCGTTAGGCGGGTGCGCATTGATGATGCGTGTCGGCGTGTTGCTCATCTCCGTCAGCAAATTCGGCGGCCGCGCAATCAGTGTGCGAATCGACGGTTGCGTGTCGGCGAGGTGTCGTACGCATGCCTCTGTTTGCCGCTTCAGATCGACGTAGTGGGCGTAGCCGGCCGGTACGCTGTCGACCATCTCCGACGATATCGCAACACAAACACCTTGACTCGCCGCCAACAGATCGGAGAAAACCGCGAGCGGAACGTTGACGAGTTGCAGGTTGCGCGAAAGATAGTGTTCGCGGCGCACCGCGAACGACGGCGCATCGTCCTCCATCCGCAGCGGCGGCTCGCAGGCATTGCAGATCAGTATGTCGAGGCGGCCGTGTCGAGCAAGCAGTTCCATTCGCACGACGTCGAGCCAAGCGCGATCGCCGACATCACCCTTGATCAACGTGACCGAAAGACCATGCGATTCAAGATCGTCGACGACGGCACGCGCATGCGCGGCACTGCCAAGATAATTCAGATAGACGTGGCATCCGAGCACCGCGAGACATCGCACGAGCGCCGCCCCGAGACCACGCGAGCCGCCTGTCACGAATGCGACCTTGCCAGCCAGCCGTATCGCGTCCGAATCGGACCGCGCCGTGAGATAGCCCTGTACCGGCAGGTCCACGATCGTCTTCCTGACGAAGGACCGCAATTCGCCCTGTGCGATCGTCTTGTGTGCGTCGCCGACCACAAGCCGTGTCTCGAGCAAACCGTAGTCGCGATGGAACGACTGAGTCGCATGCAGATAGTTCAGCGCCCCATCTGACTCTCGATGTTCGAATGTCAGCGTCAGCGCCGAGAACAGCGCTCGACGGCCGGGCAGTTTCATCCCCGTCAGGAAACTGCATAACGCGATCGTGTCCAGCACGGTCTCGCCGAACATGCGAAGCGCACGGGGATAGCATGTTCCGAGGCCGGTCGGCGGATATTCGCCGGACAGTTCGATGCCCGCTTCCAGTGCGCCGTCGTCGTGGTCAACGATATTTTCAACGCTGCTGGCAAGCGCGGGTTCCGTGTGAGACGCTGGCTCCTCACCATCGATTGGCGCCCATGTAACTCCGATCTGCGTCAGCAGCGTTGTACCGTCGCGCAAGGTCACAGTGCGGCAGTTGTCACCCTGCACCTCGACTTGGCACGTATAGGTCCGGTCGACAAACATCGGATTCTTGAAACTGGCCGACAGGCTGGTGACGCGAACCCTTTCCGCGAGCCCGATCCGATCAAGCGCGGCCAGCACCCCAATCGCTCCATGGACGATGCATCCTCCAAACGTCGATCTCCGTGCGTAATCCGGATCGATGTGCAGAGGATTGCAATCCCGGCTGAGTCGAGCGAAAGCCTCGACGTCCATTTGCGTAAACCGCACATCAAGATGAATCGGATCGGCATTTCTCATGGCAATGGCTCGCACGTGATTCGATACTCGTTGCCGAGCGCACCTGGAAAAGTGCGGGACCGGCGAACATACTCGCCCAAGCTGGGCGAACGATGGTCCGGCAGCGGCGTTGTCAGGCCGCTGTTCGAGCAAGGGATGCACGGTCGAACCAGGTGATGCGAGAGGACAATCTGGCGCGGAGCAGCCCGCGAGCAAACCGGCCCGATGCCTCAATGCATGGACAAACGGAACGTCGGCACGCGACCACGACCACGACCAAAGCAAGCATCGTTTTGGCGCAGGGCGCAGCGAGTGTGATGGAAGGCAAATCGGCGCCACTCGCTGCGGATATGCCCGACCGGGACATTGACGAGGCAACCCGTATACCTCGCTCCTATGCGCGCGTGATGACAAGACCTGTGCGATCGACCTGTCAATTCACCTAGGCCGCCAACCGACTGATTGATGGCCCGCACCGACTCTCGTGGCTAAAATTGCAATCACAAAGGCACCTTTGGCTTCAATTTCACCTCATTCAAAAATGCGGTTCCACATCGACAGGTTAAACGCTCTCTCAAACCATGTCTGCACCGAATTCCAGGGACAACACCCCGCACAGCGGTCGAAATGGCACGATTCGATGACGCATTTCGATTAGCAAAGCTAAATATTTTCCTCACTTTGTCATGAGGAAGTGGAACTCGGCTGATACTCCATCAACCCCGAAGCAACCTTAATCTTGGAAAGCTCGCTTTCGTCGCGTTCCCCAGGCGCGAGCAGACCGCATATTGCGGTCGCACGCTCGCGTCAGCACGTTCCTTCCGCCGAACGCTATGCCGCGCAGCCCGGCGATTCGGGCAGGGGAATGGATAGCGCCGTCGCTGCGCTTACGCGGTACGCATGCGCATGACAGATACGGGCGTCGGGCGCATCCAATGCACGGGATCAAGCGTCGGGTGTCGAGAAAATGGCGTGCATACGGCGAACGTTTCCGATCGGCTAGCCTCCTCAAGCAAGGTTCGGCAACCAGTCGACAATGTGCCCGATGGACTGATGTCAAGATAGACGCAGGCGCTGCGCCGCTCCATGTATTCGATGGTTCGTTTGAAATCGATCACGTCCCGCAGCACCGTGTCGAAATGCTCCGCGTCGTACCGCTCGACCGGCCTGCCCGTGCGACACGACCAGGCCGGCAGCACCGGCCGGCTCGATGCCACGGACTGAAAACACAACCGGAGCGGCGCACGTGCCGGATCAATCGCCGAGGAGTGGAAACCGTACTCCACCGGCAACCTCATTGTCGTCTCGCCCAGCACGCGCAGATGCGCCTCGGCCATGTCGATCCCGGCTCGCGTCCCTGCCATGACGAAGTGCTGTGCGGACGGAATCGAGGCGATCTCGCCAGCCTCACGCAGCCGGGCGTCGCGCTCAAACAGGTCCGGAGTCGCGAGCACCGCCAGCATACCGCCCGGGGCACAATGGCGCGCCATCACGCGCGCGCTGTCCGCCAGCAAAGCAATGCAGTCACGTGGACTCAGCGCACCAGACACGGACGCGCACACCAATTCACCGAGGCTCGCGCCGAGCAGGTGGTCGGGATAGACGCCATGCGAGATCAACGCTTGCGTCATCGCATACTCGAAGCAAAACACGGCCTGATTCGAGTACAGCGTCATGTCGAACGGCGATGAGACGTCGCGACCCGCGTCGAATACGTAGTCGATCAGCGACGTACCAATCTCGACCGTGACCATGCGGTCGAGTGACATGAGGCTATCGCGGAACACGCGGTCGTGCTCGAAAAGAGACTTGCCCATCTGGAAATACTGCACCCCCTGCCCGGGATACATGAACACGATCTCGCGATCATCCATTCGCTTACGTAAGGTCATGATATTTGCTTGGTGCCGTCCGCCGGCCCAGCCGCTGACGAGCACGATCAATAGAAGTGTTGGTCGCCGCTCTCGCACCGCCCTTCAGGTACGTAAGGTTTGATCCCCAACGGCGTGGATTCGGGAACGCGCCTTGTGATGCCACTCGGAACGGCACGCAAACCCTCAATGCTCACCGGTCCAAGTGCGCCCTCTCGCCCATGGCGCCAATTCCGCGCATCGCCCAGCCTCGCATCAAGTCATCGCACCGGAAATGACCGTGCCGCGAGAAAGTCCGACTGAAGCGACGACCCTCTCCGCGCAAAATCAATGCCTTAGCCAACGGCGCAAGCATGTCCGGCACGCCACCACAAACCAGCCGGTGCTCAACGGCACGGCTACTCAAGGCCCTGTCAGGATTCGCTTAGCGCCCACTTGACGAGGCCATGGCGCCCCTTGAAACCGAGCTTTGTTGCCGCACGCTTGATGTACGTTTCGATCGTGCTGCTTTTCACACCAAGTTCATCAGCCAATTCGCGAAATGTGCTGCCGCTCAGCAATCCAGCGCACACTTCAATCTCACGATCGGACAGCGTAATCGCCGCGCTCCTGAGCCTGGATTCAAATTTTCGACGCACCGTCAAATGACCAATCGAACTCTCCGCGTCGCCCGACACCTGCATTGGGCGGCGCGCTAATTCGCACAGCCTGTGCGATGCATGTATCTCGACGATCGGCATCAGTGCTTCCGCATAGCTCTTCAGAAGCGACATTTCCTGAATTGTATAATCAGGCGTTCCACAGGTTCGATACAGCGAAATCAAGTATCGACGGTTCAATTTGCGCGATACGAGATGCACCTGGAAGCCTCCATCAGAGCCGCAGGAACGCAGCCTCTGCCACTCCGTTTGAGGTGTTGCCGATGTGCCAAAGTGGATCAGATGTAGTTCTCGGGCGATCAACACCCTTTCCATCAACCGGCTGTCTACAGCATCAAATACGGACTTCTGCAGCAGACCCACGTCGATATCACTTCGTCCATCGGCGGAAAATTCCCCCAACGGATGCATGCCGACGATCTCTTCCTCTCTTTCGTTTATGAACCACACGGCGATCTTGGTGGATCCCACGTTTACGGAGGTAACGAACAGCGAATGCAGGGCTTCAGCAAAGCGCTCAGTGCCGATGTTTGATATTACTCTTCCAAGTTTTGTAAATACGCTAACCATCCAAATTTCCTCGAATTTTGCATGACTAAATATATCAATCAACCTATTTAATTGATGAATTTTTAACATGCTCCTGTCAGAATTTAGGACCGGTCAAATGTGAAGGAATGATGACCGCCGGAAAGAACCTGACCGCCGAAAAACCAGGCATCAGCCATCGTCACAGCAACGTCTACGCACGCGCCGCGGCGCCTGTGCCGATGAGTAACGGCTCGTCCGCGGCGAACGCAGCGGAGCGTCGCCGGTCGAGCGGGCAATCGCCCTACATCTGAGGAAGAACCTAGCGGGTCGATGGCGTTGCCGGGTTGGTTCGTGGCCACGGCGGAAGGTGTCCGCAAGTCTCGTCCGGGAAGACGATCTCGACTGCAGCTCAGGCATCCCGAGCTGAATCGTCGACGTTGATACACATCGCTCAGCAGGTCGAGGCGACTCGCTGTGGACCGACATGCTGCATTACGATCTTGAGCGGCGCGCTCGCGCGCAAGGACGTCACGCTCAAGCGCAGTTGGGTCTCTCTTTGAAAATGCACTGCGCGAATGAATCCACCATAGTGCAGGCCCTGTCCGACAAGCACCGGAAAGCCTCCAGCACGGTCGCAAGGCGCTCACCATTTCAGCACGGAACCGGCCATTGCGGTTCGCTGCCAGTTCCGAGAAGCTCGTCACCACAAGGCCAGCCTCATGAGATCGAACCGGAAACGTCTTGTCGGCGCTGTGTGTCCGGGGCACTCGATTTCGGCACGAACGAATGGATCTATAACTGCGCATGCTGGCGCCAGCATGCGTGTGGATGTAGCCCGATTCATCGCCAACCTTCCCGCCCCGGTCGATCGAGAACCACCTCGGCGCGCGATGTCAGGCACGCCGCAATGGACAACGCCTCGCGACGCAAAGACGTCCGATGACGCTCGAATGGGCCGCCGACAGACGTCTGCCGCGACGCGGCAATTGATGGGAAATGCATTGCACGATCTCCATATTTCGACAACTGTTCCGGTCGACGGACGAACGCGTCATAGCGGGTCAGCCATCGGCAACGGCAGGACGAGAGGTCCGCCGCCCATCACTTCGAGTTGAGGCTGACTACCGGGCAACACCTCCGTGACGTGTCTGGATGCAAGGCCGATGGCAACCACGCGATGCGGATCGACATGGTTTTCGTACGAACCGTTAGCGCAAGGAATTCGTAAGTGTCCTAATGTACATTGAAACTTAGTCAAATCTTCAGATTTCTCATGAAAATTTTCGAAATATACATTCACAAAACACGATAAAAACCGATACAGATCGATGCATTGTTTCTATTTTATAAATTTTCCTCTGCGAATCGTTGTCGTTTCGATGCGTGCCGACCTGCCTCGGGTTTTGTGGACGCGCCAGCCCTTGAGAGTAATTCGTCAGGATTTCCCGACCCCGAACGGTGGCTAAGGTCGGCCCATTGTCTAGTACATTGAGCCCAGTTGAGAGTGGGACCCGCGACCCAGCGAGCACCCCGAAGCAGCTTCTCTGTCATAAGGCTCCCTCACCAAAATGGAGCCATGAACAAGAAGCCAGGCACCGAGCACGCACAGTGCGCCTGGTATGCTGGCAACCTCAGTGAGAACTATTGACGCATGGCGAACCGCCCTCAGAGCTAGAGCTGCCTCCGCCCCACACCTACATGCGCACCGAGTTCACGGCGCGGCGCGCTCGCGTGAAAGGCCTGCCGATCGCGACGATCGTGCAGCTCTATTTGGCCCCCCACAAGCACGAGATCCTCGACGTCGAGCGCCTGCCGCGCAGCATGCGCGATGACTGCGTCTCGATCGAGCTGCGCAAAGGCTCGCCCATCCTGCATCGATTCAGAAACGAGGCGAGCCAAGACTGACCGCAGTGCCGCGCAGCTGATCGAGGCGGCTTTGTCACGTTGGCGCCCAGGAGCATGAAGGTATGGTCCGCTCCTTGTAACAGGTAATACGTCGTGACCGGTATCAGGCATTGCGGCGGCAGTCGCTCTCCTGATTATTTTAGGAAGGCAGTTCGTTACTGAACATCTATCAGAGATCCGAGCCTGGCCGCCCCCGCGCGGCGTCCCCACTACGCAAACGGCCCGATGACGTGATTCAGTGCATGTTGAGCCTCTACATCGGCGCTTGATTACAACATCGAACAACGTGTTCGAAAAATTCTTAGCCGGCAAGTGCTATGGATCGGCCAGGGCCGCTCACGCGAAACCGCCCGAGCCTTCTTCGAGCAACTTCCCGAATCCGCGCTGCTTTCCCCGGTAATCCACGATGAACCAAATTTAAACCACTGACTCGTCCCACCCTATACAAGCTCGAAGCCCGATCCACCCAGCGGGTAGTAGTCCGCCCCGTTGCGACTGCCGCGAAGGATCGGCAATCGGCTGTTCGCGCGAAACGCAATCGGTTCGTCAATCTCAGGAACCCAGCAACACAGCATGAACGGTAGCCATGCCGTCTGACCTGTCTTCGCGTCAACGGCCACCGTCGTGACGCACGAAGCGCCACAACCCCGGCTACTCAAAATGTAGTGCCCGGCAAAATTCCGGCTTACCGCGAGTGACGTCCCGCAGGCGAGTCGCAAATTCTCGGTCCGCCATCGGCGGCCTTGCGCCGATGGCCAGACTTCCTGCTTCGAGAATCAATCTATTGACGCTTCACAGCCAATCGGCACAGGCACCGCAATCATTGTGCTCTGGCAAGCCCCAGATAGGTTACCCGCGCCGGATCGCGTGCATCGATGACGACCCTCACCCGCTCCCCCGCGCGCGGCATGTTGCCGAGATCGACGTACTGCCGGATCGTCACGTCCCGGGACACGCCGTGATCGCTGATGCGCAGCACCATCCGCATCTGCGGCACCTGATTGAGCGTCACCCCCGTCTGCCCGATCTCGACAACCTCGGCGACGGCCTTGACGCCATCCGTGACGATCGCGTCGCCCCGCGCGGCCGAGATGATCCGGGGCAATACGACGCCCAACGAGAAGATCAGCGAAGTCAGCGCAATCGCGACGATCGCGCTCATGATCGACATCATCGAAAATGCCATCATGCGTGCTCCCCCTTTCAACTGTCCGGCGCGTCCGAAGGGCTCGGGAGTTCGCCGGGCGCCACCCCGGCCCGCCTCATTGCGACTTCGCGCCCCGGGACTCCTGGAACACGCCGCTCGGTTGCACGCCCGAGGCTTCCTTGCTCGCGGCGGTGTCGGGCGTGCGCGCCGACTGGATCACCTTGTGCGCACGCGTCGTCGCCGATTGCATCGCATCGTTCGTCGCCGACTGCACGCTCTGGCTCACCTGCCGCTGCGTCGTGCTCGTCACCTGATCCTTGACCGACTGCAACAATTGGTCGAACTGGGCATAGGCGCTCACCGAGAATACACCTGCAAGGAGTCCGAATAAAACTTTCTTCATGATCCTGTTTTCCTATCGAATGGTCGGGCGCGCCGGCTGCCGCCGGCCGCGCCCCGAAAGCCCCGAACCCCGCCGCAAACACGGCGACGTCCGAGGACGGTGCACCGCTCCCGTCCGGGCGGCCTACTTGCCGGTCTTGAACGGCGCGAAGAAGTTGGACGGCATTTCCTGCGGGAAGCCGACCGAGTTGGTCGGCCGCAGGTCGTTCATGTTGGCGTTGAAGTCGTAGGTCTTCTCACGCTGCTGCGCATCCTGGTGCGCGGCGACCTGCTTGTCGACCGACGACTTGATGTTCGACATGTGCTCCAGCATCTTGCCGCCCACCTGCTGCACGTTGCCGATCAGGTTGCTCGCGTTCTGGGACGACGCCACCGACATGTCGGGGATCGAGTCCATGAACGGCTTCGCCATCGAACCGCTGGCGTTCTGTCCGTACTCATGCGCGTTGCTGCACGCGGACAGGATTTCCTTCGGGTCTATCATCTGCTGCTCCTTTCCAAGTTCGCGCCGGCTGGCGCATTCCGATACAAGAGGCGTGTCACGACGGGCACCTGAACCCCTGCAGGATCCCCGACCAGATCGGCGACGGCGTCGTGAGCGCCTGCCACTCCAGCCGGACGGTCCCGATGTCCGTCTGATACAGCCGTTCGCGACGGTCGGCCGTCCCGCCCGC
>NZ_JBXAPG010000033.1:0-90232 GCF_058803765.1 Burkholderia sp. GW821-FHT14F03
GACGAAGGCGGCCGCCACACGCCGTTCTTCAACAACTACCGTCCGCAGTTCTACTTCCGTACGACGGACGTGACGGGCTCGATCGAGCTGCCGAAGGACAAGGAAATGGTGATGCCGGGCGACAACGTGTCGATCACGGTGAAGCTGATCGCGCCGATCGCGATGGAAGAAGGTCTGCGCTTCGCAATCCGCGAAGGCGGCCGTACCGTCGGCGCCGGCGTCGTTGCCAAGGTCCTCGAGTAAAATCGGCGATCGGCTTTTGTAGTAATATGCAGCGCCCGGGGTCGGGCGCGCGCTCTCAGCGCACGCCCGACCCCATGTTCTTTTCGTGACCCGGCGGCGCAACACCGCCTTGCTCTTTTCAAGGAATCGACATGCAGCAACAAAAAATCCGCATCCGCCTGAAGGCTTTCGACTATCGTCTGATCGATCAATCGGCTGCCGAAATCGTCGACACGGCCAAGCGGACCGGTGCAATCGTCCGTGGCCCGGTGCCGCTGCCGACCCGTATCCAGCGTTTCGACATCCTGCGTTCGCCGCACGTCAACAAGACGTCGCGCGATCAGCTCGAAATCCGTACCCACCAGCGCCTGATGGACATCGTCGACCCGACCGACAAGACGGTTGACGCGCTGATGAAGCTCGATCTGCCGGCAGGCGTCGACGTGGAGATCAAGCTGCAGTAAGGGCTGGCGCGCTGCCCGCCCCTGCGGACGGCGCTAAGTCTTTGATTGCTTGCGAAAATCGAAAGGCCTTGCTATAATGCTAGGCTTTTCGCGTATTTGCGTAAAAAGCTGGTTGGCGCGCGTTCTCGCGGGCCCCGGCGTTTTGTAAATTAGCCCCGACCAATCGCAGTCGGGAATGGAGAAAACGATGAGCCTTGGACTCGTAGGTCGCAAGGTTGGCATGACCCGTATTTTCACGGCTGAAGGGGATTCGATTCCCGTCACCGTGCTGGACGTGTCGGACAACCGCGTGACGCAGATCAAGACTGTTGAAACCGACGGCTACACGGCCGTGCAGGTTGCATTCGGTTCGCGCCGCGCCTCGCGCGTGGTGAAGCCGCTGGCAGGTCATCTCGCCAAAGCCGGCGTCGAAGCCGGTGAAGTCCTCAAAGAATTCCGCATCGATGCGGCCAAGGCTGCCGAGCTGTCGAACGGCGCCGTGGTCGGTCCTGATCTCTTCGAAGTAGGCCAGAAGGTCGACGTGCAAGGCGTGTCGATCGGTAAGGGCTATGCCGGTACGATCAAGCGTTACAACTTCGCCTCCGGCCGTGCCACGCACGGTAACTCGCGCTCGCACAACGTGCCGGGCTCGATCGGTATGGCGCAGGATCCGGGTCGTGTGTTCCCGGGTAAGCGCATGACGGGCCACATGGGTGACGAGACGGTGACGGTGCAGAACCTCGAAATCGCGCGTATCGACGCCGAGCGCAAGCTGCTGCTGGTCAAGGGCGCAGTGCCGGGCGCGAAGGGCGGTAAGGTTTTCGTGACGCCGGCCGTGAAGACGCGTGCCGTGAAGGGGGCGAAATAATGGAACTGAAGCTCCTGAATGCCAATGGTCAGGAAGGTTCGGTGGTCAATGCATCGGACGTCGTGTTCGGCCGTGACTACAACGAAGCGCTGATCCACCAGGTCGTGGTGGCTTACCAGGCGAACGCCCGCCAGGGCAACCGCGCGCAGAAGGATCGTGAGCAAGTCAAGCACACGACCAAGAAGCCGTGGCGCCAGAAGGGTACGGGCCGTGCTCGTGCCGGTATGTCGTCGAGCCCGCTGTGGCGTGGCGGTGGTCGGATTTTCCCGAACTCGCCCGAAGAAAACTTCTCGCACAAGGTCAACAAGAAGATGCATCGCGCAGGTCTCTGCTCGATCTTCTCGCAGTTGGCTCGCGAAGGCCGCCTGTCGGTCGTCGAGGACATCATCCTCGAAGCACCGAAGACCAAGCTGTTGGCTGAAAAATTCAAGGCCATGGGCCTCGAATCCGTGCTGATCATCACCGACACGGTTGACGAGAACCTGTACCTCGCGTCGCGCAACCTGCCGCACGTGGCAGTTGTCGAGCCGCGCTACGCTGACCCGCTGTCGCTGATCTACTTCAAGAAAGTGCTGGTCACGAAGGCTGCGGTCGCCCAGATCGAGGAGTTGCTGTCATGAGCGAGATTCGCAAGAACGATCATCGTTTGATGCAGGTCCTGCTCGCACCGGTGATTTCCGAGAAGGCGACGCTGGTCGCCGACAAGAACGAGCAAGTCGTGTTCGAAGTCGCGCCGGATGCCACGAAGCAGGAAGTGAAGGCGGCCGTCGAGCTGCTGTTCAAGGTTGAAGTTGATTCCGTCAACGTGCTGGTCCAGAAGGGCAAGCAAAAGCGCTTCGGCCGTTCGATGGGCCGCCGCAAGGACGTGAAGAAGGCCTACGTGTGCCTGAAGCCCGGCCAGGAAATCAACTTTGAAGCGGAGGCCAAGTAATCATGGCAATCGTTAAAGTTAAACCGACTTCGCCGGGTCGCCGCGCGATGGTCAAGGTGGTCAACAAGGATCTGCACAAGGGCAAGCCGCACGCGGCGCTGCTCGACTCGCAGAGCTCGACCGCCGGCCGTAACAACAACGGCCGCATCACCACCCGCCACAAGGGCGGTGGTCACAAGCAACACTATCGTATCGTCGATTTCCGTCGCATCAAGGACGGCATCCCGGCGAAGGTGGAGCGCCTCGAGTACGACCCGAACCGTAGCGCGAACATCGCGCTGATCGTGTACGCGGACGGCGAGCGCAGCTACATCATCGCATCGAAGGGCATGACGGTCGGCCAGCAGATCGTGTCGGGTTCGGAAGCTCCGATCCGCGCGGGCAACACGCTGCCGATCCGCAACATCCCGGTCGGTACGACGATTCACTGCATCGAGATGCTGCCGGGCAAGGGTGCGCAGATGGCGCGTTCGGCCGGTACCTCGGCGATGCTGTTGGCGCGTGAAGGCGTGTACGCGCAGGTCCGCCTGCGTTCGGGTGAAATTCGTCGTGTGCACATCGAGTGCCGCGCGACGATCGGTGAAGTCGGCAACGAAGAGCACAGCCTCCGCCAGATCGGCAAGGCAGGCGCGAACCGCTGGCGCGGTATCCGCCCGACGGTGCGCGGCGTTGCGATGAACCCGATCGATCACCCGCACGGTGGTGGTGAAGGCAAGACCGCGGCCGGTCGCGATCCGGTGAGCCCGTGGGGCACGCCGGCGAAGGGCTTCCGCACTCGCCGCAACAAGCGCACGACGACGATGATCGTCCAGCGCCGTCACAAGCGTTAAGGAGTAGGCAATGGCACGTTCTGTTAAAAAAGGTCCGTTCTGCGACGCCCATTTGCTGAAGAAAGTTGAGGCGGCTGCAGCTTCGCGCGACAAAAAGCCGATCAAGACCTGGTCGCGTCGTTCGACGATCCTCCCGGATTTCATCGGTCTGACGATCGCCGTTCATAACGGCCGTCAACACGTTCCGGTGTACATCTCGGAAAACATGGTCGGCCACAAGCTTGGCGAGTTCGCACTGACCCGGACGTTCAAGGGTCACGCGGCCGACAAGAAGGCCAAGAAATAAGGGGCAATCAAGATGGAAGTGAAAGCAATTCATCGCGGTGCCCGCATCTCGGCGCAGAAAACGCGCCTTGTGGCTGACCAGATCCGCGGTTTGCCGGTCGACAAGGCGCTGAACGTTCTGACGTTCTCGCCGAAGAAAGCGGCTGGCATCGTGAAGAAGGTTGTGCTGTCGGCGATCGCGAATGCGGAGCACAACGAGGGCGCGGACATCGACGAGCTCAAGATCAAGAGCATCTACGTCGACAAGGCTGCGTCGCTCAAGCGTTTTACCGCGCGCGCCAAGGGCCGCGGTAACCGCATCGAGAAGCAATCCTGTCACATCACTGTGACGGTCGGGAATTAAGGGGTCATACGATGGGACAGAAAATTCATCCGACTGGCTTCCGTTTGGCCGTCAGCCGTAATTGGGCGTCGCGTTGGTACGCGAACAACAACAATTTCGCGGCGATGTTGCAGGAAGACATTGGTGTTCGCGAATACCTGAAGAAGAAGCTGAAGAACGCTTCGGTCGGTCGCGTCGTCATCGAGCGTCCGGCGAAGAACGCGCGCATCACGATTTACAGCTCGCGTCCGGGCGTCGTCATCGGCAAGAAGGGTGAGGATATCGAACAGCTGAAGACGGAACTGCAACGCCGCATGGGCGTTCCGGTTCACGTCAACATCGAAGAGATCCGCAAGCCTGAAACCGATGCGCAGCTGATCGCCGATTCGATCACGCAACAGCTCGAGCGCCGGATCATGTTCCGCCGCGCGATGAAGCGCGCGATGCAGAACGCGATGCGTCTGGGTGCCCAGGGCATCAAGATCATGAGCGCCGGCCGTCTGAACGGTATCGAAATCGCCCGTACGGAGTGGTATCGCGAAGGTCGCGTGCCCCTTCACACGCTGCGTGCCGACATCGACTACGCAACCTCGGAAGCGAAGACGACCTACGGCATCATCGGCGTCAAGGTGTGGGTGTACAAGGGCGACACGCTCGGCCGCAACGATGCGCCGGTCGTGGAAGAAGTGGCCGAGGACAAGCGTCCCCGCCGCAACGCGCGTCCGGGCGATCGTCGTCCGCGTCGTGACGGTGAAGGCGGCGCTCCGGGTGCTCGCCGTGGCGCACCGCGCCGCGCTGCCGGCAAGCCGGAAGACGGCAAGACTGGAGAATAACGATGCTGCAACCGAAACGCAGGAAGTATCGCAAAGAGCAAAAAGGTCGTAACACCGGTATCGCGACGCGCGGCAACGCCGTGTCGTTCGGTGAGTTCGGCCTGAAGGCTGTCGGTCGCGGCCGTTTGACCGCGCGTCAAATTGAAGCGGCGCGTCGTGCCATGACGCGTCACATCAAGCGTGGCGGCCGCATCTGGATCCGTATCTTCCCGGACAAGCCGATTTCGCAGAAGCCGGCAGAAGTGCGGATGGGTAACGGTAAGGGTAACCCTGAGTACTACGTCGCCGAGATTCAACCGGGCAAGATGCTGTACGAAATGGATGGCGTAACCGAAGAACTGGCGCGTGAGGCGTTCCGTCTGGCCGCAGCGAAGCTGCCGCTGAAGACGACGTTCATCGTGCGTCAGCTCGGCGCCTAAGGAGAAAATATGAAGGCTTCCGAACTTCTCCAGAAAGATCAGGCCGCGCTCAACAAGGAGCTGTCGGACCTGTTGAAGGCGCAATTCGGCCTGCGCATGCAACTCGCGACCCAGCAGCTCACGAACACGAGCCAGCTGAAGAAGGTTCGTCGCGACATCGCACGTGTGCGGACCGTCCTGACTCAGAAGGCGAACCAGAAATGAACGATAGCGTGAAAACCTCGCTGAAGCGGACGCTGGTCGGTAAGGTCGTCAGCAACAAGATGGACAAGACCGTTACCGTGCTGGTCGAGCACCGCGTCAAGCATCCGATCTACGGCAAGTATGTCGTGCGCTCGAAGAAGTACCACGCGCACGATGAAGCGAACACGTACAACGAAGGCGATCTCGTCGAAATCCAGGAAACCCGTCCTGTTTCGAAGACGAAGGCCTGGGCCGTGTCGCGCCTCGTCGAAGCAGCCCGCGTGATCTAAGCACCAGGCGGAACCGCTGCAAGGCAGTAGAAGTACTTGAAATCGCAAAGTTTTTGCTTGCGTGGCCGGGGTTATTTGTTATAATCCCGGTCTTCCCTCTTTAAGGGAGCCCCGTCGCGGGCGAAGTTACTGGTGGGGGAAGCGGATAGGCGTTCTGCCTGTTCCGAAGGATTCACCGATTTGCGATGGCGGGTTTCGTTAGCCGTCGCTGCTGTTCAAACCCAAGCAGCCGTTGGCTGACGGGACCAAGACTGACCGCATGCGCCATGGTGGTGCGTACGGATTAAGTTGGGAAAGACAAACCATGATCCAGACCGAATCTCGGCTTGAAGTGGCCGACAACACGGGTGCACGTGAAGTCATGTGCATCAAGGTGCTCGGCGGCTCGAAGCGTCGTTATGCCAGCATTGGCGACATCATCAAGGTGACTGTCAAAGAGGCAACGCCGCGCGGGCGCGTGAAGAAAGGCGAAATCTACAACGCCGTGGTGGTTCGCACCGCCAAGGGCGTGCGTCGTCAAGACGGTTCGCTGATCAAGTTCGACGGCAACGCCGCTGTGCTTTTGAATAACAAGCTTGAGCCGATCGGCACCCGTATCTTCGGGCCGGTCACGCGTGAGCTGCGTAGCGAACGATTCATGAAGATCGTTTCGCTGGCGCCGGAAGTGCTGTAAGGAGTCGCGATGAACAAGATTCGCAAGGGTGACGAAGTCATCGTCATCACCGGCAAGGACAAGGGCAAGCGCGGCGTCGTGTTGGCTGTTGGCGCCGAGCATGTGACGGTTGAAGGTATCAACCTCGTCAAGAAGCATGTGAAGCCGAACCCGATGAAGGGTACGACGGGCGGCGTGGAAGCGAAGACGATGCCGATCCGTATTTCGAACGTCGCACTGGTCGACGCGAACGGCAAGGCTTCGCGGGTTGGCATCAAGGTCGAGGAAGGCAAGAAAGTACGCTTCCTGAAGACGACCGGTGCTGTGCTGAGCGCTTGACGCTGCGGAGTATAGAAATGGCACGTTTTCAAGAGTTTTACAAAGAGAAGGTTGTTCCGGGCCTGATCGAGAAGTTCGGCTACAAGTCGGTCATGGAAGTGCCGCGCCTCACCAAGATCACCCTGAACATGGGTCTTGGCGAAGCCGTCGCTGACAAGAAGGTGATCGAGCACGCCGTCGGCGACCTCGCGAAGATCGCAGGCCAGAAGCCTGTCGTGACGAAGGCTCGCAAGGCGATCGCAGGCTTCAAGATTCGTGAAGGCTATCCGGTCGGCGCGATGGTGACGCTGCGTGGCCAGGCGATGTACGAATTCCTCGACCGTTTCGTGACTGTTGCGCTGCCCCGCGTGCGCGACTTCCGTGGCGTGTCGGGTCGTGCATTCGACGGCCGTGGCAACTACAACATCGGTGTGAAAGAGCAGATCATTTTCCCCGAAATCGATTACGACAAGATCGACGCGCTGCGTGGGCTGAACATCAGCATCACGACGACCGCGAAGACCGACGACGAAGCCAAGGCCCTGCTCGCCAGCTTCAAGTTCCCGTTCAGAAACTGAGGTTACCGTGGCTAAACTGGCACTGATCGAACGTGAAAAGAAGCGCGCCCGCCTGGTCGCGAAGTTCGCAGCGAAGCGCGAAGCGCTGAAGGCGACCATCGACGACCAAAGCAAGTCGGAAGAAGAGCGCTACGAAGCACGCCTGGAGCTGCAGCAACTGCCCCGCAACGCAAACCCGACCCGCCAGCGCAACCGCTGCGCGATCACGGGCCGTCCGCGTGGCACGTTCCGCAAATTCGGCCTCGCGCGTAACAAGATTCGTGAAATCGCATTCCGTGGCGAGATTCCTGGCCTGACCAAGGCGAGCTGGTAATAGGAGAAACGTAAATGAGCATGAGTGATCCTATCGCCGATATGCTGACTCGCATCCGCAACGCGCAGATGGTCGAGAAAGTATCGGTCGCGATGCCCTCGTCGAAGGTCAAGGTTGCAATCGCACAAGTCCTGAAGGACGAAGGTTACATCGACGATTTCGCGGTGAAGAGCGAAGGCGCCAAGTCCGAGCTGAACATCGCGCTGAAGTACTACGCTGGCCGTCCGGTCATCGAACGCCTCGAGCGCGTGTCGAAGCCGGGCCTGCGCGTGTACCGCGGCCGCAACGACATTCCGCAGGTCATGAATGGCCTCGGTGTGGCGATCGTGTCGACGCCGAAGGGCGTGATGACCGACCGCAAGGCGCGCGCTACGGGCGTCGGCGGCGAAGTCATCTGCTACGTCGCTTAACCGAAAGGAGAGAGGAACATGTCTCGAGTAGGTAAGAGCCCGATCGCGCTGCAAGGCGCGGAAGTCAAGCTGGCCGACGGTTCGATTACCGTCAAGGGCCCGCTGGGCACCATCACGCAAGCGGTGAACCCGCTCGTGAACGTGGCGAACAACGACGGCACGCTGAACCTGTCGCCGGTCGACGACAGCCGCGAAGCAAATGCACTGTCGGGCACGATGCGCGCGATCATCGCGAATGCCGTGCACGGCGTGACCAAGGGTTTCGAGCGCAAGCTGACGCTGGTTGGCGTCGGTTATCGTGCGCAGGCGCAAGGCGACAAGCTGAACCTGTCGCTGGGTTTCTCGCACCCGGTGGTGCACCAGATGCCGGAAGGCGTCAAGGCTGAAACCCCGACGCAAACCGAAATCGTGATCAAGGGGATCAACAAGCAACAAGTCGGTCAAGTAGCTGCGGAAGTGCGCGGCTACCGTCCGCCGGAGCCTTACAAGGGCAAGGGCGTGCGCTATTCCGACGAGGTTGTGATCCTCAAAGAAACGAAGAAGAAGTAAGGGTGCGCAATCATGGATAAGACTCAATCTCGCCTGCGCCGCGCTCGCCAGACGCGTATCAAGATCGCTGAGCTGCAGGTCGCGCGTCTCGCCGTGCATCGCACGAATACGCACATCTACGCTCAAGTGTTCTCGCCCTGCGGCACCAAGGTGCTCGCCAGCGCGTCGACGCTCGAGGCGGAAGTGCGCGCCGAGCTCGCCGACAAGTCGGGCAAGGGCGGCAATGTTAACGCCGCGACGCTGATCGGCAAGCGTATTGCCGAGAAGGCAAAGGCCGCCGGCATCGAATCCGTCGCCTTCGATCGCTCGGGCTTCCGCTACCACGGCCGCGTCAAGGCGCTGGCCGAGGCAGCTCGTGAAGCTGGGCTCAAGTTCTAAGGAAGGAATTCGTCATGGCAAAGATGCAAGCGAAAGTTCAGGCTGACGAGCGCGACGACGGCCTTCGCGAAAAGATGATTTCGGTCAACCGCGTGACCAAGGTCGTGAAGGGTGGCCGGATTCTCGGCTTCGCCGCACTGACCGTGGTCGGCGACGGCGATGGCCGGATCGGTATGGGCAAGGGCAAGGCGAAGGAAGTGCCGGTCGCTGTCCAGAAAGCGATGGAACAGGCGCGCCGCAACATGTTCAAGGTGCCGCTCAAGAACGGCACGCTGCAGCACGAAGTGCATGGTAAGCACGGCGCGTCCGCGGTCCTCCTCGCTCCGGCGAAGGACGGTACCGGCGTGATCGCCGGCGGCCCGATGCGCGCAGTGTTCGACGTGATGGGCGTGCAGAACGTCGTGGCGAAGAGCCACGGTTCGACGAACCCGTACAACCTCGTCCGTGCGACGCTCGACGGCCTGCGCAAGCAGTCCACCCCGGGCGACATCGCGGCGAAGCGCGGCAAGTCCGTCGAAGATATTTTGGGCTAAGCCCGGGTGGTCACCATGTCTGAAAAAACTGTCAAGGTTCAGCTCGTGAAGAGCCTGATTGGGACCCGCGAAACGCACCGCGCCACCGTGCGCGGTCTGGGTCTGCGTCGCCTCAATTCGGTCAGCGAGCTTCAGGATACGCCGGCGGTGCGCGGCATGATCAACAAGGTCTCGTACCTCGTTAAGGTCATCGATTAAGCGTCCGACTACGGATCAAGGAGTTGATATGGAATTGAATAACCTGAAGCCGGCAGAAGGCGCGAAGCATGCGAAGCGCCGCGTCGGCCGCGGCATCGGTTCGGGCCTCGGCAAGACGGCTGGCCGTGGTCACAAGGGTCAGAAATCGCGTTCGGGCGGCTTCCACAAGGTCGGCTTCGAAGGCGGTCAGATGCCTCTGCAGCGTCGTCTGCCGAAGCGTGGCTTCACGTCGCTGACGAAGGAATTCGTCGGTCAAGTGCGCCTCTCCGACCTCGAAAAGCTGCCGGTCGATGAAGTCGATCTGCTCGCACTGAAGCAAGCCGGCCTGGTCGGCGAGCTGACGAAGAGCGCGAAGATCATCGCCACGGGCGAACTGAAGCGCAAGATCGTCGTGAAGGGTCTCGGCGCCACCAAGGGTGCGCGCGCCGCGATCGAAGCGGCCGGCGGTTCGTTTGCCGAGTGACACGCCTAGCGTGCCGTCACTAGCATTTGCATCGGAGAAGGTACTTGGCTAACAGCCCGAGTCTCGCAAAACCCGGTCGAAGCACGGCGAAGTTCGGCGATCTGCGCCGGCGTGCAATGTTCTTGCTGCTGGCGCTGATCGTCTACCGTATCGGCGCGCATATCCCGGTGCCGGGCATCGATCCTGATGAACTGGCGAAGCTGTTCCAGAGTCAGGCGGGCGGCATCCTGGGCATGTTCAACATGTTCTCGGGTGGCGCGCTGTCCCGCTTCACGATCTTCGCGCTGGGGATCATGCCGTACATCTCGGCGTCGATCATCATGCAGTTGCTGGCGATCGTCTCGCCGCAGCTGGAAGCGCTGAAGAAGGAAGGGCAGGCCGGACAACGGAAGATCACGCAGTACACGCGGGTGTTCACCGTGGTGCTCGCGACCTTCCAGGCATTCGGCATTGCCGCCGCATTGGAGAATCAGCCTGGGCTCGTCACCGATCCCGGCATGGTGTTCCGGCTCACCACGGTGGTTACGCTGGTGACGGGCACGATGTTCCTGATGTGGCTGGGTGAGCAGATCACTGAACGGGGTCTGGGCAACGGCATCTCGATCATCATCTTCGGCGGGATCGCGGCAGGGTTCCCGAATGCCGTGGGTGGTTTGTTCGAGCTGGTGCGTACGGGTTCGATGAGCATCATTTCGGCGATCATCATCGTCGTCCTGATCGCCGCGGTGACTTACCTGGTCGTGTTCATCGAACGCGGTCAGCGCAAGATCCTCGTGAACTACGCGAAGCGCCAGGTCGGCAACAAGATCTACGGCGGGCAGTCGTCGCACCTGCCGCTGAAGTTGAACATGTCGGGCGTGATTCCGCCGATCTTCGCATCGTCGATCATCCTGTTCCCGGCAACGATCCTGAGCTGGTTCAGCTCGGGTGAACGCAAGAGCTGGTTCTCCGACACGCTGCACAACGTGGCGGAAGCACTGAAGCCGGGCCAGCCGGTGTATGTGCTGCTGTACACGCTGGCAATCGTGTTTTTCTGCTTCTTCTACACCGCGCTGGTGTTCAACAGCAGAGAAACCGCGGACAACCTGAAGAAGAGCGGCGCGTTCGTTCCTGGCATTCGCCCGGGCGACCAGACCGCGCGATATATCGACCGCATCCTCACGCGTCTGACGCTGGCCGGTGCGATCTACATCGTCTTCGTGTGTCTGCTGCCGGAATTCCTGGTGCTGCGCTGGAATGTGCCGTTTTATTTTGGTGGAACGTCGCTGCTGATCATTGTCGTCGTCACGATGGACTTCATGGCGCAGGTGCAGTCGTACGTGATGTCGCAACAGTATGAGTCGCTGCTCAAGAAAGCCAATTTCAAGGGCGGCAACGTCCCAATGCGTTGATAAAAAGATATGGCCAAGGACGATGTAATCCAGATGCAGGGAGAGGTGATCGAAAACCTTCCGAATGCGACCTTCCGTGTGAAGCTGGAAAACGGCCATGTCGTATTGGGGCATATCTCCGGGAAGATGCGGATGCACTACATCCGCATCCTGCCGGGCGACAAGGTGACGGTTGAGTTGACGCCTTACGATCTGTCGCGTGCGCGGATCGTGTTCCGGGCGAAGTGATTTGAAAAAAGGGTAATATCATGAAAGTGATGGCATCGGTTAAGCGCATTTGCCGCAATTGCAAGATCATCAAGCGCAAGGGCGTGGTCCGCGTGATCTGCAGTTCGGATCCGCGCCACAAGCAGCGTCAAGGCTGACCGCGCGTTTTGTTTGCGCTTTTTGTTTGAGGAAAAACAATGGCTCGTATTGCAGGGGTTAACATCCCGAATCACCAGCATACCGAAATCGGCCTGACGGCCATCTTCGGTATCGGTCGCACGCGCGCACGCGACATCTGCGTGTCTTCCGGCGTCGCGTTCTCGAAGAAGGTCAAGGACCTGACCGACGCAGACCTCGAAAAGCTGCGTGAAGAAGTGGGCAAGTTTGTCGTCGAAGGCGATCTGCGCCGTGAAGTGACGATGAACATCAAGCGTCTGATGGACCTGGGCTGCTATCGCGGCGTACGTCACCGTAAGGGTCTGCCGATGCGTGGCCAGCGCACCCGCACGAACGCACGTACCCGCAAGGGTCCGCGTCGCGCAGCGCAAGCGCTGAAGAAATAAGCGGCACTGACAGTTACAGGAAAACGTAATGGCTAAGGCTTCCAACTCGGCGGCGCAACGCGTTCGCAAGAAGGTAAAGAAGAACGTCGCGGAAGGCGTGGTTCACGTCCACGCTTCGTTCAACAACACGATCATCACGATCACCGATCGCCAAGGCAACGCGCTGGCATGGGCGACGTCGGGCGGTCAGGGCTTCAAGGGCTCGCGCAAATCGACGCCGTTCGCCGCTCAGGTTGCAGCCGAGTCGGCCGGTCGCGTGGCGATGGAATACGGCGTGAAGAATCTGGAAGTGCGGATCAAGGGCCCCGGCCCGGGTCGCGAATCGGCAGTGCGCGCACTGCACGGTCTCGGGATCAAGATCACCGCGATTTCGGACGTCACCCCGATTCCGCACAACGGCTGCCGTCCGCCGAAGCGTCGCCGCATCTAAGGATGCGTGGGCGTGATGCCTGTCGCCGCGCTGCGTCGACGGGCAGAAGCATTTTGATTGACTAAGTCCACCGTTCGCCCCAAAGGGTGCGGACTAGCGCGGAGCCGATCCGCGTGATGCTAGATAAAGGAATGTAACGTGGCACGTTATACCGGCCCGAAGGCCAAGTTGTCCCGCCGTGAAGGCACCGATCTCTTCCTGAAGAGCGCCCGCCGCTCGCTCGCCGACAAGTGCAAGCTCGACAGCAAGCCGGGTCAGCACGGCCGCATCTCCGGTGCGCGCACGTCCGACTACGGCACGCAGCTGCGTGAAAAACAGAAGGTCAAGCGCATCTACGGCGTGCTCGAGCGCCAGTTCCGCCGCTACTTCGCCGAAGCCGACCGCCGCAAGGGCAACACGGGTGAAAACCTGCTGCAACTGCTCGAGTCGCGTCTCGACAACGTCGTCTACCGCATGGGCTTTGGCTCGACCCGCGCTGAAGCGCGTCAGCTCGTGAGCCACAAGGCGATCACCGTGAACGGTATCGTCTCGAACATCCCGTCGCTGCAAGTCAAGGCGGGCGATGTGGTGTCGATCCGTGAAAAGTCGAAGAAGCAGGCGCGTATCGTCGAAGCGCTGTCGCTGGCTGAGCAGGGCGGCCTGCCGAGCTGGGTGGCGGTCGATGCGAAGAAGTTCGAAGGCACGTTCAAGCAAGTGCCGGAACGCAGTGATATCGCCGGCGATATCAACGAAAGCCTGATCGTCGAATTGTATTCGCGTTAAACCGATTGATAGCCGAGGCATCCTGGGTTGCGTTCCGCAATGCAGGGCCTCGGCTGTTTATTTTCTGGTTGTTACCGGTCAGCCTTATCGGTGTAACGAGCCGAGGGTATTGAAAAGGAAAACCTATGCAAACCAGTTTGTTGAAACCCAAGATCATCTCCGTGGAATCGCTGGGCGAGAACCATGCGAAAGTGGTCATGGAGCCGTTCGAACGCGGCTACGGCCATACCTTGGGCAATGCGCTCCGTCGCGTGCTGCTGTCGTCGATGGTGGGCTACGCGCCGACCGAAGTGACGATCGCGGGCGTGGTGCACGAGTATTCGACGCTTGACGGTGTGCAAGAGGACGTCGTCAACCTGCTGCTGAACCTGAAGGGCGTGGTGTTCAAGCTGCACAACCGCGACGAAGTCACGGTGACGCTGCGCAAGGAAGGCGAAGGCGTCGTGACCGCGGGCGACATCGAGCTCGCGCACGACTGCGAAGTCATCAACCCGAATCACGTGATCGCGCATCTGTCGAAGGGCGGCAAGCTCGACGTTCAGATCAAGATCGAGAAGGGTCGCGGCTATGTGCCGGGCAACGTGCGCCGCTACGGCGAGGAAACCGCCAAGATCATCGGCCGCATCGTGCTGGACGCGTCGTTCTCGCCGGTTCGCCGCGTGAGCTACGCCGTTGAAAGCGCACGGGTCGAGCAGCGTACCGACCTCGACAAGCTCGTGATGAACATCGAAACGAGCGGCGTGATCACCCCGGAAGAAGCGATCCGCCAGTCGGCCCGCATCCTGGTCGATCAGCTGTCGGTGTTCGCGGCGCTGGAAGGCACGGAAACGACCGCGGAAGCGCCGTCGCGCGCCCCGCAGATCGATCCGATCCTGCTGCGTCCGGTGGACGATCTCGAGCTGACGGTTCGTTCGGCGAACTGCCTGAAGGCCGAGAACATCTACTACATCGGCGACCTGATCCAGCGCACGGAAAACGAGCTGCTGAAGACGCCGAACCTCGGCCGCAAGTCGCTGAACGAGATCAAGGAAGTGCTCGCTTCCCGCGGTCTCACGCTGGGCATGAAGCTCGAAAACTGGCCGCCGGCTGGTCTCGACAAGTAATTCCGGCTGTAGCAGTCGCTGGTCAAGATGCGGATTTTCCTTTAAAATCCGCATCTTGCTTTTTTCGTTACCGGCCCGTGCACCGCTTTGCAGGTGCGATAGAAGAGCTGGATCAAAACTTTGAATCTAGGAAACTGAAATGCGCCATCGTCATGGTCTGCGGAAACTGAACCGCACGAGCAGCCACCGTCTGGCTATGCTCCGTAACATGTCCAACTCGCTGATCGAGCACGAAGTCATCAAGACGACGCTGCCGAAGGCCAAGGAACTCCGCAAGGTCGTCGAGCCGCTGATCACGCTCGGCAAGAAGCCGTCGCTGGCGAACCGCCGCCTCGCGTTCAACCGCCTGCGTGACCGTGATTCGGTCGCGAAGCTGTTCGACGTGCTGGGCCCGCGCTTCGCAAACCGCCCGGGCGGTTACCTGCGCATCCTGAAGTTCGGCTTCCGCGTGGGCGACAACGCGCCGATGGCACTGATCGAACTGCTCGATCGTCCGGAAGTCGACGAAGCGGAAAACATCCAGGAAGCCGAATAAGTTTCACCTCGGCAGGACTGCAAAAGGGTCAAGCGCATGCTTGACCCTTTTTGTTTGTGCGTCGTGCCCGTTGTTTAGGCAGACGCCTTGCGCGTGCGCTACGATATGACGTTTCGACAGGTCGCTGGAGGACCGCCGATGGTCGTGATTCTGATGCTGACGACGGTGCCCGACGCGGCCGTCGCGCAGGCGCTGGCCGAGAGCGCGCTGGCCGCGCGGCTCGCGGCGTGCGTGTCCGAGCAGGGCACGGTGCGCTCGCGCTATCACTGGCAGGGCAAGATCGAGACGGGCGAGGAGATCCAGCTGCTGTTCAAGACCAGCGCGGCCCGCGCGCTGGAACTCGAGCGTCACATCCGAGCTCACCATCCGTACGACACGCCCGAAATCCTCTCCTGGCAGGCAACCGCATCGGACGCCTACGGCCAGTGGGTCGCCACTGAAACCCAACGCGCATTCCATGTCTAATCGTCTTTCGCTTCGTCTGTTCCGCGTGCCGCGCGTGCTGTTCGCCGGTTTCTCGCTGTTTGTCCTGCTGCTGGGTTTCGGGGCCGCTGCGCGCGCCGCGGACGATTTCCTCGATCCCGCGGTTGCCTTCAAGTTCAGCTCGAGCGAGGCGCCGGGACAGGTCGACCTCCACTACACGATCGCCGACGGCTATTACATGTACCGCGAGCGCTTCGTGATCGCGGTGAAGAGCGGCGCCGCGGCGCTCGGCGAGCCGCAGATGCCGGCCGGCCATACCAAGTTCGACCAGACCTTCCAGAAGGAGGTCGAGACCTACCGGGGCGAACTGACGATCCACGTGCCCGTGAAGCAGGCGTCGGGGCCGTTCGAGCTGTCGGTCACGTCGCAGGGCTGCGCGGACGAAGGCATCTGTTATCCGCCCGCCGAGCACGTCGTGAAGATCTCGGGGGCGGCGCTGGGCGCGGCCGGCGCGGCGCTGACCGCCGCCGCGCCCACGACGCCGCATGCGGACGACGGCAGCTGGTACGAGCGCGTGACGAGCGCCGACTACGCGCAGTCGCTCCTCGAAGGCCACGGCTTCCTGACGATCATCGCGCTCTACTTCGTCGCCGGGATGGTGCTGAGCCTGCTGCCCTGCTCGTACCCGATGATCCCGATTCTGTCCGCCATCGTCATCGGAGAAGGCACGCGGGCCACTCGCGCACGCGGCTTCGCGTTGTCGCTGACCTACGTGCTCGGCATGGCGCTCGTCTATACGGCGCTCGGCATCGCGGCGGCGCTGGTCGGGCAGAGCCTCGGCGCCTGGCTGCAAAACCCGTGGGTGCTCGGCGCGTTCGGCGCGCTGCTCACCGTTTTCGCGCTGACCCTGATCGGCGGGATCGACCTCGCGCTGCCGCAGCGCTGGCAGGACGGCGCCGCGCAGGCGTCGAACCGTCGCTCGGGCGGGCGTTTCCTGGCGGTGGCGACGATGGGCGCGCTGTCGGCGCTGGTCGTCGGCGCCTGCATGACCGCGCCGCTGTTCGCGGTGCTCGCGTTCATCGCGCATACCGGCAACGCACTTCTCGGCGGCGCAGCGCTGTTTGCGATGGGGCTCGGCCTCGGCGTTCCGCTGCTGATCATCGGGCTCGGCGCCGGCACCGTGCTGCCGCGCGCGGGCGCGTGGATGGACGGCGTCAAGGTGTTCTTCGGCGTGGTGCTGCTCGCGGCCGCGCTGTGGATCGTCTGGCCGGTGCTCGGGGCGGTCGCGCAGCTCGGCCTGAGCGCGTTGTGGCTGTTGGTCGCCGCGGCCGCGCTGGGGTTGTTCACGCCGCAATCGGGCGGTGCGTCGGTGTGGCGGCGTCTCGGGCGCGGCTTCGGCGCGGCGCTCGCGATCTGGGCGGCGACCCTGCTCGTCGGCCTGGCGGCCGGCTCGTCCGACCCGCTGCGCCCGCTCGCGGTGCTGGCCGCGCGGGCGCCGGCCGGCGCCGCCGCCTCGGCGGCGCATGAAGGTCCGGCGTTCGCGGCGGTGCGTTCGAGCGCCGAACTGGATCAGGTGCTGAAGCAGGCGACGCAGCCCGTGATGCTCGATTTCTACGCCGACTGGTGCGTGAGCTGCAAGGAGATGGAGCACCTGACCTTTACCGACCCGCGCGTCTCGGCGCGGCTCGCGCAGATGCAACTGGTGCGCGCGGACGTCACAGCGAACAACGCGGACGACCAGGCGCTGCTCAAGCGCTTCGGCCTGTTCGGGCCGCCGGGGATCATCGTCTTCCGCGACGGCAAGGAACTGGGCCGGGTGGTCGGTTATCAGGCCGCCGATCGCTTCCTGCGCAGCCTCGACCGCGTGGCGGCATCGGACGGCAGCGCGCAGACATCGTAAGCGGCGCGCCATGAAAAACGGCGAGCCCTGCGAAGGGCCCGCCGTTTTTTTCGCCGATACGGCGCGGGCTCAGCGCTGCGCGCGCAGGAGCCGCGCGGCGTCGAGCGCGAAGTAGGTCAGCACGCCGTCCGCGCCGGCGCGCTTGAACGCGAGCAGCGATTCGAGCACCACCTTGTCGTGGTCCAGCCAGCCGTTCTGCGCGGCGGCCTTCAGCATCGCGTATTCGCCGCTCACCTGGTACACGTAGGTCGGGAAGCGGAATTCGTCCTTCACGCGCCGCACGATGTCGAGATACGGCATGCCCGGCTTCACCATCACCATGTCCGCGCCTTCCTCGATGTCGAGCCGCACTTCGCGCAGCGCTTCGTCGCTGTTGGCCGGGTCCATCTGGTAGGTCATCTTGTTGCTCTTGCCGAGATTCGACGCGGAGCCGACGGCATCGCGGAACGGGCCGTAGAACGCGGACGCGTACTTCGCCGAATACGCCATGATCCGAGTATGGATATGGCCTTCGCTCTCGAGCATCTCGCGGATCGCGCCGATGCGGCCGTCCATCATGTCCGACGGCGCGACGATGTCGACGCCGGCTTCCGCGTGCGCGCGCGCCTGGTCCATCAACAGTTCGATCGTCGTGTCGTTGATCACGTAGCCGCTCTCGTCGAGCACGCCGTCCTGGCCGTGGCTCGTGTACGGATCGAGGGCGACGTCGGTCAGCACGCCCAGCTCGGGGAAGCGCTGCTTCAGCTCGCGCACCGCGCGCGGGATCAAGCCTTCGGGATTGGCCGCCTCGGCGCCGTCCGGCGTCTTGAGCGACGGCTCGATCGCCGGGAACAGCGACAGCACCGGCACGCCCAGCTCGACACACTGCTCGGCGACGCCCATCAGCAGGTCGACCGACACGCGCTCGACGCCCGGCATCGACGGCACCGGCTGCTGCTGGTTCGTGCCTTCGACGACGAACACCGGGTAGATCAGGTCGTTGGTGGTGAGAAGGTTTTCGCGCATCAGGCGACGCGAGAAGTCGTCGCGACGCATGCGGCGCGGGCGATGCAGAGGATGGATGCTCATGGTGGAATGGGAGGAAAGGGGCCGGATGGAACCTTACGATTCCCTTCGGTAATTTTTCGAGACAATGGTATATGATAGCGATCGAGCATCGCGTATTACGCGATGTTCCCCGCTTCTCCTCCCTGAGCGGGTGCCTGTCGTTTTTCGATTAGGCTGTTTGACCCGCCGGAATACGGCGGGTTTTTTTATGAGCCCAACGAATGGCAGGTGCCGTCAGGAGCGCGTCCCATCGGACGCGTTGCCCGCTCATTGTGCTACAGCGTCGCCATCTTCGCTGGCGACCGACGGCCGCAGCCAGCTCTCGATCAATGCATGGGCGTCGTCGAGGCCGACCCGCTTGAGCGCCGAGAACAGCTGCACGGTGAGCGTGCCTTCGTAGCCCGCGGCGCGGTAGGCGTCGAGTTCCTTCTGGGTCGAGCGCAGCGCGTTGATGCTTTCCTGGCGCGTCAATTTGTCGCATTTGGTCAGCAGCGTGTGAATCGGCTTGCCGGTCGGTGCAAACCACTCGATCATGCGTCGGTCGAGTTCGGTCAGCGGGCGGCGCGAATCCATCATCAGAATCATCCCGCGCAGCTGCGGCCGGGACTGCAGGTAGCTCGACAGCAGGGCTTCCCAGTGGGCCTTCGCGGCCCCCGGCACTTCCGCGTAGCCGTAGCCCGGCAGGTCGACGAGGTTCGCGACCGGCTCGGCGGCCGGGCCGACGGAGAAGTAGTTGATGTGCTGGGTGCGCCCGGGCGTCTTCGACGCGAAGGCGAGCCGCTTCTGGTTGCACAGAATGTTGATCGCGGTGGACTTGCCCGCGTTCGAGCGTCCGGCGAAGGCGATCTCCGGCTGCACCGTCGGCGGCAGGTCGCGCAGGTGGTTGACGGTCGTGTAGAAGCGGGCTTGATGGAGCAGGAAGGCCATGGGAACCGGAGGGGCAGGGACGGCGCGGGCCGCCCGATGGGGTGGGAGTGGCTCCGCGGTAGCCCGGATAGGCGGCGGAGCTTTCATCGCGATATTGTACAATACGGCGGTTTTACCGAGGCCAGTGAAGCCGGTGCGGGTGCTTGTGCGGTAGACTGGTTGCCGTCGTTTTTTGCAGAACCTCTAATTCCCACAAGACGAAACAAGGTGTGCGAATGAATCGACTGTGCAAGTCTCTGATGGTGCTTCAGGTTGCAGCAGGGTTCGTTGGTTTCGTAGCAGAAGCAGGCGCGGCGGAAGCGGCCAAGCCGGATCTGGATCGCGGCAAGGCGATCGCCTCACAGGTCTGCGCGTCGTGTCACGGTGCGGACGGCAACAGTGCGACGGGCGCGTTCCCGAAGCTCGCCGGCCAGCATCCCGAGTATCTGGTCAAGCAGCTGAACGATTTCAAGACGCAACCCGGCGCGAAGCGGCCCACCCGCAACAACGCCGTGATGGTGGGCTTCGCGGCGGCGCTGAACGAGCAGGACATGCGCAACGTCGCGGCCTACTACGGATCGCAGGCGGCGAAGCCGGGCACCGCGCGCAACGCGGATACCGTGCCGATCGGCCAGAAGATCTATCGCGGGGGCATCGCGGAGAAGGGCGTGCCGGCCTGCGCGAGCTGCCACGGGGCGACGGGGCAGGGGATCCCGGTTCAATATCCCCGCCTGTCGGGGCAGTGGGCGGATTACACCGCCGCCCAGTTGACCGCGTTCCAGCAGGGCGCGGGCGCGCGCAGCAACAACGAGCCGATGCATCAGATCGCCTCGCGCTTGTCGGACAGCGAGGTGAAGGCCGTGGCCGATTACATCGCCGGCCTGCGCTGATGCGGTTCGCACGCGGATGAAACACGCTGGTTGCCAACGGGCGGCCGGTGCAAGAACAAGAAAAGGGTGGGGCGCCGCTGGCAAGCGGCCGCCTTGCCCTTTTTTGTTGTCAGTCGGAGTTTGAATGAGCGTTACCACATCGGGGTTGCAGTCCAAGTCGGGCCAGCGGGCCGCGAAGAGCGCGGTCGAGCTGCTGAGTTCGATGCGCTTCGCCATCGCCTTGCTGGTGGTCCTGTCGATCGCGAGCATCATCGGCACCGTGCTCACGCAGGACGATCCCTATCCGAACTACGTGAACCAGTTCGGTCCGTTCTGGGCCGACATCTTCCGCTCGCTGGGCCTCTACAACGTGTACAGCGCGTGGTGGTTCATGCTGATCCTGATCTTCCTCGTCGTGTCGATCTCGCTGTGCGTGATCCGCAACGCGCCGAAGATGCTCGCCGACGTGAAGAGCTGGAAGGACAAGGTCCGCGAGGGCAGTCTGCGCGCGTTTCACCACAAGGCCGAGTACGCGGTGCACGGCGAGCGCGCGCAAGTCGCCCAGACGCTCGCCGGGTTCGTGCGCAAGGCCGGTTACCAGCACGTCGTGCGCGAGTCGGACGGCGCGACGCTGATCGCCGCGAAGCGCGGCGCGCTGACCAAGTTCGGCTACATCTCCGCCCACCTCGCGATCGTCGTGATCTGCATCGGCGGGCTGCTCGACAGCAACCTGCCGATCAAATTCCAGATGTGGATGTTTGGCAAGAGCCCGGTCAACACGAGCGCGACGATCAGCGAGATCTCGCCCGATCATCGGCTGTCGGCGGCGAACCCGACGTTCCGCGGCTACGCCTGGGTGCCGGAAGGCCAGTTCGTGTCGACCGCGATCCTCAACCAGCCGAACGGCTCGCTGATCCAGGATTTGCCGTTCTCGATCCAGCTCAACAAGTTCATCGTCGACTACTACTCGACCGGCATGCCCAAGCTGTTCGCGAGCGACATCGTCGTGATCGACCGCGAGACAGGCCGCAAGATCCCGGCGCGGGTCGAGGTGAACAAGCCGTTCACGTACAAGGGCGTGTCGATCTACCAGTCGAGCTTCCAGGACGGCGGCTCGCTGATGGAAATGACCGCGTACCCGATGAGCGGCGACAGCCTCAAGACCTTCCCGGTCAAGGGCGCGATCGGCGGCGCGGTGCCGCTGCCCGGCCCCGACGGCGACACGATCGAGTTTTCCGATTTCCGCGCGATCAACGTCGAGAACATCTCGGACGCGAGCGGCAAGACCGATGCGCGCGGCGTCGCGACGACCCGCACGCTGCGCGAGGCGTTCGACGAGCGGCTCGGCTCCGGCGCGAAGACCTCCAAGCCGCTCGAACTGCACAACGTCGGGCCGTCGGTGCAGTACAAGGTGCGCGGCAAGGACGGCCAGGCGCGCGAATTCAACAACTACATGCTGCCCGTCGAGATCGCGGGCGAACGCGTGTTCCTCGCCGGCGTGCGCGCGAGCCCGAACGATCCGTTCCGCTACCTGCGGATCCCGGCCGACAGCCAGGATACGCTCGGCGAATGGATGCGCCTGCGCGCCGCGCTCGAGGATCCGGCCGTGCGCACCGAGGCGGCGCGCCGTTTCGCGCAGCGCTCGCTGTCCGGCGCCGAGGCCGGCCTGCGCGCACGCCTGAACGACAGCGCGCTGCGGGTCTTGACCCTTTTCTCGGCGTCCGACGACAGCGTCGGCCGGGGCGCCGACGGCCAGCCGCTCGGCGGGTTCCAGGCCGTCGCGACCTTCATCGACCGCTCGGTGCCGAAGGGGGAGCAGGAGAAGGCGGCCGGCCTGCTGCTGCGCATGCTCGAAGGATCGATGTGGGAGGTCTGGCAGGTCGCGCGCGAGCGCGCCGGCGAGCCGCCCGTGCAGCAGGGCGCGGATACGATCCGCTTCGTGCAGAGCGCGATCAACGCGTTGTCGGACAGTTTCCTGTACGGCGCCCCCGTTTATTTGCAGCTCGATTCGTTCAAGCAGGTGCAGGCGTCGGTGTTCCAGCTCACGCGCGCGCCCGGCAAGAATCTGGTGTATCTTGGCAGCCTGCTGCTGGTGCTCGGCATCTTCTCGATGTTCTACGTGCGTGAACGGCGGCTGTGGTTCTGGCTCAAGGACACCGGCACGGGCGTCAGCGTGGTGATGGCGATGTCCAGCGCACGCAAGACCTTCGATTTCGAGAAAGAGTTCGTGCAGACGCGCGACGCGGCAGGCGCCGTGTTGGGCGCCGCACCAGGCGACGCCGCCGGCGCGCCTGCCGCCCGCGCCCCGCAGGGCGCCGGCTCCGAGGAAACCATCCGGTAAGATCATGGACCTGACCCAAGTTACTTCCGCTTCTTCGTCGCCGCGCGCTCCCGCCGCGGCGCAGAACCCGCTCTTCGACGAGCGGCCGTTCCTGCGGCGCCTGTCGCTCGTCGACTGGCTGTTCGCACTGGCGCTCGTGGTGGGCGCGGGCTATGCGCTCGTGCATTACCAGGCGCACATGAATTACTACGACAAGGCGGTGCTGGTCGGCACCGTGCCGGCGCTCGCCATTCTCGGCTGGCGCTGGAAGCCCGCGCGGCTCCTGATGGCCTCGATCGCCGTGCTGTCGCTGCTGTCGATCCAGATTTACCAGGGCGATCTCGCCCGCGCCGATTCGGCGTTCTTCCTCAAGTACTTCCTGTCGAGCCAGTCGGCGATCCTGTGGATGAGCGCGCTGTTCGTGCTTGCCACGGTGTTCTACTGGATCGGCATGCTGGCGCGCGCGGAGACGGGCGGCGCGATCGGCCAGAAGCTCACCTGGGTCGCGGTGTTGATGGGCTTCACCGGCCTGATGGTGCGCTGGTATGAGTCCTACCTGATCGGCGCGGACGTCGGCCATATCCCGGTGTCCAACCTGTATGAAGTGTTCGTGCTGTTCAGCCTGATCACCGCGCTGCTCTATCTGTACTACGAAGGTCACTACGGCACGCGCGCACTCGGCGCGTTCGTGCTGCTCGTGATCAGCGCGGCGGTCGGTTTCCTGATGTGGTACTCGATCGCGCGCGACGCGCAGCAGATCCAGCCGCTTGTGCCGGCGCTGCAGAGCTGGTGGATGAAGATCCACGTGCCCGCGAACTTCATCGGCTACGGCAGCTTCGCGCTGTCCGCGATGGTGAGCGTCGCCTACCTGTGCAAGGAGCGCGGCGTGCTCGCGGATCGCCTGCCGACGCTCGAGGTGCTCGACGACGTGATGTACAAGTCGATCGCGGTCGGCTTCGCGTTCTTCACGATCGCGACCATCCTCGGCGCGCTGTGGGCGGCCGAGGCATGGGGCGGCTACTGGAGCTGGGATCCGAAGGAGACCTGGGCGCTGATCGTCTGGCTCAACTACGCGGCATGGCTGCACATGCGCCTGATGAAGGGGCTGCGCGGCACGGTCGCGGCCTGGTGGGCGCTGACGGGCCTGCTCGTCACGACCTTCGCGTTCCTGGGCGTCAACATGTTCCTGTCGGGGCTGCACAGCTACGGCAAGTTGTAAGATTCGCCGCGCTCGACCGACTCATCACCGCCGCTGCACCTCGTGCGCGGCGGTTTTTTGTTGCGCGGCCGGTTTCGCGGCAGGCTGAACGGCGGGCCCGCGCATGTGTCGAACGCTCGTCGGGCCCGTCGCCCGACCGGGCAGAATGGAGCATCAGCCATGTGGATCAAGCCTACGCAGCACGCCGACCTGGCCGGCGACGCAATTCCCCGCAGCGAAATCACCCCGCAAGCCGTGTTCGAGCAGCGCCGCCGCTTCATGCAGGCGGCCGGCGCCGCGGCGGCGGGCGGCCTGCTCGGCGCGAGCGCGCCGGCGTTCGCCGCTTACGCGTCGCCGGACCCGCGCGCGGCCAAGCTCGCCGCGCGCACCAATCCGGCCTTCGTCGTCGCCGACAAGGCCACGTCCTTCAAGGACCTCACCACCTACAACAACTTCTACGAATTCGGCACCGACAAGGGCGATCCCGCGCAGAACGCCGGCACGCTGCGGGCGCGCCCGTGGCGCGTGAGCGTCGAAGGGGCGGTCCGGCATCCCAAGGTGTATGACCTCGACGAGCTGCTGAAGCTCGCGCCGCTCGAGGAGCGCGTGTACCGGCTGCGCTGCGTCGAGGGCTGGTCGATGGTGATTCCCTGGATCGGTGTGCCGCTCGCGGAACTGATCCGGCGCGTGCAGCCGACCGGCAGCGCGAAGTACGTGCAGTTCATCACGCTCGCCGATCCGTCGCAGATGCCGGGCCTCGCCGCTCCGATCCTCGACTGGCCTTATTCGGAAGGGCTGCGCCTCGACGAGGCGATGCATCCGCTGACGCTGCTCACGATGGGCATGTACGGGCAGGTGCTGCCGAACCAGAACGGCGCGCCGGTGCGGATCGTCGTACCCTGGAAGTACGGCTTCAAGAGCGCGAAGTCGATCGTGAAGATCCGCTTCGTCGAACAACAGCCGCCGACGAGCTGGAATACCTACGCGCCGAAGGAATACGGCTTCTACTCGAACGTGAATCCGAACGTCGACCATCCGCGCTGGAGCCAGGCAACCGAGCGCCGGATCGGCGACGACGGCTTCTTCACGCCGAAGCGCAAGACGCTGATGTTCAACGGCTACGGCGAGGCGGTGGCGTCCCTGTATCAGGGCATGGACCTCAAGAAGTTCTTTTGAGGCGTCGCATGAATCCCGACCTCCATGTGTCCTCGCGGACCGGCGCGCCGGCGCGGGCCGGCGGCGCGCCGCGCTGGATCGCCGCCGCGAAGCTCGCGCTGTTCGTTGCGTGTCTGTATCCGCTCGCGCGGATCGTGCTGTTCGGCGCGACCGGCCGGCTCGGCGCGAATCCGGTGGAATTCGTCACGCGCTCGACGGGCCTCTGGGCCCTCGTGTTCCTGTGCATCACGCTGGCCGTGACGCCGCTGAGGCAGCTCGCCGGCCTGCCCGCGCTGCTGCGGTTCCGCCGCATGCTGGGCCTTTATGCGTTCTTCTACGCGACGCTCCATTTCACGACCTACCTGTGGTTCGATAAATGGTTCGACGTGCCGGCTATCGCGCAGGACGTCGTCAAGCGGCCTTTCATCACGGTCGGCTTCGCCGCGTTCGTGTTGCTGATGCCGCTGGCCGCGACCTCGCCGCGCGCGATGGTCCGGCGTCTCGGGCGGCGCTGGCAGAGCCTGCACCGGGCGATCTACGCGATCGCGCTGTTCGCGGTGCTGCATTTCTGGTGGATGAAGGCCGGCAAGCACGATCTCGGGCAGCCGAAGTTGTACGGCGCGATCGTGCTCGCGCTGCTGGCGGCGCGTCTGTTCGCGTGGTGGCGGCGCGGCCGCCGGTGACGGCGCAATAAAAAAGGCGATGGCCGGTGCCATCGCCCTTCTTCCTCGCGTGGGTGCCGCGCGCCGAAGCGCGGCGACCTACGCGTTGTCCGGCAGGATCGCCTCGTTGTCGAACAGGCTTTCGATCGTCTCGCGCGGCCGCACGAGGTACGCATTCTCGCCGTCGACGAGCACCTCGGCCGCGCGCGGCCGCGTGTTGTAGTTCGAACTCATCGTGAAGCCGTACGCGCCCGCCGAGCGGATCGCGAGCAGGTCGCCCGGCTCGAGCGCGAGCCGGCGCTCGCGGCCGAGCCAATCGCCGCTTTCGCAGACCGGACCGACCACGTCGTACAGCACCGGTGCGGCGTCGGCGCGCGGCTTCACCGGCTCGATCGCGTGATAGGCCTCGTACATCGCGGGGCGCGCGAGATCGTTCATCGCGGCGTCGACGATCGCGAAGTTCTTCTCCTCGCCCGGCTTCAGGAATTCGACGCGAGTCAGCAGGATGCCCGCGTTGCCGGTCAGCGAGCGGCCCGGCTCGAAGAAGATCTCGCGCTGGCCGTGCCCGCGCGCGTCGATGCGCGCGAGCACGGCGCGCACGAACGCGCCGATCTCGGGCGGCGCTTCGTCGTCATAGGTGATGCCGAGGCCGCCGCCGACGTCGACGTGGTGGATCGGCACGCCGTCCGCCTCGATCTGCTCGACGAGGTCGAGCAGCTTGTCGATGGCGTCGAGATACGGGCTCAGCTCGGTGATCTGCGAGCCGATGTGGCAGTCGATCCCGACGATCTTCAGGTTCGGCAGCGCGGCGGCGGCGCGGTAGGCCGCGCGCGCGTCGCTGAACGCGATGCCGAATTTGTTCCCCTTCAGGCCGGTCGAGATGTACGGATGGGTTTTCGGGTCGACGTCCGGATTCACGCGCAGCGACACGGGGGCCTGGCGGCCGAGCGCGCCCGCGACCGCATTGAGGCGGTCGAGCTCGGGCAGCGATTCGACGTTGAAGCACTTGACCCCGGCCTCGAGCGCGACGCGCATCTCGTCCGCGCTCTTGCCGACGCCCGAGAACACCACGTTCGAGGCCTGGCCGCCCGCCGCCAGCACGCGCGCCAGCTCGCCGCCCGACACGATGTCGAAACCCGCGCCGAGGCGTGCGAACACGTTGAGCACGCCCAGGTTGCTGTTCGCCTTGACGGCGACGTAGATCGCCGCGCGCCGGCCCTGGCAGGCGTCGGCGTAGGCCGTGTAGGCAGCGGTCAGCGCCGCGCGCGAGTATACGTACAGCGGGGTGTCGAAGTGTTCGGCGAGCTTGTCTGCGGGGATGCCTTCGGCGTGCAGCGTGCCATCGACGTAATCAAAGGCGGCTTGAGTCATGCGGAATCATTGGGCGGGGGTAACGCCGGACGCGGGCGTGGGCTGGGCGGGAGCCGTGCGCAGGTCGCCCTGCGTGGACAGCTCGGGCGACAGCATGAGCGGCGTGCCGGAGGTATCGGGGACCGTGCCGTCCGGCGCGGATGCGGCGTCTGCATCGGGCGCGACGTCGGCGGACGGCGGTTGCATCGGCAGGGCCGGCCTCGGCGGCACGACCGGCATGTACAGCGCGCCGCTCTGGCCGCAGCCGGAGAGCGCCAAAGCCGCTACAATCGCGCTCATCTGGAAAGCGATGCGCATCATCGTCCCTAAACAATTGAATCGACCGAGTTTAGCATGTCCGACACCGAATACCTGACCCGCGCCGAAGCCGTCCTGGCGGCCGTCGAACGCGCGGTCGACGCGGCCAACGAAGGCGACGCCGACATCGATCTGGAACGCAACGGCAGCGTGCTCACGCTGACGTTCGAGAACGGCTCGAAGATCATCATCAACCTGCAGCCGCCGATGAAGGAAGTGTGGATCGCCGCGAAGGCGGGCGGCTTCCACTTCCGTTTCGTCGACGGTGCGTGGCGCGATACGCGCAGCGGCCTGGAATTCTATGCGGCGCTGACCGACTATGCGACCCAGCAGGCCGGCCTGCCGGTGACGTTCGAGGCCTGAGCCGGCGCCGGACCGGCGCGGCATCAGGAAAAAAGCGGCCCTGAAGCCGCTTTTTTCTTGGGGAAGCCCGCGCGGCCTCAGTTGCCGCGGAACAGGTTCATGATGTCCTGCTTCTCCTGCTCGTCGACGTGTTCGGGCATCGGGCCGGATGCATCGTCGGGCGACGCGGCCTGGCTCACGCCGACCGTCGAGACGAAGCCGTGCCCCGGCGTGAACTCGCTGAAATACAGCTCGCCGCCGAGCGTCGCGACGCCGTCCGGCGTCGGCATGCGGTACTCCGGCACGTTCTTGAGCGCGGGCCCCATGTAGTCGATCCACACCGGCAGCGCGAGGCCGCCGCCGGTTTCGCGGTCGCCGAGGCTGCGCGGGCTGTCGTAGCCGATCCACGAGATCGCCGCGAGCGTGTGCTGGTAGCCGGCGAACCATGCGTCGCGCGAATCGTTCGTCGTGCCGGTCTTGCCCCCGAGGTCGCCGCGCTTGAGTACGTTGGTCTTCGCGCCGGTGCCGCGCTGCGCGACGCTCTGCAGCAGGCTGTTCATCACGAAGGCGTTGCGCGGATCGAGCACGCGCGGCGCGTTCTGCTCGGCGACGAGCGGCTGCGCGTGCACGACCACGTTGCCGCTCGGATCGGTCACCTCGGCGATCAGGTACGGATTGACGCGGTAGCCGCCGTTCGCGAACACCGAGAACGCGCCCGCCATCTGCAGCGGCGTGACGAGCCCCGCGCCGAGTGCCATCGGCAGGTAGGCCGGGTGGCGTTCCGCATCGAAGCCGAAGCGCGTGATGTACTGCTGCGCGTATTTCGTGCCGATATGGTTCAGGATCCGGATCGACACGAGATTGCGCGAGCGCTGCAGCGCGGTGCGCATCGACATCGGGCCTTCGAAGCCGCCGCCGTAGTTCTTCGGTTCCCACGGCTGGCCGCCCGTCTCGGCGGCGCTGAAGTACAGCGGGCCGTCGTTGATGATGGTTGCCGGGCCGAGGCCCTTGTCGAGCGACGCCGAGTAGATGAACGGCTTGAACGACGAGCCCGGCTGCCGCCAGGCCTGCGTCACGTGGTTGAACTTGTTCTTGTTGAAGTCGAAGCCGCCCACGAGCGAACGGATCGCGCCGTCCTGCGGCACGATCGAGATGAACGCGCCCTCGACCTGCGGCAGCTGCGTGATCGCCCAGCGGCCGTCGTCGTTCTTCACGACGCGCACGATCGCGCCCGGACGGATGCGCCGGTTCGGCTGCGCGTTCGCCGACAGCGCGCCCGCCGCGAAGCGCAGGTTGTCGCCGTCGACCGTGGCGGTGCTGCCGTTCACGAATGCGACCTGGATCTGGCGCGGGTTCGCGTCGGTCACGACGGCGGCGATCAGCTCGCCGTTGTCGGGGTGTTCGAGGAGCGCGTCGTCGATCGCCTGCTCGCGCTCGTCGCCGCCCGCCGGCAGCTCGATGAAGCCTTCCGGGCCGCGGTAGCCGTGGCGCCGCTCGTAATCCATGATGCCCTTGCGCAGCGCGCGGTACGCGTTGGTCTGATCGGCCGAGTCGATCGTCGTCACCACGTTGAAGCCGCGCGTGTAGGTCTCGTCCTTGTATTGCGCGTACATCATCTGCCGCACCATTTCCGCGACGTATTCGGCGTGCACGCTGTACTCGCGGCTCGCGCCCTTGACGACGAGCGGCTGGGCGATCGCCTCGTCGTACTGCTCGCGGGTGATGAAGTTCAGCTCGAGCATGCGCTGCAGGATGTACTCCTGGCGCACCTTCGCGCGCTTGGGATTGACGACCGGGTTGTACGCGGACGGCGCCTTCGGCAGCCCGGCGAGCATCGCCGACTCGGCGAGCGTCAGGTCCTTCAGGTCCTTGCCGAAGTACACGCGCGCGGCGCTCGCGAAGCCGTAGGCGCGCTGGCCGAGATAGATCTGATTCATGTAGACCTCGAGAATCTGATCCTTGGTCAGCGCACGCTCGATCCGGTACGCGAGCAGCATTTCGTAGATCTTGCGCGTGTAGGTCTTTTCGCTCGACAGGAAGAAGTTGCGCGCGACCTGCATCGTGATCGTGCTCGCGCCCTGGGTGGCGTGACCGTTCGTCAGCGCGACGATCCCCGCGCGCAGGATCCCGGTCAGGTCGACGCCGCCGTGATCGTAGAAACGTGCGTCCTCGATCGCGAGCACGGCCTTCTTCAGCGCGTCCGGCACGTCCTGGATGCGGACGATGTCGCGCCGCTCCTCGCCGAATTCGCCGATCAGCACGTGATCCGACGTGTAGATGCGCAGCGGCACCTTGGGCCGGTAGTCGGTGAGCGCGTCGAGCGACGGCAGGTTCGGCGATGCGACGACGAGCGCATAGCCGAGCACCAGCGCGATGCTGACGGCGATCGCCACGCAAACTCCCGCGAAGGCGAGCAGCAAGGTCAGCCACAGCGGGCGCTTGCGCGGCTCGGGCGCGGGAGGCGGGGACGTAGGAGTCGTGGATTGCATAGGCACACCAAAAAACAGTCCCGCGATTATAGCCGTCCGGTCTGACCGGCCCGGATCGGCCGTCCGGCCGATGGCCGGCGCACGGCGCGGCGCGCCGGCCGCCGGGCGCGGACCGGCGCGAGGTGCCGGCGGGCGCGGCGTTGGCCGTCCGGCCGACTGCCGTCCGCGCGCGCCGCTGCGCAGAATGGTCGCTCCATAGGACGCCTCCGCCGGGGGCGCGAACAGGAGAACCGGGATGCGGGAGCGACGTTCATTGTGGTCGGTCGGCCGGCGCTATGCGGCGGGCATCGACGTGAATTCGCGCGGGGTGCGCGTCGTGCTGCTGAGCCGGCGGCGCGGGGTCGCCGGCCGTGCGCGGATCGACGCGCTCGCGGTGGAGCCGTTGCCGGCGGGCGCCTATACAGGGGACGCGGAGGGCGACTGGGCGAGCGTCGGACAGGCGCTGACGAAGGCGCTCGAACGGGCGCGCCGGGCGGGGCGCTGCCGCGTGTCGCGAGCGGTGATGGCGCTGCCCGAGGCGGCGCTGACGGTCGCGTCGGTCGAACTGGGCGCGGCCGGCCTGCGCGCCGAGCCGATCGTGCTGGCGGCCGCCGAGCAGGTCACCGGGCTGGCGCGCGACACGCTTGCGTGCGACTGGCGGCCGGGCGAGGCGGGGGCGGCGACCTTCGCGGCGGCCGCCCGCGCGCAGGTCGACGCGCGCCTCGAAGCGGCCGCCGCGGCCGGCGTGGCGCTGACGGCGATCGACGGCGACACGTTCGCGGCCATGCGCGCGCTGCGGCTCGTGCTCGCGCGCGAGGCGCCGGGCTGCACGCCTTGCCTCGCGATGTGGATCGGCGACGGCGGCGTGCACGGTTGGCTGGTCGACAACGGCCGCGTCATAGAGGCGATCAGCTATCCGACGCCGGAGCATGCGGATCTCGCGGATGCGCTGCGCGACCTGGCGCGGACCGGGGCGCCGGTGCACGCGCTGGTCGGGGGCGAGATCGGCGAGCCGGGCGGCGCGCGCCTTGCGCTGGCGGACCTTGCGGACCTGCTGGGCTGTGAGGCCCGGCCATTCGGCTGCGTGTCCTTGTGCGAGCCCGGCTGGCCGGTTGACGAGGCGCTGGCCCGCGACCCGGGGTTCGCGGTGGCGGTCGGGCTCGCGCTGCGTGGGGTGGACGAATGATCGGGCATCCGTGGTACGGGCTTCGCGCCGCATGGGAGCGGCGGCGCCTGGCGCTCGGGGGCTTCAATTTGTTGCCCTACCGCGCGCGCGACCGGCGGCGCCTGAGGCGGCAGGTGCTCGGCGAGGTGGTGGTCGCCGCGCTGGCGGGGGCGGTGGGCGTCGCGTTGTGGTGCGGCGGCCAGGTGCTGGAGCGCCGGCGTGTCGACGCGCAGCGCCGGCAGGTCGAGCGTCAGCTCGCGGCGTGGGCGCCGCAGCTGCGGGCGGCGGAGCAGGCGGAACAGCGGCGGCGCGAGGCGCGCGTGCGGGATGCGCTGAGCCGTGAGCGGGCACTGCCGCGCGAGCGGCTCGTCGCGCTGTTCGAGGTGTTGCAGCAGGTCCGGGGCGACGGGGTGCGGCTCAAGTCGATCCGCAGCGGCGAACGCGATGCGCGGCTCGAGGTCGGCGCGCGCGATCCGGGCGCGGCCGCGCGCTGGCTCGGCGAGATCGGTGCGTTGCGCGGGGATTGGGTCATCGAGGTGGCCGGTTTGCAGGCGGGCGCGGGCGCGGCAAGTGGGCTCGGCATGCGCGGGCCGCTGGCGTTCTCCGTGCGGATCCGCTGGGCGGCGTCGGTCCGGCCGGAGCGGGAGGCGCGATGAGCATGGGCGGGTTGGGCCGCGCGCGCCGCACCGATCGGCTGGCGGGTGCGGCGCGCTGCGGGGCGGGCGTGGCCATCGCAGGCGCCGTATGGGGCGGCGGCGTCCTGGCGGGCGGCGCGGCGGACTGGAGCGGGCTCGGGCGCGAGCGCGCCGCATTGGTGGCGGTGGTGGCGCATGAGGCGCGGGCGGCGCAGCAGCTCTCGATACGGCGGGCGCAGGCCCGGGCAAGCGTGGCGCGGCCCGACGGACCGACGGGGTGGGCGCCGGGCGAACGCGTATTGCAACTCGCCGCGCACGCGCAGGCGTGTGGCCTGCAATTGCGCGAGCTGGATCGCGCGCCGGCCGGGCGCGACCCGGAAGCAGCGGGCCGTGCGGCCGAGGGCGGGCCGGACGAGCGGCTCACGCTGGTGGCGGTGGGCGGATTCGGCGCGATCCGGGCGTTTCTGGCCGGCCTGGCGGCGCTGCCGCAACTGGTCGTGCCGGCCCGGGTCGAGGTGCGGCGCGACGGTGAGGCGAATCGGCTGGAGACCCGGCTCGAGGTGTTCTTCAAGCTGGCGTCGCCGGATTCGGCCGTGGCATCGGGCGGCGTCGGGCACGGCGATCCGTTTGCCGGTGAACTGCACGCCGAAGCGGCGTCGCCGGTCTCTGGCGCGGCCCGTCTCGTCGGCGTGTGGCGCGATGCCGATCGCGGGCTTGCACTGTTCGAAGGTGATGGGGCGGCCTGGTCGGTCGAGACGGGCGAGCGTGTCGGCGAGGAGCGGGTGGCGGGGATCGATCTCGGCGGCGTCGTCCTGCGCGGGCGCGGCGCGCAGCGCCGGATACCGTTGCTCGCCGAGGCGGCGGGATGAGGCGCGCGACGGTGTGGCGCTGCCTCGGCGCCTTGCTGGCCGCGGCGCCTGTGCACGCGATGCCGCCGCCCCTCCCGGCAGGCCTGCCCGGCGGCGGCCTGACGATCGATTCCGGCATTCCGCCCGCCGCCTCGGCAGCCGACGACGCGGATGCCCGCCTCGACGCGGGCGCGCTGCGCGACGCAGGGCTTCCCGATGCATCCGGCGCGCGAGCCGTGCCCCTGCCTGCCGAGCCGACGCCCGGAGCGGCGGGGCTCGAAGGCCCGCCGGTGCCGCTCGCACCGGGCGCGCGCATGAGCGCCCCGACGCCGGACGAGGCCGGCCCGGATACGGCGGCCGACGACCGCCCCATTTCACTGCATCTGTCCGGCGCGAGCCTGGCCGCCGTGTTCGACGCCTTTGCCCGCTTCACCGGGCTCGACATCATCGTCAGCGAGCAGGTGCGCGGAAGCGTGTCCCTGCGCCTGAACCAGACGCCGTGGCGCAGCGCGTTCGATGCGCTGCTGGAGGCGAACGGTCTCGCGATGGCGCGGCGCGGGCGCGTGGTCTGGGTCGCGCCGGTGGCCGAACTCGCGGCGCGCGAGCGGCTGCGCTTCGACGCGCATGCGCGGGCCGCCGAGCTGGAGCCGCTCGAAAGCCGCACGTTCGCGCTGCACTATCCGCGCGCCGCCGACGTCCAGCGCCTGCTGGCGGGCGCGGGCGGCCAGCGCCTGTTGTCGCGGCGCGGCGCGGTGCTGGCCGATCCGCGCACCAACCTGTTGTTCGTCACCGACCTCGCCGCGCGCGTCGCGCAGATCGCCGACCTGATCGCGCGGCTCGACCGGCCGTCGCGCCAGGTGCTGATCGAGGCGCGGATCGTCGAGGGCGAGCGCGGTTTCTCGCGCCATCTCGGCGCGCGGCTCGCGTCGCGTCTGACGAATGGGGGCGAGCCGACAGGCCTGGTCGCGGGACGCAGCGGCAGCTTCCTCGACCTGTCGGCGCGGCCGCTTGCCGGGTTCGAAGCCGCCACGGCGGGTCTGACACTGTTTACATCGGGCGCGAGCCGGCTGCTCGACATCGAGCTGAGCGCGCTGGAGGCCGAAGGGCGCGGCCAGATCGTGTCGAGTCCGCGCGTGGTCACGGCCGACCGGATCCGGGCCATCGTCGAGCAGGGCACCGAGCTGCCTTACCAGGCCAAGGTGGGCAACGGGATGTCGGGCGTCCAGTTCCGGCGCGCGACCCTCAAACTCGAGGTGGAGCCGCAGATCACGCCGGACGGGCGGGTGATCCTCGATCTCGATGTCGCGAAGGACAGCGTGGGCGAGCAGACGGCCGCCGGGCCGGCGATCCACACGAAACATGTGCAAACGCGCGTGGAGGTGGACAATGGCGGAACGGTGTCGATCGGCGGCATCTACGCGAGCGACGTCCGCGACGACGTGGCCCGGGTGCCGCTGCTCGGCAGGATTCCGGTGCTGGGGGCGTTGTTCCGGCACCGGGCGCAGCGGGCGCAACGCAGCGAGCTGGTCGTCTACATCACGCCGCGGGTGGTCGGCGGCCCTTGATGGGCGGCCGGCGCAGGCTCGACAAGCCGGCCGCTTTGCCAGTAAGCTGCGCCACACCAGCAAGAAATGAAGCAGAGGAAGCCGTTGCAAGCGCGGGACTCACACGCAAACGTATTTTTCGTCGGGCTCATGGGCGCGGGCAAGACCACCGTGGGCCGGGCGGTCGCGCGCCGTCTCGACAGGCCGTTCTTCGATTCCGATCACGAGATCGAGGCGCGCACCGGCGCGCGCGTGCCCGTGATCTTCGAATTGGAAGGGGAGGACGGATTCCGCGAGCGCGAGGCGCAGATGATTGCCGAGCTGACGCAGCGCGAGAACATCGTGCTCGCCACGGGCGGCGGCGCGATCCTGCGCGACGAAAACCGCGCGCTGCTGAATACGCGCGGCCTCGTCGTCTACCTGCGCGCCAATCCGCATGATCTGTGGCTGCGCACGCGCAAGGACAAAAATCGTCCGCTGCTGCAGACCGAGGATCCGAAGGCGCGTCTCGAGGCGCTGTATGAAACCCGCGATCCGCTGTATCGCGAATGCGCGCATTTTGTGATCGAAACCGGGCGGCCGTCCGTCAACGGGCTCGTCAACATGGTGTTGATGCAGCTCGAGATGGCGGGCATCGTCACCAAGCCACTACAAGCATGATGATTGTCAACGTCGACCTGGGCGAGCGAGCCTATCCGATCCACATCGGCACCGACCTGCTCGGGCGCACCGAGCTGTTCGCGCCGCACATCGCCGGCGCGGCCGTCACGATCGTCACCAATACGACCGTCGATCCGCTCTACGGCGACGTGCTGCGCGCGGCGCTCGCGCCGCTCGGCAAGCAGGTGTCGACGATCGTGCTGCCGGACGGCGAGGCGTACAAGAACTGGGAAACGCTGAATCTGATCTTCGACGGCCTGCTGTCCGCGCATGCCGACCGCAAGACCACGCTGATCGCGCTCGGCGGCGGCGTGATCGGCGACATGACGGGTTTCGCCGCCGCCTGCTACATGCGCGGCGTGCCGTTCATCCAGGCGCCGACGACGCTGCTCTCGCAGGTCGATTCGTCCGTGGGCGGCAAGACCGGCATCAACCATCCGCTCGGCAAGAACATGATCGGGGCGTTCTACCAGCCGCAGGCGGTGATCGCCGACATCGGCGCGCTGCGCACCCTGCCCGATCGCGAACTGGCGGCGGGCCTCGCCGAGGTCGTCAAGAGTGGCGCGATCGCCGATGCGGCGTTCTTCGACTGGATCGAGGCGAACCTCGACGCGCTCAACGGGCGCGATCCCGACGCGCTCGCCGAGGCGGTGCGCCGCTCGTGCGAGATCAAGGCGCGCGTGGTGGCGGCCGACGAACGCGAGGGCGGCCTGCGCGCGATCCTCAATTTCGGCCACACGTTCGGCCATGCGATCGAGGCGGGCCTCGGCTACGGCGAATGGCTGCATGGCGAGGCGGTTGGCTGCGGCATGGCGATGGCGGCCGACCTGTCGGTGCGCCTCGGGCATCTCGACGAGGCCGAACGCGGCCGCCTGAACCGCGTGATCGCGGCCGCGCACCTGCCGACCCGCGCGCCCGCGCTGGGCGACGCGCGCTACATGGACCTGATGCGCGTCGACAAGAAGGCCGAGGCGGGGCAGGTCAAGTTCATCCTGCTCAGGCGCCTGGGCGAGACGATCATCACGCCGGCGCCCGACGACGCAGTCGTCGCGACGCTGGCGGCCAGTATCCGCTGAGGCGGTCCGCGCCGGACCGGCGCGCTTGAGGTGGAGGAGACACGGTGAGCGAAACATCCGGCAAGTTGCCCCGCGAGACCCCCGCCGGCCCGGGCGCGCCACCCGACGGCCCGCGGGTCGCGCCGACGGTCGCGATGCTGGAGGCGCAGCTCGCGCCGTATGCGGCGCACGCGTCGCATTCGCGCGGCAGGCGCTACCTGGAGGCGCCGCCCGCCGCGCGCACCGAGTTCCAGCGCGACCGCGACCGGATCGTGCATTCCACCGCGTTCCGCCGTCTCGAATACAAGACCCAGGTGTTCGTGAACCATGAGGGCGACCTGTTCCGCACGCGCCTCACGCACAGCCTCGAGGTCGCGCAGATCGCGCGCTCGGTCGCGCGCAACCTGCGCCTGAACGAAGATCTCGTCGAGGCGATCTCGCTCGCGCACGATCTCGGCCACACGCCGTTCGGCCACGCGGGCCAGGATGCGCTCAACGCGTGCATGCGCGACCACGGCGGCTTCGAGCACAACCTGCAGAGCCTCGCGGTGGTCGACGAGCTGGAGGAGCACTACGGCGGCTTTGACGGCCTGAATCTCTGTTTCGAGACCCGCGAGGGCATTCTCAAGCACTGCTCGCGCGACAACGCGCGCCTGCTCGGCGATCTCGGCGAGCGTTTCCTGCTCGGCCGGCAGCCGTCGCTGGAGGCGCAGCTCGCGAACATCGCCGACGAGATCGCGTACAACAATCACGACGTCGACGACGGCCTGCGTTCCGGCCTGATCACGATCGAGCAACTGGCCGAGGTCGAGCTGTGGCAGCGCCACTACGAGGCGGCGCTGGTCGAGCATCCGCACCTCGAAGGGCGTCGCCTCGTCCACGAGACCGTGCGCCGCATCATCAACACGCTGATCGTCGACCTGATCGACGAGACGAGCCGCAACCTCGAGCGCGTCGCGCCGGCGTCGCTCGACGAGGTGCGCGCGGCGCCGCCGCTCGTCGCGCACAGCGCGGTCGTGGCCGCCCAGGCCGTGTTGCTCAAGCGCTTTCTGTTCAAGAACCTGTACCGCCACTACCGCGTGATGCGGATGGCGAGCAAGGCGCAGCGCGTCGTCACGGGGCTGTTCGAGGCCTTTACCGGCGATCCCCGCCTGCTGCCGCCCGCCTACGTGGCCACCGACGCCGCGGAGCAACCGCGCCTCGTCGCTCACTACATCGCGGGCATGACCGATCGTTTCGCCTTGAAAGAGTATCAACGCTTGTTTGTCATAGACGACAACTAAACTGCCCGGTTTTGTTCGCCATGGGCGGGCAACCGGCGCGGCGTGCCTACGCCCGCGCCGTCAATCGAGGAGGGAAGTCGATGAAATGCAAGACGCTGGTGGGCTCGCTCGCGGTCGGTGGGGCGCTGTGTTTCGGAGTGCAACAGGTCGCGTGCGCGGCCACGGACATCCAGTTCTGGCATGCGATGGAGGCGGCGCTCGGCGAGCGCGTGAACGCGCTCGCCGCGCAGTTCAATGCCTCGCAAAGCGACTACCGGATCGTGCCGGTCTACAAGGGCACCTATGACCAGGCGCTCGCCGCGGGCATCGCCGCGTATCGCAGCGGCAATGCGCCGGCGATCCTGCAGGTCTACGAAGTGGGCACGGCGACGATGATGCAGGCGAAGAAGGCGGTCGTGCCGGTGTCCGAGGTGTTCCGGCAGGCGGGCGTGCCGCTCGACGAGAAGGCGTTCGTGCCGGCGGTCGCGAGCTATTACAGCGATGCGCGCACGGGCCGCCTGGTGTCGATGCCGTTCAACAGTTCGACGCCCGTGTTGTATTACAACAAGGATGCGTTCCGCAAGGCGGGCCTCGATCCGAACCAGCCGCCGAAGACCTGGGCCGACGTCCGCGCCGACGCCGCCAAGTTGCGCGCCGCGGGCCAGGCGTGCGGCTACACGACCGGCTGGCAGGGCTGGATCCAGCTCGAAAACTACAGCGCCTGGCAGGGCCTGCCGTTCGCGAGCCGCAACAACGGCTTCGACGGCACCGACGCCGTGCTCGAATTCAACAAGCCGCAGCAGATCGCACACATCCAGTTCCTGCAGGACATGGCGAAGGACGGCACCTTCACCTACGTGGGCCGCAAGGATGAGGCGTCGTCGAAGTTCTACAGTGGCGACTGCGCGATCATGACGGGTTCGTCGGCGGCGCTCGCGACGATCCGCAAGTACGCGAAGTTCGAGCTGGGCACGGGCACGCTGCCGTACGACGCGAACGTGAAGGGCGCGCCGCAGAACGCGATCATCGGCGGCGCGAGCCTGTGGGTGCTGGCGGGCAAGGACCCGGCCACCTACAAGGGCGTCGCGAAGTTCCTCGCGTTCCTGAGCCAGCCCGAGGTGGCCGCGAAGTGGCACCAGGACACGGGCTACCTGCCCGTGACGACGGCGGCCTACGACCTGACGCGCGAGCAGGGCTTCTACGCGAAGAACCCGGGCGCCGATACCGCGATGCGGCAGATGATGAACAAGCCGCCGCTGCCGTACACGAAGGGGCTGCGTCTCGGCAACATGCCGCAGATCCGCACCGTCGTCGACGAGGAACTGGAGCAGGTGTGGGCGCAGAAGAAGACGCCGAAGGACGCGCTCGATGCATCGGTCGCGCGCGGCGACGAACTGCTGCGCCGTTTCGAGAAGTCGGGCAGTTGAGCCCGGACGGCGCGTCGCATCGTGCGGCGCGCCGTCGTCCATCCGGTTCGACGTCGCTCGGAGTCCTGTCGATGCAATCCCGTTCCCGCTTCGGCGCTGGTTTGTTGCCGTACCTGCTGGTCGCGCCGCAGCTCGCGCTTACCGTGATGTTCTTCCTGTGGCCCGCGGGCGAGGCGCTGTGGCAGTCGACGCAGGCGCAGGACGCCTTCGGCACGTCCAGCGTGTTCGTCGGCGCCGAGAATTTCACGCGCCTGCTCGCCGATCCGCTGTATCTCGATTCGTTTCGCACGACGCTCGTGTTCAGCGCGCTCGTCACTGTGTCCGGATTGCTGATCTCGCTCGTGCTTGCCGCGTGCGCGGACCGCGTGATCCGCGGCGCGCGGCTGTACCGCACCCTGCTGATCTGGCCGTACGCGGTGGCGCCGACCATCGCCGCGGTGCTGTGGTCGTTCCTGTTCAATCCGAGCATCGGCATCGTCGCGTACGGGCTCGGCAAGTTCGGGATCGTCTGGAACCACGCGCTGAACGGCGGGCAGGCGATGTTCCTCGTCGTGGCGGCGTCGGTGTGGAAGCAGGTCAGCTACAACTTCCTGTTCTTCTACGCGGGCCTGCAGGCGATCCCGCGCTCGCTGATCGAGGCGGCCGCGATCGACGGCGCGGGGCCGGTGCGGCGCTTCCTCGACATCGCGCTGCCGCTGCTGTCGCCCACCAGCTTCTTCCTGCTCGTCGTGAACCTCGTCTACGCGTTCTTCGACACCTTCCCGGTGATCGACGCCGCGACCCAGGGCGGCCCCGCGCAGAGCACCCGCACGCTGATCTACAAGATCTACGCGGAGGGCTTCCAAGGGCTCGACATCGGCAGTTCCGGCGCGCAGTCGGTGATCCTGATGGTGATCGTGGTCGGGCTCACGGTCGTGCAGTTCCGCTTCGTCGAGCGCAAGGTGCAATACGCATGATCGAGAATCGCAAGGGCTTCGACTTCTTCTGCCATGCGGTGCTGATCGCGGGCGTCGCGCTGATCGTGTTTCCGGTGTACGTGGGCCTGTGCGCGGCGACCATGAATGCGCAGCAGGTATTCACGGTGCCGATGTCGCTGGTGCCGAGCACCCATCTGCTCGAGAACCTCGGCGACGTGCTGCGCCACGGCAGCGGCGGCGCGTCGACGCCGTTCGGCGTGCTGCTGCTGAACAGCTTCGTGATGGCGCTCGCGATCGCGTTCGGCAAGATCGCGGCGTCGATCCTGTCCGCGTACGCGATCGTGTATTTCCGCTTCCCGTTCCGCAATACCGCGTTCTGGCTGATCTTCGTCACGCTGATGCTGCCGGTCGAAGTGCGGATCTTCCCGACCGTGCAGGTCGCGTCGACGCTGCACCTGACCAATACCTACGCGGGGCTCACGCTGCCGCTGATGGCTTCGGCCACCGCGACCTTCCTGTTCCGTCAGTTCTTCATGACGCTGCCCGACGAGCTGATGGACGCGGCCCGCATCGACGGCGCGGGCGCGCTGCGGTTCTTCTGGGACGTCGTGCTGCCGCTGTCGAAGACGAGCATCGCCGCGCTGTTCGTGATCACCTTCATCTACGGCTGGAACCAGTATCTGTGGCCGATCCTGATCGCGAGCGACGCGTCGATGTCGACGGCGGTGGTCGGCATCAAGGCGATGATCGGCAGCGGCGACACCGCGACCGAATGGCATCGCGTGATGGCGGCGACGCTGCTCGCGATGCTGCCGCCGCTCGTGGTGGTGCTCGCGATGCAGCGCTGGTTCGTGCGCGGCCTCGTGGATGCGGAAAAATGACTATTTACCTGGAGATGGACGACGTATGGCGGCGCTGAGCTTGAAGGGCGTGAAGAAGACCTATGACGGCCGGCAGCCGGTGCTGCACGGGATCGACGTCGAGATCGCGGACGGCGAGTTCGTCGTGCTGGTCGGTCCGTCCGGCTGCGGCAAATCGACGCTGCTGCGCATGATCGCGGGGCTCGAATCGGTATCGGACGGCGAGATCGCGATCGGCGGCCGGGTGGTGAACGCGCTGGAGCCGAAGGATCGCGACATCGCGATGGTGTTCCAGAACTACGCGCTGTATCCACACATGACGGTCGCGCAGAACATGGGCTACGGGCTGCGGATCCGCGGCCTCGCGCGCGTGGAGATCGACGCGCGCGTCGCGGCGGCCGCGAAGATCCTCGAGCTGGAGCCGTTGCTGCAGCGCCGGCCGCGCGAGCTGTCGGGCGGCCAGCGGCAGCGCGTTGCGATGGGGCGCGCGATCGTGCGCGAGCCGTCGGTGTTCCTGTTCGACGAGCCGCTGTCGAATCTCGACGCCAAGCTGCGCGTGCAGATGCGGCTCGAGATCCAGCGCCTGCACGCGCGGCTCGCGACGACGAGCGTGTACGTGACGCACGACCAGATCGAGGCGATGACGCTCGCGCAGCGCGTGATCGTGATGAACCGCGGCCACGCGGAGCAGATCGGCGCGCCCGTCGATGTCTACGAGCAGCCCGCGACGACCTTCGTCGCGGGCTTCATCGGCTCGCCCGCGATGAACCTGCTGCACGGCCGGCTGGCGGAGGATGGCGCGAGCTTCGAGGTCGCGGGCGGCGGCCCGCGTCTGCCGGTGGCGGGCGCGCCCGGGATCGGCGCGGGCGTCGCGGCCGGCCGCGAGTGGATCCTCGGCGTGCGGCCGGAGCACATGACGCCGCAGTCGGGCCTCGCGCAGGCGCCGCTCGTCGTCGACTCGTGCGAACTGCTCGGCGCGGATAATCTCGCGCATGGGCGCTGGGGCGCGCACGATGTCGCGGTGCGGCTGCCGCACGCGGATCGTCCCGCGAACGGCGCGACGCTGCCGGTCGCGCTGCCCGCGCACCGGCTGCACTTCTTCGATCCCGATACCGGCCGGCGCGCCGGCTGACCGAACCCACGATGACCATGACGACACCGACCGCCTGGCCTTATCCGCGCCTCGTCGCGCACCGCGGCGGCGGCGCGCTGGCGCCCGAGAACACGCTTGCCGCGCTCGACGAGGGGGCGCGGCGTGGTTACCGGATGGTGGAATTCGACGCGAAGCTGGCGTCGGACGATGTTGCGTTTTTGCTACACGACGACACGCTGGAACGCACCTCGGACGGCGTCGGCCCGGCGGCCCGGCTGCGTTACGCGGAACTGGCGGCGCTCGATGCGGGGCGCTGGTTCGACGCGCGCTTCGCCGGCGAGCGGATGCCGACGCTCGAGCAGGCGGCCGCGCGTTGCGCGTCGCTCGGCCTGCTGGCGAATGTCGAGATCAAGCCGTGTCCGGGCCGGGAGCGCGAGACTGGCCGCGTGGTCGCGACCGAAGCCGCGTTGAGCTGGCGCAACGCGGCGGTGCCGCCGCTGCTGTCGTCGTTCTCGCGGACCGCGCTGGAGGCGGCGCGCGACGCGGCGCCCGGGTTGCCGCGCGGCATGCTCTACGAGAGGGTGCCCGCCCACTGGCGCGAAGAGGTGGTCGAGGCGCTGGGCTGCGTATCGTTGCATGCGCACCACGCCCAGTTCGACGAGGCGCTGGTGCAGGCGATCCACGCGGCCGGGCTGCGGATCCTCGTCTATACGGTGAACGACCCTGAGCGGGCGCTGGCGCTCGCGCGCTGGGGCGTCGATCTGATCTGTACCGACCGGATCGACCTGATGCCTGTGGATTTTCTCGGCGCAGGCGCATGAATCTGCCGTCGTGTGCGTAAAATGCGCACGAACCTGTGCTCCCGGCGCGATGCCGGGGCAGGAAATATCGACCGTCTCGTAACGTTGGGAAAATTCCGCTACAAATTGCAGCGGAATTAACCATTCCCCAAATATTCGACTACGCTTAGAAGCGGTAGCCGATGTTCAGGTAGGTGACGATCGGGTTCAGCGAGATCTTCGCCTTCGACGTTTCGGTCAACGTGCCGACCGCGGACTGTCGCGCGGTCGTGAACGTCGCGGTGACGCTGATCGGGATGTACGAGATCGACAGGCCGCCGAACCAGTGCTTCGTGAAGGCGTAGCTGAAGCCGGCGTTGAAGACGGGCGCCCACTGGTTGCTGGTGGTGGCGCTGGTCGGGCCGCCGAGCACGCCCTGCTCGAACGTGCCGTTCGTGATCTTCGCGCCGGTGAACCAGGTGTAGGTCGCGCCGATGCCGACATACGGGCGGAACCGCGATTCGGCGCTGTTGAAGTGGTAGCGGAGCAGCATCGTGGGGCTCCACTGGTATGCGCGCCCCAATACGCCAAACTGGGAGAACTGACCCTTGCCGGTGATGTCGAACTTCGGCGGAATCCCGGCGATGAACTCGGTGGAGATGTGATCGGTGATGAAATAACCGACCGCGAGGCCGAACGTATCGGAGTCGTTGATGCCGGCGCCGGTGTTGGGAACCGCTCGGTTGACGGGCGAACCGCCGACGTTATAGACGAACAACGGATCGCTGCTGTCCTGGGGGGCGAGATGGAGCCAGCCCGTGCTGATGTAAGTAGTCCCTGCCGATTGCGCATGTGCGGCCGTTCCTGCGAGCATGAACGACAGAGCAACAGCCCCCGTAATGGCCAGTTTTTGTTTCATCCCTTGTCTCCTCCGGTAAAGGCGTGCCCATTATGAACACGACGTTTCAAACAGAACAGCGTTGTAAGTTAGAGCTTTCTCCCTAGGATTCGCACGACCGTACTTGTTTCCCGCACCGCGCAGGGCTTTGCGCGAGTGCACCAAATCGGGCCTTCGGGTATTTCCTAACGCGATCAAACGGACATTCAGCATGGCACGGCTAGCACGACTCTATGTTCCCGATCAGCCGCAGCACGTGATTCTGCGCGGCCTGGACCAGCAACCGGCGTTCGTCGACGACCAGGATTACGAACTCTTCATTGATTGCCTGAAGGCGGCGGCGCGCGATCATCACCTCGGGGTGCATGCGTATGTGCTGCTGCCGCGCCAGGTGCAACTGCTCGTCACGCCGAGCGACGAGGCCAGCCTGCCGAAAGCGATGCAGGCGGTCGGCAGGCGCTACGTCGCCCACTTCAACCGCCGCTACGCGCGGCGCGGCACGCTCTGGGAAGGTCGCTACCGCGCGACCGTGATCGAGGGCGAGCGCTACTTCCTGCTCGCGAGCCGCGTCGTCGAGCTGAGCCCGGTGCGCGCGCAGCTGGTGACGGCGCCGGACGCGTACCGCTGGTCGAGCTATCGGCATCACGTCGGCGTCACCGTCGACAGCCTGATCACCGACCATCCGCTCTACTGGGCGCTCGGCAACACGCCGTTCGAGCGGCAGCGCGCCTACAAGGAGCTGTGCGAGCAGCCGCTCGACGAGCGCCAGGCCGACCAGCTGCAACAGGCGACGCTGAAGGGCTGGGTCCTCGGCGGCGACACCTACCGCGAGTGGGCGGCGCGCACCGCGAACCGGCGCGTGTCGCCGCTGCCGCGCGGGCGGCCGCGAAAGGTACGCGAGAACACCCCGCCTGTCCAGCAGTGAGCCCTCGGGCGGACAACGGAGCGGCATCCCCGGATGCCGCTTCTTTTTGCCCCATTTTGATACGCCCCCAATAAAACAGGTAAATCATGCACCATGATGATAATTAGGGCTCAATCATCGAGCTTTATTTGCTATTCCCTTGATTCGTCGCGTATATTCCGAATTCCGGCGGTCCCGGGCGCAGGTCCGCCCGCCTCTGGCCAGCCGCACCGCCGCAGGGCGGCGGTCTACAAGAAAATGGTTTAACGGCCTTCAGGCCCCTTACAGACGGTGTCCCCATGAACGACCACCAGCAGCCGCACTGCGCGGTTCCCGCCGAGCAAGGTCTGTATGACCCGCACAACGAGCACGACGCCTGCGGCGTCGGTTTCGTCGCTCACATCAAGGGCAAGAAAAGCCACGAGATCATCGAGCAGGGCCTGAAGATCCTGGAGAACCTCGACCACCGCGGCGCGGTCGGCGCCGATCCGCTGATGGGCGACGGCGCGGGCATCCTGATCCAGATTCCCGACGCGTTCTACCGCGAGGAAATGGCCAGGCAGGACGTGCAGCTGCCGCCCGCGGGCGAATATGGGGTCGGCATGATCTTCCTGCCGAAGGAGAACGCGTCGCGGATCGCGTGCGAGCAGGAGCTGGAGCGTACGGTGAAGGCCGAGGGGCAGGTGGTGCTCGGCTGGCGCGACGTGCCCGTCGATGCGACGATGCCGATCTCGCCGACCGTGAAGTCGACCGAGCCGATCATCCGGCAGATCTTCATCGGCCGCGGCAAGGACATCATGGTGACCGACGCGCTCGAGCGGAAGCTGTACGTGATCCGCAAGACCGCGAGCCACCGGATCCAGGCGCTCAAGCTCAAGCACGGCAAGGAATACTTCGTGCCGTCGATGTCGGCGCGCACGGTGGTCTACAAGGGGCTGCTGCTCGCGGGCCAGGTCGGCGTGTACTACCGCGACCTGCAGGATGTGCGCGTGGTGTCGGCGCTCGCGCTCGTGCACCAGCGCTTCTCGACCAACACCTTCCCGGCCTGGGAGCTTGCCCACCCGTACCGGATGATCGCCCACAACGGCGAGATCAACACCGTGAAGGGCAACGTCAACTGGCTGAACGCGCGCACCGGCGCGATCGCGTCGCACGTGCTCGGCGACGACCTGCCGAAGCTGTGGCCGCTCATTTATCCGGGCCAGTCCGACACCGCGTCGTTCGACAACTGTCTCGAACTGCTCGTGATGGCGGGCTATCCGCTCGTCCACGCGGTGATGATGATGATTCCGGAGGCGTGGGAGCAGCACACGCTGATGGACGACAGCCGCCGCGCGTTCTACGAATACCACGCCGCGATGATGGAGCCGTGGGACGGCCCCGCCGCGATCGCGTTCACCGACGGCCGCCAGATCGGCGCGACGCTCGATCGCAACGGCCTGCGTCCGGCGCGCTACGTGATCACCGACGACGATCTCGTGATCATGGCGTCGGAATCGGGCGTGCTGCCGATTCCCGAGTCGAAGATCGTCAAGAAGTGGCGTCTGCAGCCGGGCAAGATGTTCCTGATCGACATGGAGCACGGCCGCATCATCGACGACAAGGAACTCAAGGACAACCTCGCCAACGCGAAGCCGTACAAGAGCTGGATCGATGCGGTGCGCATCAAGCTCGACGAGATCGAGCCGAAGGAGGAGGACGTCGCGGCCGGACGCAGCGAGGGCGCGGCGCTGCTCGACCGCCAGCAGGCGTTCGGCTACACCCAGGAAGACCTCAAGTTCCTGATGGCGCCGATGGCGCAGCAGGGCGAGGAGGCGGTCGGCTCGATGGGCAACGACTCGCCGCTCGCGGTGATGTCGAACAAGAACAAGACGCTCTACCACTACTTCAAGCAGCTGTTCGCGCAGGTGACGAACCCGCCGATCGACCCGATCCGCGAGAACATGGTGATGTCGCTCGTGTCCTTCATCGGCCCGAAGCCGAACCTGCTCGACACCAACAACATCAACCCGCCGATGCGGCTCGAAGTGTCGCAGCCGGTGCTCGACTTCCGGGACATCGCGAAGATCCGCGCGATCGACCAGTACACGGGCGGCAAGTTCAGCGCGTACGAGCTGAGCATCTGCTATCCGGTCGCCTGGGGCAAGGCGGGCATCGAGGCGCGGCTCGCGTCGCTGTGCGCGGAGGCCGTCGACGCGGTGAAGTCCGGCTACAACATCCTGATCGTGTCCGACCGCAAGACCGACGCCGGGCATGTCGCGATTCCCGCGCTGCTCGCGACCTCGGCGATCCACACGCATCTCGTCCAGCAGGGGCTGCGCACCAGCACCGGGCTCGTCGTCGAGACCGGCTCGGCGCGCGAGACGCACCATTTCGCGCTGCTCGCGGGCTACGGCGCGGAAGCCGTGCACCCGTACCTCGCGATGGAAACCCTGGCCAAGCTCGCGGACGGGCTGCCGGGCGACCTGTCGGCGGACAAGGCGATCTACAACTTCACGAAGGCGGTGGGCAAGGGGCTGCTGAAGGTGATGTCCAAGATGGGCATCTCCACCTACATGTCCTACACCGGCGCGCAGATCTTCGAGGCGCTCGGCCTGTCGACCGACCTCGTCGAGAAGTACTTCAAGGGCACGGCGTCGAAGGTCGGCGGCATCGGCCTGTTCGAGGTGGCGGAGGAGGCGATCCGCCTGCACCGCGATGCGTTCGGCGACGATCCGGTCCTGCGCGACATGCTCGACGCCGGCGGCGAGTACGCGTACCGCGTGCGCGGCGAGGATCACATGTGGACGCCCGACACGATCGCGAAGCTGCAGCATTCGACGCGCAGCAATTCCTACCAGACCTACAAGGAATACGCGAACCTGATCAACGACCAGACCCGGCGGCACATGACCTTCCGCGGCCTGTTCGAGTTCAAGGTCAATCCGGCGAAGGCGATCCCGATCGACGAGGTGGAGTCCGCCAAGGAGATCGTCAAGCGCTTCGCGACGGGGGCGATGTCGCTCGGCTCGATCAGCACCGAGGCGCACACGACGCTCGCGATCGCGATGAACCGGATCGGCGGCAAGTCGAACACCGGCGAGGGCGGCGAGGACGAGAACCGCTATCGCAACGAACTGCGCGGCATTCCGATCAAGAACGGCGATACGCTGAAGTCGATCATCGGCGACGAGATCGTGCGCGACATCGCGCTCAAGGACGGCGATTCGCTGCGCTCGCGCATCAAGCAGGTCGCGTCGGGCCGCTTCGGCGTGACGGCGGAGTACCTGGCCTCGGCCGACCAGATCCAGATCAAGATGGCGCAGGGCGCGAAGCCCGGCGAGGGCGGCCAGCTGCCGGGGCACAAGGTGTCCGAGTACATCGGCAAGCTGCGCTACTCGGTGCCGGGCGTCGGCCTGATCTCGCCGCCGCCGCACCACGACATCTATTCGATCGAGGATCTCGCGCAGCTGATCCACGACCTGAAGAACGTGAACCCGGTCGCGAGCATCTCGGTGAAGCTCGTGTCGGAAGTGGGCGTCGGCACGGTCGCGGCGGGCGTCGCGAAGGCGAAGGCGGATCACGTGGTGGTCGCCGGCCATGACGGCGGCACGGGCGCGTCGCCGCTGTCCTCGGTCAAGCATGCCGGCACGCCGTGGGAGCTCGGCCTCGCGGAAACCCAGCAGACCCTGGTGCTGAACCGCCTGCGCGGCCGCATCCGCGTGCAGGCCGACGGCCAGATGAAGACCGGCCGCGACGTCGTGATCGGCGCGCTGCTCGGTGCGGACGAATTCGGCTTCGCGACCGCGCCGCTCGTCGTCGAGGGCTGCATCATGATGCGCAAGTGCCACCTGAACACCTGCCCGGTCGGCGTCGCGACCCAGGATCCGGTGCTGCGCGCGAAGTTCTCGGGCCAGCCGGAGCACGTGGTCAACTTCTTCTTCTTCATCGCCGAGGAAGTGCGCGAGATCATGGCGCAGCTCGGCATCGCGAAGTTCGACGACCTCGTCGGCCGCGCCGATCTGCTCGACACCCGCAAGGGCATCGAGCACTGGAAGGCGAAGGGCCTCGATTTCGCGCGCGTGTTCTACCAGCCGGAAGGCTGCGAGGAAGTGGCGCGCCGCCATGTCGAGAGCCAGGAGCACGGCCTCGAGCGCGCGCTCGACCATACGCTGATCGAGAAGGCGAAGGCCGCGATCGAGAGCGGCGAGCACGTGTCGTTCATCCAGCCGGTGCGCAACGTGAACCGCACGGTCGGCGCGATGCTGTCCGGCGCGATCGCGAAGCGGCACGGCCACGACGGTCTCGCCGACGATGCGATCCACATCCAGCTCAAAGGCACGGCGGGGCAGAGCTTCGGCGCGTTCCTCGCGAAGGGCGTGACGCTCGATCTCGTCGGCGACGGCAACGACTACGTCGGCAAGGGGCTGTCGGGCGGCCGCATCATCATCCGTCCGACCAACGATTTCCGCGGCAAGTCCGAGGAAAACATCATCTGCGGCAACACCGTGATGTACGGCGCGCTCGAAGGCGAGGCGTTCTTCCGCGGCGTCGCGGGCGAGCGCTTCTGCGTGCGCAACTCGGGCGCGACCGCGGTCGTCGAGGGCACGGGCGACCACGGCTGCGAGTACATGACGGGCGGCACGGTGGTGGTGCTGGGCGAGACGGGGCGCAATTTCGCGGCGGGCATGTCGGGTGGCGTCGCCTACGTGTACGACCCGGACGGCGCGTTCGCCGGCAAGTGCAACAAGGCGATGGTCGCGCTCGATCCGGTGCTGCAGCAGGCGGAGCAGGAACGCACGGTCGACCGCGCGCTGTGGCACGCGGGCGCCACCGACGAAGCGCTGCTCAAGGGGCTCGTCGAGCGTCACTTCCAGTTCACGGGTTCGCCGCGCGCGAAGTCGCTGCTGGAAAACTGGGATGCGTCGCGCCGCCAGTTCGTGAAGGTGTTCCCGCAGGAATACAAGCGCGCACTCGGCGAACTCGGCGCGAAGAAGGCGGCGAAGGAAGTCCTCGCCGCCTGAGCGCCCCGCCCCCGAACGCATAGCGACAGCGTCCGCCCGTGAAGGGCGGACGCGGCTCCCCTCACCCGATACACAGATTCAGACGAGAACCTTATGGGCAAGGCAACCGGTTTTCTGGAGTTCGAACGCCGCCACGAGGCGTACGAAGCACCGCTCACGCGCGTGAAGCACTACAAGGAATTCGTCGCGGCGCTGTCCGACGACGATGCGAAGGTCCAGGGCGCGCGCTGCATGGATTGCGGGATCCCGTTCTGCAACAACGGCTGCCCCGTCAACAACGTCATCCCGGACTTCAACGACCTGGTGTTCCGCCAGGATTGGCGCACCGCGATCGAGGTGCTGCACTCGACCAACAACTTCCCGGAGTTCACGGGCCGGATCTGCCCGGCGCCGTGCGAGGCGGCCTGCACGCTCGGCATCAACGACGACCCGGTCGGCATCAAGTCGATCGAGCACGCGATCATCGACAAGGCCTGGGCGGAAGGCTGGGTCGAGCCGCAGCCGAACGCGCGCAAGACCGGCAAGAAGGTCGCGGTGGTCGGCTCCGGTCCGGCGGGCCTCGCGGCCGCGCAGCAGCTCGCGCGCGCGGGCCATGACGTGACGGTGTTCGAGAAGAACGACCGGATCGGCGGCCTGCTGCGCTACGGGATTCCCGACTTCAAGCTCGAGAAGTGGCTGATCGACCGGCGCATGCGCCAGATGGAGGCGGAAGGCGTGACGTTCCGCACCAGCGTGTTCATCGGCAAGGAGCCGCTGCCCGCCGAGATCGGCAACATGGCGAAGGACACCCTCTCGCCCGAGACGCTGCGCGACGAGTACGACGCCGTGGTGATCGCGGGTGGTTCGGAAACGCCGCGCGACCTGCCGGTGCCGGGCCGCGAGCTGGCCGGGATCCATTACGCGATGGATTTCCTGCCCCAGCAGAACAAGGTCAACGCCGGCGACAAGCTGGTTGACCAGCTGCTCGCGAAGGGCAAGCACGTGGTCGTGATCGGCGGCGGCGATACCGGCTCCGACTGCGTCGGCACCTCGAACCGTCATGGCGCGAAGCAGGTCACGCAGTTCGAACTGCTGCCGCAGCCGCCCGAGCAGGAGAACAAGGCGCTCGTGTGGCCGTACTGGCCGATCAAGCTGCGCACGTCCTCGTCGCACGACGAGGGCTGCGAGCGCGACTGGGCGGTCGCGACCAAGCGCTTCGAAGGCAAGAACGGCAAGGTCGACAAGCTGATCGCGGTGCGCGTCGAATGGAAGGACGGCAAGATGCAGGAGGTCGCCGGCTCGGAGTTCGAGATCAAGGCCGACCTCGTGCTGCTCGCGATGGGCTTCACGCAGCCGGTCGCGCCGGTGCTCGATGCGTTCGGCGTCGCCAAGGACGGGCGCGGCAACGTGCGCGCGGCGACCGACGGCGAGCGCGCGTATCACACCTCGGTCGACAAGGTGTTCGCGGCGGGCGACATGCGGCGCGGCCAGTCGCTCGTGGTGTGGGCGATCCGCGAGGGGCGCCAGTGCGCGCGCGCGGTCGATGCTTTCCTGATGGGGCATTCCGAGCTGCCGCGCTGAGCGGTTCGGGCAGTTCGCACCGGCAACCGGGCGTCGCGAGACGCCCGGTTTTTTTATGGCCGCGCGCTTTGGCGCATCGCTTCACTTGCTTTCACAATCATCACAAATATTACGTTTTAGTAAGAGTTCGATAAACCTGTCATATCATGACGCCCCTTGCCCGGTCATGACCTGGAGCAAAAATTATCTGACCCCAATCAGGAGGCTAGCGGATGGAAGGATTTGTGCATGCGTTGATCGACGGCATCAACGGCATTCTCTGGAGCTACGTGCTGATCGCGCTGCTGCTCGGCGCGGGCCTGTGGTTCACATTGCGCTTCAGGATGATCCAGTTGCGGGCGCTGCTGCTGAGCATGAAGCTGGTCGGCAGCAAGGGCGAACCGGGCAGCATCTCGTCGTTCCAGGCGTTCGCGACCGGCCTCGCGAGCCGGGTCGGCACCGGCAACATCGCCGGCGTGGCGGTCGCGCTGACCGTCGGCGGCCCGGGCGCGATCTTCTGGATGTGGATGACGGCGCTCGTCGGGATGTCGTCGGCCTTCGTCGAGGCGACGCTCGCGCAGATCTTCAAGGTCTCGCACCATGACGGCACCTACCGTGGGGGGCCCGCGTACTATATTCAGATCGGGCTGCGTTCGCGCGGCTTCGGCGTGCTGTTCTCGCTGTCGCTGATCCTGGCCTTCGGTTTCGTGTTCAACGCGGTGCAGGCGAACGCGATCGCGGAGGCCTTCAACGCGTCGTTCGGCTGGAGCCGCGCGGCGGTCGGGCTGGGCCTCGTGCTGCTGACCGCGCCGATCATCTTCGGCGGGATCCGCCGGATCGCGAACGTCGCGCAGGTGATCGTGCCGGTGATGGCGATCGGCTATCTCGCGCTCGCGGTCTACGCGGTGGCGACGCACGTCGCGATGGTGCCGGAGATGATCATGCTGATCGTGAAGAGCGCATTCGGCCTCGAGCAGGCGGCGGGCGGCCTGACGGGCTACGCGGTGAGCCAGGCGGTGGCGATCGGCGTCAAGCGCGGGCTGTTCTCGAACGAAGCGGGGATGGGCAGCGCGCCGAACGCGGCCGCGACGGCCAGCACGCGCCATCCGGTCACGCAGGGCCTGATCCAGATGCTCGGCGTGTTTGTCGACACGATCGTGATCTGCAGCGCGACCGCGTTCGTGATCCTGCTGTCGGGCCAGTACGAGGTCGGCACCGCGATGGAAGGCGCGGCGCTCACGCAGCGCGCGATCTCGAGCCATGTCGGCGACTGGGGCGGGATCTACATGGCGGTCGCGATCTTCTTCCTCGCGTTTTCCTCGGTGATCGGCAACTACGCGTATGCGGAAGGCAATGTCGAGTTCATCACCAAGCGGCGCGGCGCGGTCCTGGTGTTCCGGCTCGCGGTGCTCGGGATGGTGATGTTCGGCAGTGTCGGTCAGCTGCCGCTCGTGTGGGCGATGGCCGACACCAGCATGGGCCTGATGGCGCTCATCAACCTGCTCGCGATCCTCGCGCTCGGCAAGTATGCGCATGCCGCGTGGCGCGATTACCAGCGGCAGCGCGCGGCAGGCGTCGCCGATCCGGTGTTCACGCGCAAGACGATTCCCGAGCTGGACAAGGTGCTGCCCACCGACGTGTGGGGCGAGCATGGCCCGCTGCCGCAGGGCGAGCGGCTCGGCGCGGCGCGCGAATCGGCCGGCGCACGCGCGGCGGCCACGCGCTGAGCATGGCGCCGGCCGGCCGCGCTGCTTCGTCGCGCTGGATCCCGACGCGGGTTCGCGCGAGGCGCTGGCGGCATTGCCGGTCGCGGCCGGCGCGCGGCGCACGCCGCGCGCGCAGCTGCAACTGACGCTTGCGTTCAACAGATCCTTGAGGAGTTACGCCGGCATCCCCGGCGCGGCCCACGGCGTCACGTAGCCGGGCGCGATGATGCCGGCATTGCCGAGGCTCGTCGCGAGCGCGGCGTCGGGCTCGCGCTCGATCGCCGTGACCTCGCAGCCGGCCTCGCGCAGGTGGAACGCGGTGGCGACGCCGATCGCCCCTGCGCCGAGAACGACCGCATGCATGGCGGCGCCCCGTGCCTCAGCCCGCGCCCACGCCGGCTTCCACGAGCGACTTGCCGCGGGTTTCGGGCAGCACGAGCGCGGCGACCACGACGAGCAGGTAGCCGCCGCCCGCGACGTAGCCGATCGCCTGCACGAGCGACATCGACTGCGACAGCGCGCCGACCGCGATCGGGAACAGCGAGCCGAGACCGCGGCCGAGGTTGTAGCAGAAGCCCTGGCCGGAGCCGCGGATCGCGCCGGGATAGAGTTCCGACAGGTACGCGCCGATGCCGGCGAACACGCCCTGCACGACGATGCCGAGTGGAAAGCCGAGCAGCAGCATGGCGTCGTCGGTGATGGGCAGCATGGTGTAGGCCATGCCGATCGCGAACGAGCCGATCGCGAACAGGATGAACGACGCGCGCCGTCCGATCCGGTCGGACAGGATGGCGCCGACCAGATAGCCGAGGAACGAGCCGGTGATCAGCACGATCAGGTAGCCGCTGGTGTTGAACACGGACAGGTGCCGGACGGTTTTCAGGTAGGTGGGCAGCCAGGTCGTGATCGCGTAGTAGCCGCCCAGCATGCCGGTGCACAGCAGGCTGCCGAAACAGGTCGCCTTCAGGTGCGCGGGGGCGAAGATCTGCAGGAACGGTGTGCGCCCGCCGCGGGCTTCGCGGGCGCGGCGAGCGGCGACGTACAGTTCGGGGTCGCGCACGTGACGGCGGATGTAGAGGATCCACAGCGCGGGCGCGAGGCCGATCCAGAAGCACGCGCGCCACGCATACTGTTCGGGCAGCAGCGCGAAGAACGCCCAGTACAGCAGCGCGGCCAGGGCCCAGCCGACCGACCAGCTGCTCTGCAGGGTGCCGACCGCCTTCGCGCGATGCTGCGGCGAGCGGATCGTCTCGGCCATCATGATCGTCACCACCGACCATTCGCCGCCGAAGCCGAGGCCCTGCAGCGTGCGGGTCGCGAGCAACTGCTCGAACGAGTTCGTGAAGCCGGACAGGCAGGTGAACAGCGCGAAGGTCGCGATCGTCCATTGCAGCACGCGCACGCGGCCGTAGCGATCGGCGAGGATGCCGGCGAGCCAGCCGCCGAGCGCCGACGACACCAGCGCGCTGGTCGCGATCAGACCCGCCTCGCTGCGCGTCATGCCCCATGACGCGATCAACGTCGGGATCAGGAATGAATAGATCATGAAGTCGAACGCGTCGACCCCGTAGCCGCCGAAGCCGGCGTAGAGCGTGCGGCGCTCGCGCGTCGACAGCTCGTGGAACCACTGGAATGCCTGCATGCGCGCCGTTGCTCCCGGTGTCGTGGGGGTCGCGGGCTATTGTAAGGGGCGGGGCGGCGGAGCAAAAAAGAAGCCGCGCTCGGAATGCGTGGGGGGCGGGTCGGGCCGGGAGCCGGGCCGGCGCCGGGGTCCGGCGTCGAACCTCGGCCGGGCGCGAGGCGCCCGGCGTCGCGCCAGCGGCCGGAGACCGCCGGCGTGAACCGACGCGCGCGAGGCGCGCCGGCGCTGGCGCTACGCGGCGAGCTTCTGGTCGGCGCGCTGCACGTCGAGCGTCTCGTGGTGGAAGCTCGCGAGCGATTCGCGGTGCGCGACGCTCACGATCGCGGCCTTCGGCAGGCGCTCGTTGAGCACGTGATAGAAGCGCGCCTCGTTGTCGGCGTCGAGCGCGCTCGTCGCTTCGTCGAGGAACAGGTAGTCGGGCTTGTGCAGCAGCACGCGGGCGCCCGCGAGACGCTGCTGCTCGCCCGGCGACAGGATGCGGGTCCAGTGGCCGGTCTCGGCGAGGCGCTCGGCATAGGCGTCGAGATGGCAGGCGCGCAGCGCGTCGCGGCAGGCCTCGTCGCTGAACGCGTCGGCGCCCGACGGATACGCGAGCGCCGCCTTCAGCGTGCCGATCGGCAGGTAGCTCTGCTGCGGGACGAACATCATGCGCGCGCCGGACGGCGCGTCGATCGCGCCGTCGCCGAACGGCCACAGGCCCGCCAGCGCGCGCATCAGCGTGCTCTTGCCGGCCCCGGAGGCGCCGCGCACGAGCCAGCGCGAGCCGGGGCGGATCGCGATGTCGCCGATCGTCGCGAGCGGCTGGCCGTCGGGCAGCGCGAGCCGCAGGCCGGCCGTCGCGACCCGGTCGGCGTCGACCTGGCGCAGCGCGATGCCGCCGTGGCCGTGGGCCGCGGCCTCGGCGCGCTCATTGTGCGACGCATGCGCGACGCGCTTGAATTCGCGCAGACGGTTGACGGTCGCGCGCCATTCGACGAGCGTGCCGTAGCTGTTGATGAACCACGAGAACGATTCGCTGACGGTGTCGAACGCGGCGCGGATCTGCATCAGCACGCCGAACGAGAACGCGCCCGCGAAGTAGCGCGGCGCGGCGACCACGATCGGGAAGATGATCGCGATCTGGCCGTAGAAGCTGAGCACGAACGAGAGCCGCTTGGTGTAGCGCATGATGCGCCACCAGTTGTCCTTGATGTGCGCGAACACGCCGTTGACGTTGTCGCGCTCCCTGCGCTCGCCGTCGTAGAACGCGATCTGCTCGGCGTTCTCGCGGATCCGGATCAGGCCGAAGCGGAAGTCGGCCTCGACCCGCTGCTGCTGGTAGTTGAGCGGCACGAGCTGGTGGCCGAACCAGTGCGTCATCAGCGAGCCGAATATGGCGTACAGCGCGGCGGCCCACACCATGTAGCCGGGGATCATGACCGGCGAGCCGCCGAGCGTGATGGTGAGCGCGCCCGCGAGCGACCAGAGGATCGTCACGAACGACACGAGCGTGACGACCGTCGACAGCAGGTCGAGGGTCAGCGCGAGCGTGGTGGTGGCGAACGACGCGAGATCGTCGCTGATCCGCTGGTCGGGGTTGTCGGCGAGGCGGTCGCGTTCGATCCGGTAGAACGCGCGCGCGCCGAGCCATTCCTCCAGGAAGCGCTCGGTGAGCCACTGCCGCCAGCGGAAGCCGAGCATCTGCCGCAGGTAGCGGCCGTAGACGAACAGGATGATGTACGCGAATGCGAGCCCGCTGAACACGAGCAGCAGGTGCGGGAAGTCGTGGACGTCCTTCGATTCCAGCGCGTTGTAGAACTGCGCGTTCCACTTGTTGAGCTTGACGTTGATCGCGACCATCAGCAGGTTGATCGCGATGATCGTGATGAACAGCGTCCAGGCGATCTTCCATTCGGACGAGACCCAGTAGGGCTTGATGAGCCGCCACGCCGACACGTCGCGCGCGGACGCGGCGGGATCGTGCGGATCGGGGCGGGCGGAGGGGGGCGATTGGCTCATGGGCGTCCTGATGAGTGGACCGGATACCGCGCCGCGCGCGGCGCGCCTGAAAACAGTGCCGCATGGCGGCGGGCGTGCGCCGATTGTGTGGGGCGCGGCTTAAACGGCCCTTAACGCGCGGGCCGGGCGCGACCGGACCCGGCCCGATCATCGGGCATTGTGCCAGCGCGGCGGGGCGTCGGGCGATTTTGCCGCAGGCGCCGGTTTGCGGCCGTTTCCGCTTTTATGGTCTAATGACCGCCGACGAAACAGGGGTGCTTTGCACGCCAGCCGCCCGGCGACGGGCGTGGCGCGACGAGGCTGAGAGAGACCCTTCGCACCCGATCCGGGTAATACCGGCGCGGGAAGTTTCCGATCCCGCCGGGCCGCGCTGGCCGTCATTCCCGTTTCGCCAGCGCCTCGCACGCCCGGCCGGCCCTGGCTGCCGGTTTCGTCCTTTTGGGTGCGCGCGCCGCGTGTTGCGGAAGGATTCGATGACCGTTCATTCTTCATTTGTATGTTTCCCGTGGTCCTGCTGTCGCGCTGCTGCGCGGGCGGGGGGGCGCTCATGACGCCGCTCGGATCGCAAGCCGATTTCGCGGTGCTGGGCGGCGGCCTGGTCGGTCGGCTGGTCGCATGGCGGCTGGCGGGCGAGGGCCATCGCGTCGTGCTCGTCGAGCGCGGCGACGCGGCCGGGTCGGGCGCGGCCGCCTGGGTGGCCGCCGCGATGCTCGCGCCGCTCGCCGAGGCGGCGAGCGCGGAACTGCTGATCACCGAACTGGGCGCCGCGTCGCTCGAGCGCTGGCCCGCGTGGCTCGCCGAACTGCCGGAGCCGGTGTTCTTCCAGCGCAACGGCACGCTCGTGGTCTGGCATCACGCGGATCGCGCCGAGGCGCCGCTGTTCGAGCGCCGGGTGCGCGCGAACGCGCCGGCGGCGCTGGTCGACGGCGGCTTCGTGCCGCTTGCCGGCGCGCAGGTCGACGCGGCCGAGCCCGCGCTCGGCGGTCGCTTCGCGCGCGGCCTGCTGCTGCCGCGCGAGGGCCAGCTCGACAACCGCCAGACCTTGCATGCATTCGCGGCCGGCCTGGCCGAGCGCGGCGTCGAGACGCACTGGAATACCGTGGTCGATCTCGCGACCGCGCCGGCGGCGCGCGTCACGATCGATTGCCGCGGGCTGGGCGCGAAGCAGGTGTTCCCGACGCTGCGCGGGATCCGCGGCGAGGTGGCGCGCGTGCACGCGCCGGGTATCGGCCTGAGCCGTCCGGTGCGGCTGCTGCATCCGCGCTACCCGCTCTACATCGCGCCGAAGGAGCATGACCTGTACGTGATCGGCGCGACCGAGGTGGAGGGCGAGGACATGTCGCCCGTCAGCGTGCGCTCGGCGCTCGAACTGCTGAGCGCCGCGTTTTCCGTGCATCCGGCCTTCGGCGAGGCGCGCATACTCGAACTCAACGCGCAATGCCGGCCGACGCTGCCCGACCACCGACCGGCGCTGGTCTGGGACGGCGGCGCGCGGCTGGCCGTCAACGGCCTGTACCGCCACGGCTTCATGATCGCGCCGGAGGTGGCGGATCAGGCGGCGCGTTTCGCGCGCGCGCTGCTCGAACGCCGGGTGACGGATGCCGATACGTTTGCCGCCTGGCGCGCCGACGCCCGCTGGCCGGCGCTGCTGCAACTGGGCGAGGTGCGCGAGCCCGCGTGAGCGCCGCGCCGAACCGATACCGACTTTTCGCATGATGGACATCCAGATCAATCAACAGATGCTGACCCTGCCCGACGGCGCGACGGTCGCCGACGCCCTCGCCGCGTACGGCGCGACGCCGCCGTTCGCGGTGGCCCTGAACGGCGCGTTCGTCGCGCGCACCCAGCACGCGGCGCGTGCGCTCGCCGGCGGCGACCGGCTCGATGTCGTGCATCCGGTGGCGGGCGGCTGACGCCGCCGCTTCCGGCCCAACCAGGATTCTTCGATGACGTCCCTTCCTTCCGCCGACGCGCTCACGCTGTACGGCGAAACCTTCGCGAGCCGCGTGCTGATCGGCACGTCGCGCTATCCGTCCCTGCAGTCGCTGTCCGACTCGATCGCGGCGTCGCGGCCGGGCATGGTGACGGTCGCGCTGCGCCGCCAGATGAACGCGGGCGCCGGCGAGACCGGCTTCTTCGAACTGCTCAAGCGCCACGCGGTGCCGCTGTTGCCGAACACGGCCGGCTGCCAGACGGTCGCGGAGGCGGTCGCCACCGCGCAGATGGCGCGCGAGGTGTTCGAGACCGACTGGATCAAGCTCGAACTGATTGGCGACGACTACACGCTGCAGCCGGACCCGGTCGGGCTGATCGAGGCCGCCGCGCTGCTTGTGAAGGACGGTTTCAAGGTGCTGCCGTACTGCACCGAGGATCTCGTGATCGGCCGGCGCCTGCTCGACGCGGGCTGCGAGGCGCTGATGCCGTGGGGCGCGCCGATCGGCACCGGCAAGGGCGTGCTCAACCCATACGGCCTGCGCGTGCTGCGCGAGCGCCTGCCGGACGTGCCGCTGATCGTCGATGCGGGGCTCGGCGTGCCGTCGCACGCGTGCCAGGTGATGGAATGGGGCTTCGACGGCGTGCTGCTCAACACGGCCGTGTCGCAGGCCACCCATCCGGAGATCATGGCGCGCGCGTTCGCGCAGGGCGTCGAGGCCGGCCGCGCCGCATATCTCGCCGGCCCGATGGACGCGCGCGAGATCGCGCACGCGAGCACGCCGGTGGTCGGCATGCCGTTCTGGCACCAGGACGGGGGTGGGGCGTGAGCCTCGCGTTTCCGGCCGTGTTCTGGCCGCCCGCCGACGAACTGGCCGAGGCGGCCGGGCGGATCCGCCCGGCGCTGGGCGCGTGGCCCGCGCCCGCCGCGCCGCTGCGGCTGTGCGTCGCACGGCCGGCGCAGGCCGGCGCGGGCGACCTGCTGGTGACGCCCGCCGCCGATTGCGCGCCCGCCGACGCGGCGCGGCTCGCGGCCTCGGGCGCGGGCGTGATCACGTTCGTGGAACGCGCGGCGGTGCTGTACTGGGGCGCGGCCTGCTATCCGCTCGACGCCGCCGCGCCGCTCGCGGACGACTGGCTGGCCGCGTTCGCGGCGTTCCTCGACTGCGGCTTCGCGCCGCCCGATGCACTGGTGCTCGCGCTCGCGTGGCGCGACGGCGACGAGGCGGCCGGCGCCGACGCCTGGCCCGTCGATCCCGACCGCTTCCCGCGCGCCGCGGCGCCCGCGCTGCCGCCAGGCCCGGGCTTCGCGCCTTGCCCGGCGCGGCTCGGCCTGTATCCGGTGCTGCCGAGCGCCGACTGGGTCGAACGGGTGCTCGAATGCGGTGTGCGCACGGTCCAGCTGCGCGTCAAGGAGGCCGAGCCGGCCGTGCTGCGCGCGGAGATCGCGCGGGCGGTGGCGGCGGGGCGGCGCTATCCGGACGCGCGGGTGTTCATCAACGATCACTGGCAGCTGGCGCTGGCGGCCGGCGCGTACGGCGTCCACCTGGGCCAGGAGGATCTCGAGACGGCCGACCTCGGCGCGCTCGCGGCCGCGGGCGTGCGGCTCGGCCTGTCGAGCCACGGCTACTACGAGATGCTGGTCGCGCTGAGCGTGCGGCCGAGCTACCTGGCGCTCGGGCCGGTGTTCGCGACCGCCACCAAGGCCGTTGCTGCGCCGCCGCAAGGCCTGGCCCGGATCGCCCGCTACGCGCGCTTCGCGCTCACCCGGGCGCCGCTCGTCGCGATCGGCGGGATCGGCCCCGACACCCTGCCGGCGGTCCTGGCGACGGGCGTCGGCGGCGTCGCGGTGGTCAGCGCGGTGACAGGCGCCGCGGACTATCGGGCGGCCGTCGCCGCCATGCAGGCGCAATATTGCTGCAACGCAACAGCCGCGCCGTCACCATTTGACACTCTCTGACTGAGACCCCGATTCGTGCGTCGCGACATCATTCCAAGGCAGGCCCTATAATTCGGCGTTCTGCGTAAAAGGAATGCCAATTCCGTGAGCCCTCCTCCCGAGACCCTGCTTGAGCTTCGCGACGTCGATTTCGGCTACGGCGACCGTCTTGTCCTGTCGAACCTGAACATGCGTTTCGGACGCGGCCAGGTGGTCGCGGTCATGGGCGGCTCGGGCTGCGGCAAGACGACCGTGCTGCGGCTGATCGGCGGGCTCGTGCGCGCGCGCCGCGGGCAGGTGCTGTTCGGCGGCGCGGACATCGGCGCGCAGTCGCGCGACGGCCTGTACGCGCTGCGCCGCAAGATGGGCATGCTGTTCCAGTTCGGCGCGCTGTTCACCGACATGTCGGTCTACGAGAACGTCGCGTTCGCGCTGCGCGAGCATACCGACCTGCCGGACGCGCTGATTCACGACCTGGTGCTGATGAAGCTCAACGCGGTCGGGCTGCGCGGCGCGCGCGACCTGATGCCGTCCGAGGTGTCGGGCGGGATGGCGCGGCGCGTGGCGCTCGCGCGCGCGATCGCGCTCGATCCCGAGTTGATGATGTATGACGAGCCGTTCGCGGGCCTCGACCCGATCTCGCTCGGCATCACCGCGAACCTGATCCGCACGCTGAACCAGGCGCTCGGCGCGACCTCGATCCTCGTCACGCACGACGTGCCGGAATCGTTCGCGATCGCCGACTACGTCTATTTCCTCGCGAACGGCGGCGTGCTCGCCCAGGGCACGCCCGACGAGCTGCGCGCGTCGACCGACCCGAGCGTGCGCCAGTTCATCGACGGCACGCCGGACGGCCCGTTCCGGTTTCACTACATGAGCCAGCCGCTCGCGGCTGACTTCGGACTTGGCGGAGGGCGGGAATGATCAGCGCGATCGGACGTTTCGTGATCGGCGGCCTCGGCCAGGCAGGCTACGCGGCCCGCATGTTCGCGCGCCTCGTGCTCGAGTTCTTCCCGCTGCTGCGGCGGCCGCGGCTCGTCACGAAACAGATTCATTTCCTCGGTAATTATTCGTTCGTGATCATCGCCGTGTCGGGCCTGTTCGTCGGCTTCGTGCTCGGCCTGCAGGGCTACTACACGCTGAACCGCTACGGCTCCGAGCAGGCGCTCGGCCTGCTCGTCGCGCTGTCGCTCGTGCGCGAGCTGGGCCCCGTCGTGACCGCGCTGCTGTTCGCCGGGCGCGCGGGCACCTCGCTCACGGCCGAGATCGGCCTGATGAAGGCGGGCGAGCAACTGACCGCGCTCGAGATGATGGCGGTCGATCCGCTCAAGACCGTGATCGCGCCGCGCATGTGGGCCGGGATCATCACGATGCCGCTGCTGGCCGCGATCTTCAGCGCGGTCGGCGTGATGGGCGGCTACGTGGTCGGCGTGATCCTGATCGGCGTCGATTCCGGCGCGTTCTGGTCGCAGATGCAGGGCGGCGTCGACGTCTGGAACGACGTCGGCAACGGCGTATTGAAAAGTGTCGTATTCGGTTTCGCGGTGACCTTCATCGCGCTGTTTCAAGGTTACGAAGCGAAGCCGACGCCGGAAGGCGTGTCGCGCGCGACGACCAAGACCGTCGTGTACGCGTCGCTCGCCGTACTCGGCCTCGATTTCCTGCTGACTGCGCTGATGTTCAGCTAAAGCCTTTTTGGGATGACGATGAAAAAGACTGCTCTCGACTTCTGGGTCGGCCTGTTCGTGGTGTTGGGTTTCATTGCGCTGCTGTTCCTCGCGCTGAAGGTCGGCAACATGAGCTCGCTGTCGTTCCAGGCGACCTATCCGGTGAAGATGAAGTTCGACAATATCGGCGGCCTCAAGCCGCGCGCGGCGGTGAAGAGCGCGGGCGTGGTGGTCGGCCGGGTCGGGTCGATCGGCTTCGATACCAACACCTACCAGGCGCTCGTGACGATCGACCTGTTCCAGCAGTATCCGTTTCCGAAGGATTCTTCCGCGAAGATCCTGACCTCCGGCCTGCTCGGCGAGCAGTACATCGGCCTGGAGCCGGGCGGCGACACCGAGATGCTGAAGGCGGGCGACACGATCACGATGACCCAGTCCGCGATCGTGCTGGAGAACCTGATCGGCCAGTTCCTGTACAGCAAGGCGGCGGATGCCGGCGCGGGCAAGCCCGCGTCGGGCGCCGCCGCACCGGCCGCGTCCGCGCCGGCCGGCCAATAAACGACAGAGAGAAGAGGGAAACCACCATGCAGACGATGCGCATCAGAAACGCACTGCTCGCGACGGCGGCCGTCGCGGCGATGAGCGGCTGTGCGACCGTGCAGACGCCGACCAAGGGCGACCCGTTCGAGGGCTTCAACCGGTCGGTCTACAAGTTCAACGACACCATCGATACCTATGGCCTCAAGCCGGTCGCGCAGGGGTATGCGTGGGTCGTGCCGCAGCCGGTGCGCGAGAGCATCGCGAACGTCTTCTCGAACGTGGGCGACGTCTACATCGCCGCGAACAACCTCGCGCAGCTGAAGATCGCCGACGGCGTCGGCGACATCATGCGGGTGGTGATCAACACGGTGTTCGGCGTCGGCGGCCTGTTCGACGTCGCGTCGGCCGCGAAGCTGCCGAAGCACAGCGCCGATTTCGGCACCACGCTCGGCCACTACGGCGTGCCGTCCGGCCCGTACCTGGTGCTGCCGCTGCTCGGCCCGAGCACGGTGCGCGACACGGCCGGCCTCGCGGTCGACTATCTCGGCAACCCGCTCACCTATGTGAAGCCCGACAGCGTAAGCTGGGCGCTGTTCGGCGTGAACCTCGTGAACACGCGCGCGAACCTGCTCGGCGCGGGCGACGTGCTGAACGCGGCGGCGATCGACAAGTACTCGTTCGTCCGCAACGCGTACCTGCAGCGCCGTCAGGCTCTGATCTCGGGCGCCAACGTGCAGGACTACGGCAGCGAGGCGCTGCCCAAGTACGATCTGCCGGACGACGCCGCGGCGCCCGCCGCGGGCGCCGCGGCGGCCTCGGGCGCGGGCGCGCCGAATCCGGCGAGCGCGACCAACGTGCCGGCGCAGCAGTTCGTGCCGCCGTCGCCGGGCGGCGTGCGCCTGCCGAACATCCTGCGCTGACCCGCGCGGATTTACATTCGTTACAGCCGGAAACGATTCGGCGGGCGGCGGAGCCGAACTTGCGGCGCCGCTCCCGCTCCAAGCATCGCACCGACTTCATTGACGCAGGACCTCAATCCTATGAAGAAAATCTTTCTGATCCCCATGTTCGCCGCGTTCTTCGCGTTCGGCGGCGCCGCCCACGCGCAGGTCGACCAATCGAATCCGCAGGCCCTGATCAAGACCGCGACCCAGCAGGTGCTCGACGAAGTGCGCGCCCAGGCGATCAAGCCGGGCGACATCAACCGGGTGACGGCGATCGTCAACCGCGACATCCTGCCGTACGCCGACTTCCGCCGCACCACGCAGATCGTGATGGGCCGCAACTGGCGCACCGCGACGGCCGCGCAGCAGCAGCAGATCGTCGAGCAGTTCAAGATACTGCTGATCCGCACCTACTCGGGCGCGCTCGCCCAGCTGAAGCCGGACCAGCAGATCCAGTACCCGCCGTTCCGCGCCGATCCGGCCGACACCGACGTCGTGGTGCGCACGGTCGCGATGAACAACGGCCAGCCGGTCCAGATCGACTACCGGCTGTACAAGAGCGCGCAGGGCTGGCGCGTGTATGACCTGAACGTGCTCGGCGCGTGGCTGATCCAGACCTATCAGCAGCAGTTCAACGAGAAGATCCAGCAAAGCGGCGTGGACGGCCTGATCCAGTTCCTGACCCAGCGCAACGAGCAGCTGGCGGCGGGCAAGGCGTCGTGAAGTCCTTCAATGCCGGCGCGACGCTGACCCACGCGAGCGCGACCGCCGCGCTCGCGCAGGGGCTCGCGCAGATCGACGCGGGCGCCACCGTGGTCGACTGCGCGGCGCTCGCGCAATTCGACTCCTCCGCGCTCGCGGTGCTGCTCGCCTGGCAGCGCGCCGCGCGCGCGCGCGGCGTCGCGCTCGACATCCTTCATCTGCCGCCGAAGCTCGCGAGCCTCGCGCAGGCCTACGGCATCGACACGCTCCTCGCCGAGCGACATTGACGCTCGCCGCGTCAGGGCGCGGGTGCGGCTTTCGCGCCCGGCCCACCCTCCCGGTTTGGCCTATAATCGAACGTTTGTGGGCCGGCTGACCGGTCCCCGTTTTTCCCCATTCGCACCAGCACAGAGAAGGCGTCGCGGCCCGGGCCGCGCTCAGTCATGTCAGCCATAGAAATCCGTCACGTCAAGAAGCGCTACAAGGCGCTTCAGGCGCTCAAGGGCGTCAGCCTGTCGGTCGAGGAAGGCGAATTCTTCGGCTTGCTCGGCCCCAACGGCGCCGGCAAGACCACCCTCATCAGCATACTCGCGGGCCTCGCGCGGGCCGACGAAGGCAGCGTCGCCGTCCGCGGCCACGATGTCGTCAAGGACTTCCGCGCCGCGCGCCGCGCGCTCGGCGTCGTGCCGCAGGAGCTCGTGTTCGATCCGTTCTTCTCGGTGCGCGAGACGCTGCGGATCCAGTCCGGCTACTTCGGGCTGCGCCGCAACGACGACTGGATCGACGAGGTGATGGCGAACCTCGATCTCACCGACAAGGCCGACGCGAACATGCGCGCGCTGTCGGGCGGCATGAAGCGGCGCGTGCTGGTCGCGCAGGCGCTCGTGCACCGTCCGCCCGTGATCGTGCTCGACGAGCCGACCGCGGGCGTCGACGTCGAGCTGCGGCAGACCTTGTGGAAATTCATCTCGCGCCTCAATCGCGAGGGCCACACGATCGTGCTGACCACGCACTACCTGGAAGAAGCCGAAGCGCTGTGCGACCGCATCGCGATGCTGCGGCGCGGCGAGGTGGTCGCGCTCGAGCGCACCGCGGCGCTGCTGCAGCGCTTCGCCGGGCTGCAGCTGTTCCTGCGCCTCGCGCAGGGCGCGCTGCCCGCCGAGCTGCGCGCGCTTGAGGCCGATGGGGGCGCGGGCACCGGCGGCGCGCCCGCCCAGCCGGGCGAGCACCTGCTGCGCCTGACGAGCTACGACGAGGTCGAGCGGATCCTCGCGCAATGCCGCGCGGCCGGCTGCGCGTTCGACGAGATCGAGATCCGCAAGGCCGACCTGGAGGATGTGTTCGTGCAGGTCATGAATGGGGCAGAAGTCGTCGAGGGATTGGCATGAGCGGGTTTCGCACGCTGTTCTACAAGGAAATCCTGCGGTTCTGGAAGGTGTCGTTCCAGACCGTGCTCGCGCCGGTCGTGACCGCGCTGCTGTACCTGACCATCTTCGGCCACGCGCTGACGGGCCGCGTCGACGTCTATCCGGGCGTCGAGTACGTGAGCTTTCTCGTGCCCGGCCTCGTGATGATGAGCGTGCTGCAGAACGCGTTCGCGAACAGCTCGTCGTCGCTGATCCAGTCGAAGATCACCGGCAACCTCGTGTTCATGCTGCTGCCGCCGCTGTCGTACGCCGACATCTTCGGCGCGTACGTGCTCGCCTCGGTCGTGCGCGGCCTCGCGGTGGGCGCGGGCGTGTTCGTCGTGACGGTGTGGTTCATCCCGATGAGCTTCGCGGCGCCGCTCTTCATCGTCGCGTTCGCGCTGCTCGGCTCGGCGATCCTCGGCACGCTCGGCCTGATCGCCGGGATCTGGGCCGAGAAGTTCGACCAGCTCGCCGCGTTCCAGAACTTCCTGATCATGCCGCTCACGTTCCTGTCGGGCGTGTTCTATTCGACTCATTCGCTGCCGCCCGTGTGGCGCGAGGTGTCGCGGCTCAACCCGTTCTTCTACATGATCGACGGCTTCCGCTACGGGTTCTTCGGCATCGCCGACGTCAATCCGTTCGCGAGCCTCGCGATCGTCGCCGGTTTCTTCGTGCTGCTCGCGCTCGTCGCGATGCGGCTCCTCTCGACCGGCTACAAACTGCGTCATTGAGATGAAGCGCGCCGCCCGCGCCGCCTGCCGGGCGGGCCGGCGCGCATAGCGTATAGACAGGAGCATTCCATGTTGCCGACTCCCGAACAGGTCAAGCAATACATCGCAGGCGGGCTCGCCTGCACCCATCTGGAAGTCGAGGGCGACGGCCAGCATTTCTTCGCGACGATCGTCTCGCCCGCCTTCGAGGGCAAGCGGCCGATCCAGCGGCACCAGCTCGTCTACGCGGCGCTCGGCGACCGCATGAAGCAGGAAATCCACGCGCTCAGCATGAAGACGCTGACGCCCGCCGAATGGCAGAACGCATAACCGGAATTCACTGAGTGCAAGTCACCGTCAACGAACACGACGCCGTCGAGCGCGTCGCCACGGCAAGCCCGGCCGGCAATCGGGAAGCGCAGGGACATGGGATGGACAAGCTCGTGATCGAAGGCGGCCAGCGTCTGCACGGCGAGATCGCCGTGTCCGGCGCGAAGAACGCGGCGCTGCCGATTCTGTGCGCGGGGCTGCTGTCCGCGGAGCCGGTCGAACTCGACAACGTGCCTAATCTGCAGGACGTGCGCACCACGCTCAAGCTGCTCGGCCAGATGGGCATGCGCACCGAGACGGACGGCGCGCGGGTGCGGCTCGACGCGGGGCGCGTCGACAGCCCGGTCGCACCGTACGAACTGGTCAAGACGATGCGTGCGTCGATCCTGGTGCTCGGCCCGCTCCTCGCGCGCTTCGGCGAGGCGAAGGTGTCGCTGCCGGGCGGCTGCGCGATCGGCGCGCGGCCGGTCGACCAGCACATCAAGGGTCTGCAGGCGATGGGCGCCGAGATCAGCATCGAGCACGGCTTCATCGAGGCGCGCGCGAAGCGCCTGAAGGGCGCGCGGATCGTCACCGACATGATCACGGTGACCGGCACCGAGAACCTGCTGATGGCCGCCACCCTCGCCGACGGCGAGACGGTGATCGAGAACGCCGCGCGCGAGCCCGAGGTCAGCGACCTCGCGCACCTGCTGGTGGCGATGGGCGCGCGGATCGACGGGATCGGCACCGACCGGCTCGTGATCCGGGGTGTCGAGCGGCTGCACGGCGCGCGCCACGCGGTGATTCCCGACCGCATCGAGGCGGGCACGTTCCTGTGCGCGGTCGCGGCCGCGGGCGGCGACGTGACGCTGACGGGCGTGCGCCCGCACATCCTCGACGCGGTGATCGACAAGCTGCGCGAGGCCGGCGTGACGATCGTGGAAGGCGGCGACTGGCTGCGCGTGACGATGGACCGCCGCCCCTCGGCGGTGACCATCCGCACCTCCGAGTACCCGGCGTTCCCGACCGACATGCAGGCGCAGTTCATGGCGCTGAACACGATCGCGAGCGGCACCGCGCAGGTGGTCGAGACGATCTTCGAGAACCGTTTCATGCACGTGCAGGAACTGAACCGGCTCGGCGCGCACATCACGGTCGACGGCAACACCGCGCTCGTGACGGGCGTCGACACGCTGTCCGGCGCGAAGGTGATGGCGACCGACCTGCGCGCGTCGGCGAGCCTCGTGATCGCCGGGCTGCGCGCGGAAGGCGAGACCCTCGTCGACCGCATTTACCATCTCGACCGCGGCTACGACCGGATGGAGACGAAGCTGACGGGTGTCGGCGCGAAGGTGCGCCGGATTTCGGGGAGCGATGCATCATGAACGCACCGTTGACGCTGGCGCTCTCGAAAGGGCGTATCTTCGAGGAAACCGTGCCGCTGCTCGCGGCCGCGGGCGTGCAGGTGGCCGAGGATCCGGAAACCTCGCGCAAGCTGATCCTGCCGACCACCGATCCGAACCTGCGGGTGATCATCGTGCGCGCGTCCGACGTGCCGACCTATGTCGAGTACGGCGCGGCCGACTTCGGCGTGGCCGGCAAGGACGTGCTGATCGAGCACGGCGGCGGCGGGCTGTACCAGCCGATCGACCTCGACATCGCGCGCTGCCGGATGTCGGTGGCGGTGCAGGCCGGCTTCGACTACGCGAACGCGGTGCGGCAGGGCGCGCGGCTGCGGGTCGCGACCAAGTACCTGAACACCGCGCGCGAGCATTTCGCCGCGAAGGGCGTGCACGTCGACCTGATCAAGCTGTATGGTTCGATGGAGCTGGCGCCGCTCGTCGGCCTCGCCGATGCGATCGTCGACCTGGTCAGCTCGGGCGGCACGCTGCGGGCGAACAATCTGGTCGAGGTGGAGGAGATCATGCCGATCTCGTCGCGTCTCGTCGTGAATCAGGCTGCGCTGAAGCTCAGGCGCGCCGCGCTGAAACCGTTTCTCGACGCGTTCGAACGCGCGTCGCTGCGAAGCGGGGCCTGACCGCCTGGCGGTGAACAGCGCATTACCGGAACGGATAACAGCATGTCTATCAAGATTCGCAAACTCGATTCGACGAAAGCGGGCTTCGATGCGGAGCTGCGCGCGGTGCTTGCGTTCGAGGCGAGCGAGGACGAGGCGATCGAGCGCTCGGTCGCGTCGATCCTGGCGGACGTGAAGTCGCGCGGCGACGACGCCGTGCTCGAGTACACGAACCGCTTCGATCGCCTGAGCGCGCCCAGCGTGGCCGCGCTCGAACTGCCGCGGGAAGAACTGGAGGCCGCGCTCGAGGCGCTGGAGCCGAAGCGCCGCGCGGCGCTCGAGGCGGCCGCCGCGCGCGTGCGCGGCTACCACGAGAAGCAGCGGATCGAGTGCGGCAGCCATAGCTGGCAGTACACCGAGGCCGACGGCACGGTGCTCGGCCAGAAGGTCACGCCGCTCGACCGCGTCGGCCTGTACGTGCCGGGCGGCAAGGCGGCCTATCCGTCGTCGGTGCTGATGAACGCGATTCCCGCGCGGGTCGCGGGCGTGGGCGAGATCGTGATGGTGGTGCCGACGCCCGAGGGCGTGAAGAACGAGCTGGTGCTCGCCGCGGCGAGCCTCGGCGGCGTCGACCGCGTGTTCACGATCGGCGGCGCGCAGGCGGTCGGCGCGCTCGCGTACGGCACCCGCACGGTGCCGGCCGTCGACAAGATCTGCGGCCCGGGCAACGCCTACGTCGCGTCGGCGAAGCGGCGCGTGTTCGGCACGGTCGGCATCGACATGATCGCGGGGCCGTCCGAGATCCTCGTGCTGTGCGACGGCACGACCGATCCGCACTGGGTCGCGATGGACCTGTTCTCGCAGGCCGAGCACGACGAACTGGCGCAGTCGATCCTGCTGTGCCCCGACGAGGCGTTCATCGCGCGCGTCGAGAAGGCGATCGCCGAGCTGCTGCCGACCATGCCGCGCCAGGATGTGATCCGCGCGTCGCTCGAAGGGCGGGGCGCGCTGATCAAGGTGCGCGACATGGCCGAGGCCTGCCGGATCGCGAACGACATTGCGCCGGAGCATCTGGAGATCTCCGCGCTCGAGCCGCAGCAATGGAGCCAGCAGATCCGCCATGCGGGCGCGATCTTCCTCGGCCGCTACACGAGCGAGAGCCTCGGCGACTACTGCGCGGGCCCGAACCACGTGCTGCCGACCTCGCGCACCGCGCGCTTTTCGTCGCCGCTCGGCGTGTACGACTTCTTCAAGCGTTCGAGCCTGATCGAGGTGAGCGCGGAAGGCGCGCACACGCTCGGCGAGATCGCGTCGGAACTCGCCTACGGAGAGGGGCTGCAGGCGCACGCGAAGAGCGCCGAGTTCCGCATGAGACAGGGCGGCTGACGCCGTCCGCATCGGTTTCGCCACCGCGCGGGGCGGCTCGCCGCCCCGCCGATCACACGCCGGCGCCAAGCGCGCCGCTCGACCCATGACCACGCCACAAGACATCATCCGCCCCGACGTGCTCGCGATGACGAGCTACCCGGTTCCGGACGCGCAGGGCTTCGTGAAGCTCGACGCGATGGAGAACCCGTACCCGCTGCCCGAGGCGCTCGCGGCCGAGCTGGGCGCGCGCCTCGCGCAGGTCGCGCTGAACCGCTATCCGGCGCCGCGGCCCGCCGCGCTGCTCGACAAGCTGCGCGCGACGATGCGGGTGCCCGCCGGCTGCGAACTGATGCTTGGCAACGGTTCCGACGAGTTGATCAGCCTGATGTCGGTCGCCTGTGCGAAGCCGGGCGCGAAGGTGCTCGCGCCGGTGCCGGGCTTCGTCATGTACGAGATGTCGGCGAAGTTCGCGCAGCTCGAATTCGTCGGCGTGCCGCTCAAGGCCGACCTGACGCTCGACGTCGACGCGATGCTCGCGGCGCTCGAGACGCACCGGCCGGCGCTCGTCTACCTCGCGTATCCGAACAATCCGACCGGCACGCTGTACGCCGACGAGGACATCGAGCGCATCGTCGCGGCGGCGCGTTCGAGCCTTGTCGTGATCGACGAGGCCTACCAGCCGTTCGCGCAGCGCAGCTGGATGCCGCGCGCGGCCGAGTTCGACAACGTGGTCGTGATGCGCACGGTGTCGAAGCTCGGGCTCGCCGGGATCCGGCTCGGCTACCTGGCCGGCCCGCCCGCGTGGCTGACGCAGTTCGACAAGGTCCGCCCGCCCTACAACATCAACGTGCTGACCCAGGCGGCGGCCGAGCTGCTGCTCGACCACGTCGAGGTGCTCGACGCGCAGGCGGCCGAATTGCGCGCCGAGCGCACCCGGCTCGCGCAGGCGGTCGGCGCGCTGTCGGGCGCGACCGTGTTCCCGAGCGCCGGCAACTTCCTGCTGGTGCGGGTGCCGGACGCGGCGGCGGTGTTCGAGCGGCTGCTGACCGAGCGGATCCTGATCAAAAACGTGAGTAAAATGCACCCATTGTTGGCCAATTGCGTGCGTTTGACGGTTGGGTCTCCCGAGGAAAACGCCCGCCTGCTGGCCGCCCTGGCACTTGCGCTGCCCTGACGGGCCAGCGCGCTTCGCAGTCCCCATTTACATCCGTTCAAACCGAGGTATCCCCATGCGTGTGGCGGAAGTCGTTCGCAACACCAGCGAAACGCAGATCCGAGTGAAGCTCAATCTCGACGGCACCGGCCAGCAGAAGCTGGCCACCGGCGTGCCGTTCCTCGACCATATGCTCGACCAGATCGCCCGCCACGGGCTCGTCGACCTCGAGGTCGAAGCGCATGGGGACACGCATATCGACGACCACCATACGGTCGAGGATGTCGGCATCACGCTGGGCCAGGCCGTCGCGAAGGCGATCGGCGAGCGCAAGGGCATTTGCCGCTACGGCCATTCGTACGTGCCGCTCGACGAGGCGCTGTCGCGCGTCGTGATCGATTTCTCCGGCCGGCCGGGGCTCGAATTCCACGTGCCGTTCACGCGCGCGCGGATCGGCAGCTTCGACGTCGACCTGTCGATCGAGTTCTTCCGCGGTTTCGTGAACCATGCGGGCGTCACACTGCACATCGACAATCTGCGCGGCATCAACGCGCACCATCAGCTCGAAACGGTGTTCAAGGCGTTCGGCCGGGCGCTGCGCATGGCGGTGACGCTCGACGAGCGCGCGGCCGGGCAGATCCCGTCGACGAAGGGCAGCCTCTGATTCTCCGCTGACGCGGATCACCCTCTTGGCCGCGGCCTGCGCGGCGGCTTGCGATGGACCTGGTCAAATCATTCATCTCGCTGCTCGCGCTGATCAATCCGCTCGGCGCGATCCCGTTCTTTCTGAGCCTGACGGCGCAGCAGACGGACGTGGAGCGCCGCCACACGATCCGGATCGCCGCGATGTCGGTGTTCTGCGTGATCACGGTGACCGCGCTGCTCGGCCAGCAGATCATCCGCTTCTTCGGGATCTCGGTCGGCTCGCTCGAGGTCGGCGGCGGCATCATCATGCTGTTGATGGCGATCACGATGCTGAACGCGCAGATCGGCAATACGCGCTCGACGCCCGAGGAGCGCGACGAGGCGGAATCGAAGAACAGCATCGCGGTGGTGCCGCTCGCGATTCCGCTCCTGACCGGCCCGGGTTCGATCAGCACGGTGATCGTCTACGCGGCGAACGCGACGCACTGGTACGACCGGCTCGGGCTGGTCGCGATCGGTGCGATCCTCGCGCTGCTGTGCTTCATCGCGATGCGGCTTGCCGAGCCGATCGCGCACTGGATCGGCCGCACCGGCATCAACATCGCCACGCGTCTGATGGGTTTGATGCTGTCGGCGCTGGCGGTGGAATTCATCGTCGACGGACTGAAGGCTTTGTTGCCTGCTCTGAAATGAAAACTTCGATTGCGATTGTGGATTATGGGATGGGCAACCTGCGCTCGGTCGCGCAGGCGCTCAGGAAGGCCGAGCCGGCCGCGGACGTGACGATCGTCGACCAGCCCGCGGCGATCCGCGCGGCCGACCGCGTGGTGCTGCCGGGCCAGGGCGCGATGCCGGACTGCATGCGCTGCCTCGGCGAGTCGGGCCTCCAGGAGGCGGTGCTCGAAGCCGCGCGCAACAAGCCGCTGCTGGGCGTGTGCGTGGGCGAGCAGATGTTGTTCGACTGGAGCGCCGAGGGCGGCACCGACGGGCTCGGTCTGATGCCGGGCAAGGTGCTGCGCTTCGAACTCGACGGCCGGCTGCAGGACGACGGCTCGCGCTTCAAGGTGCCGCAGATGGGCTGGAACCGCGTGCGCCAGAGCCGCGCCCACCCGTTGTGGGACGGGGTGCCCGACGACGCATACTTCTACTTCGTGCACAGCTACTACGTGGCGCCGGCCGAGGCTGCGCTGACGGTCGGCGAGACGCTGTACGGCGCGCCGTTCACGTCGGCGGTGGCGCGCGACAATCTCTTCGCGACCCAATTTCACCCGGAGAAAAGCGCGGAAGTGGGGCTGCGGCTGTACCGCAACTTCGTGCACTGGAATCCGTGAACGTGGCGCGCGTGCCACAGCCGGCGCGCGCAGCGGCCCCGTCCGGTGGGCGTGAGGCACGAATTTACCGAAAGAGTTGTACTAAACTAGCGAGACGACAGGGTGCCGGATGGGCCGGCGCGCGTCTCAACCCTCATTTTTCCCACATAACACCCGATTGCTATGCTGCTGATTCCGGCCATCGATCTTAAAGACGGTCAGTGTGTACGCCTCAAACAAGGCGATATGGACCAGGCGACGATTTTTTCCGAGGATCCCGCGGCGATGGCGCGCAAGTGGGTCGATCTCGGTGCGCGACGGCTGCATCTAGTCGATCTCGATGGCGCTTTCGCCGGCAAGCCCAAGAATCTCGAGGCGATCGAGGCGATCCTCGCGGAGGTCGGCAGCGAGGTGCCGGTTCAGCTCGGCGGCGGCATCCGCAGCCTCGAGACCATCGAGAAGTATCTCGACGCGGGCCTGTCGTACGTGATCATCGGCACCGCGGCCGTGAAGGATCCGGGCTTCCTGCAGGACGCGTGCAGCGCGTTCGCGGGCAGCATCATCGTCGGGCTCGACGCGAAGGACGGCAAGGTCGCGACCGACGGCTGGAGCAAGCTGACCGGCCACGAGGTCGTCGATCTCGCGCGCAAGTTCGAGGATTACGGCGTCGAGTCGATCATCTATACCGACATCGGCCGCGACGGCATGCTGCAAGGCATCAATATCGAGGCGACGGTGAAGCTCGCGCAGGCGGTCGGCATTCCGGTGATCGCGAGCGGCGGCCTGTCGAACCTCACCGATATCGAGCAACTGTGCGAAGTGGAGGAGGATGGCGTCGAGGGGGTGATCTGCGGTCGCGCGATCTATTCCGGCGACCTCGATTTCGCCGCGGCGCAGCGCCGCGCGGACGAACTGAACGGCGAGCTGGACGACGCCTGAGCGGGCGCGGCCCGAGCCGCCCCGTCCCCACCGCCGCCCGCCCGGGCGGCCTTACCGCGGCATTTGCGCAACATCATGGCTCTAGCTAAACGCATCATCCCCTGCCTCGACGTCACCGCCGGGCGCGTCGTCAAGGGCGTCAACTTCGTCGAGCTGCGCGACGCCGGCGATCCTGTCGAGATCGCGCGCCGCTACGACGCGCAGGGCGCCGACGAACTCACCTTCCTCGACATCACCGCGACCTCCGACCAACGCGACCTGATCCTGCCGATCATCGAGGCGGTGGCGTCGCAGGTGTTCATTCCGCTCACGGTGGGCGGCGGCGTGCGCGCGGTGGAAGACGTGCGGCGCCTCCTGAACGCCGGCGCGGACAAGGTCAGCATGAATTCGTCGGCGGTCGCGAATCCGCAGCTGGTGCGCGACGCGGCCGACAAATACGGTTCGCAGTGCATCGTGGTCGCGATCGACGCGAAGCGGGTGTCCGCCGACGGCGAGCCCGCGCGCTGGGAAGTGTTCACGCACGGCGGCCGCAAGGGCACGGGCCTCGATGCGATCGAGTGGGCGCGCCGCATGGCGGAGCTGGGCGCGGGCGAGATCCTGCTGACCAGCATGGACCGCGACGGCACCAAGGCGGGCTTCGATCTCGCGCTCACGCGCGGCGTCTCGGACGCGGTGCCGGTGCCGGTGATCGCGTCGGGCGGGGTGGGCTCGCTGCAGCATCTGGCCGACGGCATCAAGGACGGGCGCGCGGATGCGGTGCTGGCCGCGAGCATTTTCCACTATGGCGAACACACGGTCGGCGAGGCGAAGCGCTTCATGGCCGACCAGGGCATACCGGTGAGGCTGTGATGAGCGATTCCGCAACGACGGGCAACTGGCTCGACAAGGTGCGCTGGGACGCGAACGGCCTCGTGCCGGTGATCGCGCAGGAGGCGTCGACGAACGACGTGCTGATGTTCGCGTGGATGAACCGCGACGCGCTCGCGAAGACCATCGAGACGAAGCGCGCCGTGTATTTCTCGCGCTCGCGCCAGCGCCTGTGGTTCAAGGGCGAGGAGTCGGGCCACGTGCAGCACGTGCACGAGGTGCGGCTCGATTGCGACGAGGACGTGGTGCTGCTGAAGGTCGAGCAGGTGTCGGGCATCGCGTGCCACACCGGCCGGCACTCGTGCTTCTTCCAGAAATTCGAAGGCAGCGCCGACGACGGCGAATGGGTCGCGGTCGATCCGGTGCTGAAAGATCCCGAGCATATCTACAAATGACGTCAACCACCGAAGACACGCTGCTGCGCCTCGCGGCGGTGATCGACAGCCGCAAGGGCGGCGATCCCGAGCAGTCGTACGTATCGCGCCTGTTCCACAAGGGCGACGACGCGGTGCTGAAGAAGATCGGCGAGGAGGCCACCGAAGTGGTGCTCGCCGCCAAGGACGTGCGGCAGGGCGGCGCGCCGACGGCGCTCGTCGGCGAGGTCGCGGACCTGTGGTTCCACTGCCTCGTGATGCTGTCGCATTTCGATCTGAGCCCGGCCGACGTGGTGGCCGAGCTGGAGCGCCGCGAAGGCTTGTCGGGCCTTGAGGAGAAAGCGCTGCGCAAGAGCCGCGAACGCGAGGAAAACGGCGGCTGAGCCGGCTGCGGACTGCGCAGTCGAGGACTGCGCGTCCCTGACCGGGCGTCCCTAACCGGGCGTCCCTAACCGGGCGTCCTTGGCTGGCCGTCCCGGAAAACTGTCATCAATTGGGGGTTAACATCATGCAAGATTCGCCGGGTCAGTTTCCGCCCTCGTACCAGAGCGCGTCCGAGAGCGAGCGGCAGAATTCGTTGCGCACCCTGACGCACGTGCTGTACGCGCTGTACGCGATCCATTGGTTGACGGGCGGCATCACCGGGATCATCGCGATCATCATCAACTACGTGAAGCGCGGCGATGTGGTCGGCACCGCGTACCAGGCCCATTTCGAATGGCAGATCCGCACCTTCTGGCGCGCGCTGATCGCCTATCTGATCGGGTTCGCGCTGCTGTTCGTCGGGATCGGCTTCGTGGTGCTGGGCGCGGTCTGGCTCTGGACGCTCTACCGTATCATCAAGGGCTGGCTGTTCCTGTACGACAACAAGACGCTCGATCCTCAGGCGTGGTTCTGAGCGGGTGGATGCCGGGAGCATGATGGATCACGATCCGAACTGCCTGTTCTGCCGCATCGCGGCGGGCGAGGTGCCGAGCGCGAAGGTGCACGAGGACGACGAGTTCGTCGCGTTCCGCGACATCCGCCCTGCAGCCGAGACGCACGTGCTGGTGATTCCGCGCCGGCATCTGCCGACATTGTCGTCGGCGCGCGCGGAAGACGCGCCGCTGCTTGGTAGAATGATGATCCTCGTCGCGCGCCTCGCCGAACAGCTGGGCTGCGCGTATACGGGCGGCGAGACCGGGTTCCGGACGGTGATCAACACCGGGCCGGGCGGCGGGCAGGAGGTCTACCACCTGCACGCGCATATCCTGGCCGGGCCGCGTCCGTGGCATCGCATGGGGTGACGGGCGTTTCCGTCACGGGACTGAATTGACGCCGGCATCGCCGGCATGTTGCGCCGCCGTCGCGGCGACGCTTGGGAGAGTGGCATCATGGGTGGACTGAGTATTTGGCACTGGCTGATCGTGCTGTTGATCGTCGCGCTGGTGTTCGGCACGAAGAAGCTGCGCAATATCGGCAGCGACCTCGGCGGTGCGGTGAAGGGCTTCAAGGACGGCATGCGCGAGTCCGAGGGTTCGGATGCGCAGCAGCTGCCGCGCGCGGGGTCGGTCGACGTCGACGCGAAGGAAGCGGCGCGTTCGTCCGATTCCCACAAGGCTTGACGCCCGCGCGCTGACGGATCGCCGCGATGCTCGATCTGGGTCTTTCGAAGATGGCGCTGATCGGCGTCGTCGCGCTCGTCGTGCTCGGCCCCGAGCGGCTGCCGCGCGTCGCGCGCACGGCCGGCGCGCTGTTCGGTCGCGCGCAGCGCTATATCAACGACGTGAAGGCGGAAGTCTCGCGCGAAATCGAACTCGATGCGCTGCGCACGATGAAGACGGATTTCGAGGCGGCCGCGCGCAACGTCGAAACCACGATTCACGACAACGTGCGGCAGCACGAGACCGATCTCAACGACGCCTGGCGTTCGACGGTCGATCCCGACAGCGCCGCGGCGACGGCCGCCGCGGCTGACGCTGGCGCGCCCGGGCCGTCCTCGTGGCGCAGCACGGTCGCCGCCGCGCCGAAGCGTCGCAACTGGCGTGTGAAGACGACCGCGACGCCCGTGTGGTACAAGCGCGCGACCGCGCGCCGCGCGCACGTGCAGTCGGGCGCCGCGCGCGTCGCCCGGCATCAGCCGGCGAGCCTGCGTCGCCCCGTGCGCTTCTTCTGAGCGATGATTCGCGCCCATTATTCCAACCGAGGGCCGGTGTGAACGACCCCCAGCGTAATCCGGACGACGCGCCGGAAGAAACCTTCATTTCCCATCTCGTCGAACTGCGCGACCGCATCATCCGGGCGGGCGCGGCGGTCATCGTCGTGTTCCTCGGGCTCGTCTACTGGGCGCCCGACATCTTCCGGCTGCTCGCGCGCCCGCTGATGCAGAACCTGCCGAAGGACGGCAAGATGATCGTCACCGACGTCACCGGCTCGTTCTTCGTGCCGATGAAGGTGACGATGCTGGTCGCGCTCGTGATCGCGCTGCCGATCGTGCTTTACCAGATCTGGGCGTTCGTCGCGCCGGGCCTCTACCAGCATGAGAAGAAGCTCGTCGGGCCGCTCGTCGGCAGCAGCTACGTGCTGTTCCTGTGCGGCATGGCCTTCGCGTACTTCATCGTGTTCCCCACCATCTTCCGCGTGATGGCGCACTACAACGCGCCGCTCGGCGCGGAGATGACGACCGATATCGATAATTACCTGAGCTTCGTGCTCGGGATGTTCATCGCGTTCGGGGTCACCTTCGAAGTGCCGGTGGTCGTCGTGCTGCTCGTCCGGATGGGCGTGCTGACGGTGCAGAAGCTCAAGGAGATCCGCCCGTACGTGATTGTCGGCGCATTCGTGGTGGCCGCGGTGGTGACGCCGCCCGACGTGTTCTCGCAGCTGATGCTCGCGTTGCCGCTCGTGGTGCTGTACGAGGCAGGGATCATCGCGGCGCGGCTGTTCGTCAAGCCGCCGGTGAAGGAAAAGGAAGCGGAAGCCGCGTCGTGAGCGTGCTTGGCGTGCCCGCTTCCGCTGGACGAGCCCTGCACGCTGCTTTCCTCTGCCTGATCGTGCATGGACATCCGGTCGGCGGCTGAGGCGACGCCATCCGCATCTTGTCGGGGCGGTTTTCCGGCCGGCCTGCCAGAATGAAAAACCCCGCGTCTGCATTGCGCAGCGCGGGGTTTTTTGTCGGACGCGTCCAGGCCATCCGCTGTCCGAAGCCCGCGCCGCGCCTCGACGCAACGGCGGGCGCGGCGCGCCGCCCGTTATTCCGTGTCGTCGCCTTCCTGGTCGCTCAGCGCCTGCTTCGGCGGCGGCGGACGCTTGCCGATCACGACCGTCAGGTCGAATTCCTTGCCCTTGCGCACGACGTGAACCTTGGTCGGCGTGCCGGGCTTGATCTGCGCGACGACGTTCAAGAGCCGCGTGGTGTCGGAGATCGTCTCGCCGTTGACCGACACGAGGATGTCGCCGGGCTTGATGCCCGCCTTGTCGGCCGGGCCGCCCTGCAGCACGCCGGCGACGATCGCGCCGCTCTTCTGTTCGAGCCCGAACGATTCGGCGATCTCCGGCGTGACGTCCTGCGGCTCGACGCCGATCCAGCCGCGCGTGACGCCGCCCATCGTGATGATGCTCTCGAGCACGGTGCGGGCGGTGGAGACGGGGATCGCGAAGCCGATCCCGAGCGAGCCGCCCGAGCGCGAGTAGATCGCGGTGTTGATGCCGAGCAGGTTGCCGTTCACGTCGACGAGCGCGCCGCCGGAATTGCCGGGATTGATCGGCGCGTCGGTCTGGATGAAGTTCTCGAAGGTGTTGATGCCGAGATGGTTGCGGCCGAGCGCGCTGATGATGCCCATCGTGACGGTCTGGCCGACGCCGAACGGATTGCCGATCGCGAGCACCACATCGCCGACGCGGGACTGGTCGGAGCGGCCGAGCGTGATCGTCGGCAGGTTGGTCATGTTGATCTTGAGCACGGCCAGATCGGTCTCGGGATCGCTGCCGATCACCTTGGCGGTGGCGGTGCGGCCGTCGGCGAGCGCGACTTCGATCTGGTCGGCGCCGTCGACCACATGCTGGTTCGTTAGAATGTAACCTTCCGAGCTCACGATGACGCCCGAGCCCAGATTCGCCGCCGGCTCCTCTTGTTGCTTGCGCGCATTGCGGTCGCCGAAGAAATACCGGAACAATGGATCCTTCGCGCGCGGATCCGGCGGCAGCGAGCCGTCCTTGCTCGAGAACACGTTGACGACCGCAGGCATGGCCTTTTGCGCGGCGTCCGCATAGGAAGTCTGCGCGGGCGCGCCGCCGACGCCGGGCGCCACCTCGCGCAGCGCCACGATCGGCGCCGCCAGCTGCTTGCCGAGCTGCCCCTGCCGCTGCAGCCATTGCGGCTTGAGCGTCGCGACGATGAACATCAGCGCGAGCAGCACCGTCACCGCTTGGGCGAAGAACAGCCAGAAGCGTCTAAGCATTTGAAGATATTAGAGGTTTATATGGATCGGATCGAACTTGAATTGTACTTGAACAATACCCTCGAAACCGCCCGCTTCAAGGACTATTGCCCCAACGGTCTGCAGGTGGAAGGACGTCGCCGGATCGAGAAGATCGCCACCGGCGTGACCGCATCGGTCGCGTTTCTCGACCGCGCGCTCGAGTGGGGCGCCGACGCGGTGCTGGTCCATCACGGCTACTTCTGGCGCAACGAGGCGCCGTCGATCACGGGCCGCAAGCACCAGCGCCTGAAGCGCCTGCTCGCGAACGACCTGAACCTGTTCGCGTTTCATCTGCCGCTCGACGCGCACCCCGAACTCGGCAACAACGCGCAACTGGGCGAGCGCCTCGGCCTGATCGGCGACGCGCGCTTCGGCGACCAGGACCTCGGCTGGCTGGCGACGCTGCCGATGCCCGTCACGCTCGAGCATTTCACCGCGAAGGTCGAGCAGACGCTCGGCCGCACCCCGCTCGTGCTCGGCGACGCGGATCTGCAGCTGCGCCGCGTCGCATGGTGCACGGGCGGCGCGCAGAGCTATTTCGACGCGGCGATCGAGGCGGGCGCCGACGTGTTCCTGACCGGCGAGGCGTCGGAATTCGTCACGCATGCGGCGGCCGAGAGCGGCGTCGCGTTCGTTGCGGCGGGGCACCATGCGACCGAGCGCTACGGGATCCAAGCGCTCGGTCGCCATTTGTCGGAGAAATTCGATCTCGAGCACCTTTTCATCGACATCCACAATCCGGTTTGAGGGTCCGATTTGGTGCGCTGCACCTAGAAAATTGAATGTAGTAAACGCTTAATATGCGATTGAAATAATCGCTTCGATAGTGCGTGGAAACCCTTATCAATCAAGGGCTTCAAGCAGTATTTCGCATCCGGGCCTTGTAAATGGCGGCTCCATTCCCGCACACTAGCGGCGGTATGAAAAGTCGTGACGGAAAATCCAACTCAGAAGTGGGGCGTGTGATGCGAGACAAAGAAGAGAAACGCGTCGACAGCGGCCGCCGTACCTGGCTGATTGCGACATCCGTAGCAGGTGGCGTAGGAGGCGTTGCCACCGTAATACCGTTCGCGGCGTCGCTCGCGCCGTCCGCGAAGGCGAAAGCGGCCGGCGCGCCGGTCGAGGTCGATATCGGCGAGCTGAAGCCGGGCGAGATGCTCACCGTGGCATGGCGCGGCAAGCCGGTCTGGATCCTGAATCGCACCGAAGCGATGCTGACCGACGTCACCAAGGCCGACAAGGAAGTGGCCGATCCGCAGTCGAAGACCCCGTATTCCATGCCGTTGCCCGCGTATTGCGCGAATGAATATCGTGCGCGGGCCGATCGCAAGAACATCCTCGTCGTGGTCGCGGTGTGCACCCACCTGGGCTGCACCCCGACCCAGCGCTTCACGCCGGGGCCGCAGCCGAACCTGCCGGACGATTGGCCGGGCGGCTTCCTGTGCCCCTGCCACGGTTCGACCTACGATCTGGCCGGCCGCGTCTTCAAGAACAAGCCCGCACCGCAGAATCTCGATGTTCCGCCCTACATGTTCACGTCGGCCAACACCCTCGTGATCGGCAGGGACGAGAAAGGAGAAGCGTAAATGGCGACGGATAACAAGGAAGTCTCCACGACAGGTTTCATGGGCTGGGTCGACCAACGCTTCCCGCTCACTTCCACCTGGAAGAAGCACGTTTCCGAGTACTACGCGCCGAAGAACTTCAACTTCTGGTACTTCTTCGGGTCGCTCGCGCTGCTGGTGCTCGTGAACCAGATCGTCACCGGCATCTTCCTCACGATGAACTACAAGCCCGATGCGACCCTCGCGTTCGCATCGGTCGAGTACATCATGCGCGAGGTGCCGTGGGGCTGGCTGATCCGCTACTTGCACTCGACGGGCGCGTCGATGTTCTTCGTGGTCGTTTACCTGCACATGTTTCGCGGGCTGCTGTACGGGTCTTACCGCAAGCCGCGCGAACTGGTGTGGATCTTCGGCTGCGCGATCTTCCTGTGCCTGATGGCCGAGGCGTTCTTCGGCTACCTGCTGCCGTGGGGCCAGATGTCGTTCTGGGGCGCGCAGGTGATCGTGAACCTGTTCTCGGCGATCCCGTTCGTCGGTCCGGACCTGTCGCTGTGGATCCGCGGCGACTACGTGGTGTCGGACGTCACGCTGAACCGCTTCTTCGCGTTCCACGTGATCGCGATCCCGCTGGTGCTGGTCGGGCTCGTGGTCGCGCACCTGGTCGCGCTGCACGAAGTGGGGTCGAACAACCCGGACGGCGTCGAGATCAAGGCGAAGAAGGACGAGAACGGCATCCCGCTCGACGGCATTCCGTTCCACCCGTACTACTCGGTGCACGACTTCCTCGGCGTGTGCGTGTTCCTGATGGTGTTCGCGCTGATCGTGTTCTTCGCGCCGGAGATGGGCGGCTACTTCCTCGAGGCGAACAACTTCGTGCCGGCGAACCCGCTGCAGACGCCGCCCGAGATCGCGCCCGTCTGGTACTTCACCGCGTTCTACGCGATGCTGCGCGCGACCACCGACCCGTTCAAGATCGTGCTGATGATCGTGATCGCGGCGCTCGGCGTGCTGGCGCTGATCCGCGCGCGCGGCAGATGGAAGATCGGGCTGCCGGTGCTGGCCGCCGCCGTGGTCGTCTTCATGTACGTGACCGAGGCGAAGTTCTGGGGCGTGGTGGTGATGGGCGCGGCCGTCGTGTCGCTGTTCTTCCTGCCCTGGCTCGACCGCAGCCCGGTGAAGTCGATCCGCTACCGGCCGCTGTTCCACAAGGTGTTCTACGGCATCTTCGTGCTGGTGTTCCTGACGCTCGCGTTCCTCGGCACGCGGCCGCCTTCGCCCGCGGCGACGCTGATCGCCCAGATCTGCGCGCTCGTGTACTTCGCGTTCTTCCTCGGCATGCCGTTCTGGACGCCGCTTGGCAGGTTCAAGCAGCCGCCCGAGCGCGTGACGTTCAAGCCCCACTAAGCGAGCGAGGAGAACACGACATGAAGAAACTGCTTTCGACGCTCGCGCTGATCGGCGCGACGGCGTGTGCGCTGCTGGCGGCGCCGGCTTGGGCGGATGAGGGTAATTTTCCGCTCGACCGCGCACCGGATAACACGGAAAATCTCGTGTCCTTGCAGCACGGCGCGCAATTGTTTGTAAACTATTGCCTGAACTGCCATAGCGCGAACCTGATGCGCTACAACCGTCTGACGGATCTCGGCATTTCGCAGAAGGAGATCGAGAAGAATCTCCTGTTCACGACCGACAAGGTCGGCAACACGATGTCGGTCGCGATGCGGCCCGACGATGCGAAGAGCTGGTTCGGCGCAACGCCGCCCGATCTGTCGGTCGAGGCCCGGGCGCGCAGCCGCGACTGGCTGTATACATACCTGCGCAGCTTCTACCGCGACGACACGCGTCCGACCGGCTGGAACAACGCGGTATTCGAGAACGTCGGTATGCCCCATGTCCTGTGGCAGTTGCAGGGGCAGCGCACGGCGAAATTCGAAGAAAAGACGGACGAGGAGACGGGCGAGAAGGTGCGCAAGCTCGTCGGCTTCGAGCAGGTGACGCCGGGGACACTGTCGCCGGTGGATTATGATTCTGCCGTGGCCGACCTGGTGGCATACCTGAACTGGATGTCGGAGCCCGCGCAGCAGACCCGCAAGCGGCTTGGCGTGTGGGTGATGCTGTTTCTTGGCGTCCTGACCTTTTTCGCATGGCGGCTCAATGCCGCCTACTGGAAAGATATCAAGTAATCACGCCGTGACCGGCGTGGGGCCGGCGCAAGGAAAGGCCTGCGGGATGGGCTTTCTGCGCGCTGGCCTTCGGCTTTTTGAGGAAACGTAATTATGATGGTTCTGTATTCCGGCACGACTTGTCCGTTCTCCCAGCGTTGCCGGCTGGTGCTGTTCGAAAAGGGCATGGATTTCGAGATTCGCGATGTCGACTTGTTCAACAAGCCGGAAGATATCGCCGTGATGAATCCGTATGGTCAGGTGCCGATTCTCGTCGAGCGGGATCTGATTCTGTATGAATCGAACATCATCAACGAGTATATCGACGAGCGCTTCCCGCACCCGCAGCTGATGCCGGCCGACCCGGTGCAGCGCGCGCGCGCGCGGCTGTTCCTGCTCAATTTCGAGAAGGAGCTGTTCGTGCACGTGAGCACGCTCGAGAACGAGAAGGGCAAGGCGGCGGAGAAGAACCACGAGAAGGCGCGCCTCGCGATCCGCGATCGCCTGACGCAGCTCGCGCCGATCTTCCTGAAGAACAAGTACATGCTGGGTGAAGAGTTCTCGATGCTCGACGTCGCGATTGCGCCGCTGCTGTGGCGCCTCGATCACTACGGGATCGAGCTGTCGAAGAATGCGGCGCCGCTGATGAAGTACGCGGAGCGGATTTTCAGCCGCCCGGCGTATATCGAAGCGCTGACGCCGTCCGAAAAGGTCATGCGTCGTTGAGTCTGGTTGCGGAGCGGCGATGCGGCGGGGGCCGCGTCGTCACTCCCGTTTGAGGACGGTTGATGCAAGAGATTTCCACGAAGCCTTATTTGCTGCGCGCGCTGTACGAGTGGTGTACGGATAACGGCTATACGCCACATATCGCGGTGCGCGTCGACAATTCGACGCGCGTGCCGCGCCAGTTCGTGCGCGACGGCGAGATCGTGTTGAACATCAGCTTCGAGGCGACGAGCCAGCTGCAGATGGGTAACGAATGGATCGAGTTCACCGCGCGCTTCTCCGGTAAGGCCCACAAGATCGAGGTGCCGGTCGCCAACGTGCTCGCGATCTATGCGCGCGAGAACGGGCAGGGCATGGCGTTCCAGGTCGAGGCGGTCGCGGAAGGCGCGGGTGCGCCGTTGGAGTCGGAAGCGGAGGAAGGGGCGACGGTCGAGGAAGCGGGTGCGGCGGATACGGCCGGCAACGAGGCCGCCAAACCCGCCGATGAGCCGCCCGAGCCCGACGGCGACGGCGACGGCGCGAAGGGCAGCAGGCCTCGCCTCAAGATCGTGAAATGAGGTAGAATTCGCGGCTACGCCGGCTTAGCTCATCTGGTAGAGCAGTTGATTTGTAATCATCAGGTGGCGGGTTCGAGTCCTGCAGCCGGCACCAAATACCCATACGGGTTCCAGAGATGGGACCCGTTTTTTTTTCTACAAACCGGGGCGTGTTCTACAAACCGAGTACGTGGCGCTCCCCGGGCTGGTGTCTAAAAACCCTCCAAACTGATAAAAACGAGGAAGACATGGCATTAAGGTTTACGCTCCAGCCCTTCGGGGCGGCTCGATTAGGGGACGTGCTGCTCCAGTCGCTTTCGGAACCGATCTGGGCCGAATTCAGAGCCTCGGTTGCTTTCGTCAAACGTTCTGGCACGAAACACGTGGCCGATTCGCTTCGCGCTTTCGGACAACGGGGAGGCGCGATTCGAATGTCGGCTGGTATAGACGCCGGTGGAACTTCGCGAGAGGGCCTTGAGGACCTACTTTCCGCCGTTGGCGCGACCGGCCAGCTTTACGTGTTCAAGAACGCCAATAGTTCAACATTCCACCCAAAGATCTATCTGTTCAAGAATCAGTTAGAGGCGCGGCTACTGATCGGGTCTGGCAATTTGACCGAGGGAGGTTTGTACACGAACTACGAGGCGGGCGTTGTCATTGAGCTAGACCTTCGGTTAGACGAAGACCGCGCGTTTTTGCACGAAGTCGAGGCCGCGCTGGACACTTGGAGCACCCCTACCACTGGCAACTGTTTATTGTTGGATCGTGTTCTGCTGAATCGGCTGGCCTCAGAAGGATGGGTGCCCGACGAAGCTTACACTCGAGGTGGCAATCAAAATGTCACCAGCGGTTCAGCGGGCGCAGGCAATCCCCTTTTCATCAGCATTCCCGTGCCGAACGCTCCGGTGATAGCACCGAGTGGCAATACAAATCTCGGAGCGCAATACCAGGGCGGTTTCGTTAGTGCTGCTACTGCGGTCGGCAATCCGGCCGGATTGCCAGTCCCAGGAGCGGTGACCGCGCAACATCGGGTTTTTCTTATGACGCTGCAAAACACCGACGTCGGTGTCGGGCAGACTAATCCGAACACACAGCGGCGATCGGCCGAAGTGTTTGTTCCGTTGGTCTGTCGGGATTACGATCCGTCGTTTTGGGGATGGCCGAATCTCTTTGTGGCAGATCCCAGCTACACGGGAGCACGCGACGCACAGGGGCGAGGGAAAATGGATCGCACAGGTGTACGGTTAAACGTCAATGGAAACGTTGTTGCCGTAACCATTTGGTATAACTCGGGCAAGAGAGATATGCGAATTAGGAGTGAAGATCTTCGCAGCGCCGGGGCGGTTGGAGACATCCTTTACGTGGAGGTAAGCTCCAACCCTTCTTATGAATACTATGTCAAAGTTATTCCGCAAGGAACAACGCAACATGGAGCTTATCTGGCTAGGTGCGTTAATACCGTGCGGAACTCGTTAAAGCGTTGGGCGTATTTGTAATTAATTTGATCGCCGAAACGCTAGAATTTCTTCTGACTCCATTGCGTTGTTTTTGAAAATGTCTCGTGATGCGAGCATTTCCATGGGAAGCGATGGAGTAATTTCAAAATTCAACGTTTCGGCGATTTGTGACAAAAGCTTCGCGGTACATATATCCACTCGCTGACCGCCAGCAATCGTGTGATTGTTTCCAACTACTACGAATGCGACCCCGCCAGGTTTAAGTAACTTGTGGATTCCTTCCAGTACTTCACGCATGTCAAAGAAGTATTTCGCTAGAAGGGCGGGAAGGTTTTTTCTGCGAAATCCCACGCCGGTACCTTCGTTCAATGTTTCAATATTGTTGATCAATGTTCGAACGTCTGAAGGCAAAATTCCACCCATCTCCAAAAATTGTGACCACTGTTCTCGTTTAAGGCGCTCAGTGATTTCACGATTCCCGATCATTTTCTGATCCCGCGTTCGGTGTTCCGGTCTCGGCAGAAGACCCAAGTAGCAGAGACTAAGTCGATCAGTATCGAGATATGGGAGTGCAGTCGCGTAAGGTGGAGAGGTAATTACTGTGTCAACCTTTCCTTGATACATTTCCCATGCTGTCGCACACTTGCGCGCATCACCCTCGCCAATGCTAAATGTGTATGAATTTTCGGTTTTCGGGCGTTGATAAAGAAATGCCAATGCAGCGCGAATCGAGCGGCCAAGCTCTTCGAGAAATGCGCGCTTAGGATCAATTTCAACATCGAGCCGAATTTCCTTACGAACCCTCAGATCGGCGTCCTTTTGCCAAGATACTGAACGTAGGATATTGCTCAAGGATACCCACATCAGATCGCGAGCGGGTTTGTATTTCACGTCAGATATGCGTCGCGCTATATCGTCAAGGCCCATTAAAACATCTTGAGCAAACCAATTCTCTAGATATTCTTGGTCTTCCGATGGCAATGATCGGAAATAGTCTAGGCTCTTTGTCGCACGTACCTCTGGTTGGAGCAGGCTATCACGCACATTCTGATACGCGATTCGGAGATTTGCAGGATCAGCCGAAAGAAGTTCGCATTTAGTCCTGCTCAAAAAGACCGATAAAGGATTCATATCAAGTCCGAGAGCCCTGCATCCTGCGAGAGACGCTTCGACGGCCGTCGTTCCGCTTCCGCTCATCGGATCGGCTACGATTCCCCCTGCGGGCGTATTGGAAATATTTATTAGAGAGCGCACCAACTGAGGAAAGAACTTCCCCCGATACTCATGGATACCATGCGTGCCGTATCGAAGGCAGCGGCGATTCGGAAGCTGTACAAATTCACCAAAGGGGAGCGATTTTTCAAGCGTGGCAAGGTCAATGCCATTTCGGACGAAATTTACGGTCGCTTCGCGCAGAGATTGGAGCGTGGTAATCGAATTTTGTTCAGAAGAAACGGTTTCCCAATACGCGAGTCGTCCTGCCAACGATTCTTTCGTTTCGGTCGTGGTTACGAAAAAACTTCCGTCGTCTCCCTCCGTTCCATCTAGGTACGTTGGCTCCGCGTTTGACAAAACTCTAAGTTCTTGTAGGGCAAGCTCTCGCTCAAACGGCTGAATGTAATCTTTAATTTTGCATTGCAGTCGATTCACGACGCGCCTCCACAATTTTCTAGAATTAAAATCTTCTCAGTCTTGATTTTTCCGATCGACGGATTGAAGGATTTTTTGGTCGATTGCAAGGTTCTATTGATTCTTGCGACTTCTGAGAAGCCAGCAATCTTGCCGGCTTGCGAAATTATTTCCGCGTTATCAATTCGTTCGCCCTTTAGTGTAGAGTCACCAACCACGAAGCAGGCGTATCCGTTCTTTTTCAATTTATCACGCAACCATGTCATAATTCCTTCAAACTCAAGCCTGAATGTGCCAGCAGTGGCCGCATTTTTTCCGTTGCTGCTGTATTTCCGGTGGCTGCCGATCTCCTCTTTCTTGAATCGAGGTTGATCCATGTCGAGCCAAAGCATCCGCGTCATGTGGTAAAGGTGATAGCTAAATGCGTTCGGGTAGGGCGGTGAGCAAACCATCAAATCGATCGGTGGGATCTCCGGGGCGTCCAATAAAGTGGACTCGACCACTGCACAACGGAAGCGCGGCTCGACAAGGTCGGAATATTCGGAAGCTGCTCGAACTGACACATCGAGAGCACGCGCAAATTTTCTAAATACCTCTCCTGAACTCAAACCTTTCTCGCGCCGCACGTACCGCGTGTCTGAGTCCTGCTTAGACACTGCCACGACGATGGAGGAAAACGAGGTGAGTGCAAGCGTTCGCGCTGGCTCAGTCCGCAAGCAGCGACACCGAGCTAAGCACTCGGCAAGTTCTTCAATCACAAACGGCTCAAACCAGAACGAAAGCGTTTCGCCTTCCGGTCTCCATGCCGACGACACAAATTTTTCCGTTGGAAATAGCTGGCCGTCACCACCGAGAGCAAGTGCGTCGCCCGCCGTGCGCATGTCCGTAGCCAATTGCCTCAGTGCAAGGGCATCACTCTCCGATATCGCGGTTGTCTTGGCCCGGCTCATGAGGCACGCAAGCGGATTCGCATCAATTCCGACTGCATGACGCTTGAGTGTGAGCGCCTCAACGAGGGTGGTTCCGCTGCCGCAAAAGATGTCGGCTACGGTGTCCCCTACGCTAGACAGCTCTTGAATCAGAGCATTCGGGATCTGCGGAATGAACTTGGCCGGGTACGGATGGATTCCGTGGGTGAGGTACCCGGTTTTTGCTCCGGCGAAATCCCAGTCAATGGCCTTCAACCGCTCAGCGTATGTAGACGACGCCTTGGTTTCGGCTGCCTGCGGACCGCTTAGGGTCGATTGGGCGAGTGAGATAACGGACCTCGCTTGGTCGCGAGTGAACAGCCTCCACCCGTGCCGATCTCTGCCAGGTTCGGCGACCACACCGGAGCGAAGCCAACGGAGAAGCGTGTCCTTATGAATCCCAGCCTGTCGTGCGACCTCGGCGGTAGACAGTTGGTCCCGTTCAGCTTTCATTGTATACATATAGGTGCATATAGTTGACGTATGGTACCTAAAAAGTCAGAGGGCACCAAGGCCGATCGATCGTAAGGGCGCCCACAACGTTGGCATCTAGGTGTATCGTGTGTGACAGTCGCGCTAAGATTCGGTGATTCGGACGCGACTATGCATCGGCGGCGCTCGAACGCCGGGACGCCGCTTGGACTCTCAGCCTTGTGGAGTGTTTATGAACTTCAAGATAAGTGGACATCATCTCGACGTTACGCCTGCATTGCGCGAATACGTGACTACAAAGCTTGAAAGAGTCTTGCGGCATTTCGAACAAGTTATCGACGCCAGCGTGTTGCTCTCAGTCGATAACCATAAGCAATCCAATCAAAGAGCCGAAATCAATCTCCATGTTAAGGGGCGCGATATTTTTGTTGAGAGCGCTGATAGTGATCTATACGCCGCTATTGACTTGTTAATCGATAAGCTTGACCGGCAGGTCGTCCGACATAAAGATCGCTTGCAAGATCATCACCATGACGGGATTAAATACCGTCCGGAGAACTTGCCGCCTATCGAGTGGAGTGACGAGGCGCCACCGGCTTCACAATGAGTCGGCAATTCTCTAACGGGTCGGGGTGATCTTCGCCCCGCGCCTACGTACGTAATGTTCCGTCATCGATACACTTCCATGACCAAGTAATGAATGCGCTCCCCTTATGTCGCTAGCACTCTCCTTGTCGGTGCCAGCTTTCGCCCGCAGATCGCGAAACTGAAATTCGCTTTTTGGAATGCCAGTCGCGCCGCGTGCCCGATCAAACCTGAATCGCAGCGTCGAGCGCCCCAACGGCTTGCCCTGATCCGCTTTAGGAATTCTGGACCAATCCGAGTGCGAGTTTTGCGGCAAACTTGACCCTGAACCAGGAGGTCGTTTGTCATGAAACGGAAACGCTTTTCGATCGAACAGATTGTGGCAGTGCTGAAGCAAGCCGAACTGGGGATGCCGGTGGCCGATGTGATCCGGCAGGTCGGTATTTCGGAACAGACGTTCTATCGGTGGAAGAAGCAATACGCCGGGATGCAGTCTGATCAGGTACGCGAACTCAAGCAGTTGCAGGACGAGAATGCGCGGCTGAAGAAGCTGGTCGCCGAATTGAGCTTGGACAAGGCCATCTTGCAAGACGTAGCTGCAAAAAAGTGGCCCGGCCCGCGCTGAGACGAGACGTGGTGGATTACGTGGTGAGCCACTACGGATTGACGATGAGGCGGGCCTGTCGGCTCGTGAAGCAACCGCGCAGCGTTCAGTACTACAAAAGCATCAAGGACCCTCGCCCAGAACTGCGCTCACGTATGCGCGAGATCGCCTATACGCGTGTGCGCTACGGGTATCGACGCGTCCATGTACTGCTGCGCCGGGAAGGCTGGCAGTTGGGTCGGAATCAGGCGTACCGGTTGTATTGCGAAGAGCAGTTGCAGTTGCGCTCGAAATTGCCGAAGCGACGAAAGATGGTGGTGACGCGCGTGGCGAAGATCGTTCCGGTCAGGCCAAACGACGCTTGGAGTATGGATTTTG
>NZ_JBXAPG010000034.1:0-90116 GCF_058803765.1 Burkholderia sp. GW821-FHT14F03
ATCCCGGCATGGGTATTGGCAGCGCCCTTGGGAGTCCCTGTCGACCCCGAGGTATAGATCACATAGGCGGGATGCAGCACCGAAAGCGGCGCACTCCGATCCCCGTCATCCAGATTCCGGTCGGATTGGCTACGCAGATGAGCCAGCCATTCCACGTCGTCGAGCAGCATGACTGGAGCGGCCCCGGCATCCGGCAGCTTGCGCGCGACGTCGCTGCGCGAGAGTAAAGCGGCGGGCTTGGCGTCGCCGAGCATGAAGGCGAGACGTTCGACCGGATAGTCGGTATCGAGCGGCAGATAAGCCGCCCCGGCCTTGACGACGGCGAGCAGCGAGACGATGAGATCGAGCGAACGCGGAATCGCCACGGCCACGATGGCCTCGGGCCCGATGCCTGCCGCGACCAGCACGCGGGCGAGCTGATTGGCGCGTGCGTTGAGTTGCCGATAGCTGAGCGACTGGGCTTCAAACCCGGCCGCCACGGCATCGGGCGAACGCTCGACCTGTTGTTCGACCAGTGCGCACAGCGTCGTTTCCGGCACCGGCTGCCGGGTCTCGTTCCACTTCCGCACGACCAGTTGCCGCTCGTCCTCCGGCAGCACGTCCAGCAGCCTCACAGGCTGGACCGCTGGTGCATCGAGCGCATCGACGAGGCTTTCCAGCGCCTGCGCCATGTACCGACAGACGCGCGCGGCCTCGACCGGCTGACTGACCTGGGCGAACAGGCTCAACGCGTGGCCGTGATCGTCGATCGAGAGCGTGACGGGATAGTTGGTGCGCTCGATGGTGTGGATATGCTCGACGCCTTGCAGCGTCGCGCTGTCCTGCGCCGCTGCCGCGTGGTGCCGATAGTTGAGCAGCGCGCTGAAGAGCGGCGATCCGGCCGGTACGCTGCTGCACTGCTGGGCGAGCGCGAGCGATGCATGCTCGTGCGCGAGCAGATCGGCGAGCCGGGTGTGGGTCAGGCGGACGCTGGCTTCGACCGGCGCATTGTCGAGATCGATGCGGATCGGCAGGGTATTGATGAAAATGCCCATTGCCTGATCGCCACCGCCGGCCTGCATGCGCCCGAACAGCACCGTTCCGAACACGACCTGCTGTTGGCCGCTCGTGCGGGCGAGGACCTGGGCCCAGGCGAGATGACACAGGCTCGCGAGGCTGACGCCGAGCCGTTTGGCCTGCGCGCGCAGACGATCGCTCACCGCCTGCGGCAGGGTCGTCCTTGCTTCGCCGATCTCAGGTCCGTCGTTCAGCACCTCGGAAAGGCCGAACGGCAGCGTCGGCTCGTCGATCTCGGCGAGCATTGTCTGGAAGAAGCGTGCGTGATCGTCGTCGCGGAGGCCGGAGCGCGCCTGGGCGATCAGATGACGGAACGGCTGTGCTTGCGGCGGAACGTGGTCGGGCCGCTCCAGCCGGTCCCATACCTCGCGGTTGAGGAGTTCGGATGTGGAGTGGTCGCCGATCAGGTGATGGAGTTGCTGTTGGAGGATCCAACGGCCGTCGGCATCCTGGGCGATCGCGAAGCGCAGCAGCGGCGCTTCGCCCAGGTTGATGCGATGGCAGCGCGGATCGAAGCGCGCGGCGAGCTGCGCGGGGATTGGGCCGTCGGCGGGATCGAGGCTCAGTTCCTGGATCGACAGTTCGGCATGCCGCCAGACCACCTGCGCCGGCGTGGAAAGCCCTTCCCAGACGAACGCGGTGCGCAGGATGTCATGCCGGTCGACGACGTGCTGGACCGCGCCGAGATAGCGATCTAGCAACGTGCGGTTGTCGAACGCGTGTTGAATCAGGATCAGGTACGGGTCGCCTTCCGAGGCGAGCAGATGGTGGAACAGGATGCCGTCTTGCAGCGGGGAAAGGGCGTAAATGTCCTGGATGTTGGCGATGCCGCCGGGAACCTGGGCGACGATGCGGTCGATGTCGGCCTGGGTGAGGTCGATGAGGGGCAGCAGGTCCGGGGTGATCGCGGTGATGCCGGCGGTGATGCGGTTGGCCGGGACTTCGATCTCGCGGTGCTGGCCGAGGGTCTGGGCGAGCGCGACGAGGGTTGGGGCGCGGAACAGATCGCGGATCGACAGGCTGAGGCCGTGCTGTCGCATGCGCTCGATCAGCTTGACGGCGAGGAGCGAGTGACCGCCAAGAGCGAAGAAGCTGTCGTGGCGGCTGACCTTGTCGATACCGAGGAGTTCGCTCCAGATGTCGGCAAGGAAAGTTTCGACTTCGCTTTGCGGTGCCTCGTAGCCCTGTCGGACGAAGGCATCCTGGTCGGGAGCAGGGAGTGCCTTGCGATCGAGCTTGCCGTTGGGGGTGAGCGGGAACGCATCGAGGCGGATGAACGCTGCGGGCACCATGTGCTCGGGCAGACGTTCGGCGAGGTGTGCGCGCAGTGCGCTCATCATTGCTTGAGCCGCGTCGTGTTCGGACGCATGTTCATCCGAGAACGCTTGGGCAGGTGCGACGACATAGGCGACCAGACGTTTGTCCGCATCGGAACCCGCAGCGACGACCACAGCTTCGCGCACGGCCTCATGGTCGACGAGGCGCGCTTCGATTTCACCGAGTTCGATGCGGAAGCCGCGGATCTTGACCTGATGGTCGGTCCGGCCGAGGTATTCGATCTGACCGTCATGCCGCCAGCGTGCGAGATCGCCGGAACGATACATGCGTTCGCCCGGGGTGAACGGGTTCGCAACGAAACGCTCGGAGGTGAGCGAGAAGCGGTTCAGATAGCCACGGGCGAGGCCCGCGCCGGCGAGGTACAACTCGCCGGGCACACCCGGCGGCACGGGACGCAGCGCCTCATCGAGGATGTAAAGCTGGAGATTCCAGATCGGTGCGCCGATGGGGGCGGCGTTGCCAATCACCTCGTCGGAACGATAAGCCCAGTAGGAGACGTCGACGGCGGCCTCGGTCGGGCCGTAAAGGTTGTGCAGCGGCGTGCCGAGAGTGGCATGAGCGCGCTTGGCGAGATCGGTGGAGAGGGCTTCACCGCTGCAGACGATACGGCGCAGCGTGTTTCCGCATTGAGCGGCGTCAGGCTCAAGCAGGAAGGCTTCGAGCATGGAGGGCACGAAGTGCGCGGTGGTGATGCGTTGCTGCTGAATGAGCGTAGCGAGATAGGCGGGATCGCGATGTCCATCAGGACGAGCAAAGACGATGCGGGCACCGGCGATCAGCGGCCAGAAGAATTCCCAGACGGAAACGTCGAAGCTGGAAGGTGTTTTCTGAAGTACCGCGTCATCGCTCTGGAGTTGATAGGCATGCTGCATCCAGAGCAGCCGGTTGACGATCCCGGCATGGGTGTTGGCAGCGCCCTTGGGAGTGCCTGTCGACCCCGAGGTATAGATTACATAGGCCGGATGCAGCACCGAAAGCGGCGCGACGCGAGTCCGATTGTCGAGGTTATGGTCGGGCTGCGTGTCCAACTGCGCGAGAAGGGCGTCTCCATCGATCTGCAAGACAGGAATCGATCCGGTTTCGGGCAGCCGGGCGAGCACGTCGCCGCGCGAGATGAGCGCGGCGGGCTTGGCGTCGCGAAGCATGAAGGCGAGGCGTTCGGCGGGATAGTCGGTATCGAGCGGCAGATAGGCCGCCCCGGCCTTGACGACGGCGAGCAGCGAGACGATGAGATCGAGCGAACGCGGAATGGCGACGGCGACGACGGATTCCGGCCCGATCCCCGAGGCAACGAGCATGCGCGCCAACTGATTGGCGCGCGCGTTGAGTTGCCGATAGCTGAGCGACTGATTCTCGAATACGGCTGCCACGGCATCAGCGGACTTCTCCGCTTGCTGCTCGACCAGTACGTGAAGCGTCGTGCCGGGCAGATCGTGAGCCGTGTCATTCCACTCCCGCACGACGCGGTCCCGCTCGCCGTCGGACAGCATGTCGATCTGCGCGAGCGGCGCGTTCGGATCGGCCATCGCGGCGTCGATGAAGCGCATCAGCCGCGCATGTTGCGCGCCGAGTTCATCGCTGTCGAAGTATTCGACGTTCCCCTCGAAGTTGATCACGCAGGCGGCGTGGCCAAGGCGGCCATAGAACGTGATGGCTCGATCGGGTACCGGCCCGGTCGAGAACAGGTTGATATGGCCGGGCGCGCCGTCAAACCGGACCGTGTCGAAAAACGGCATGATGTTGACGCGCGGACCGAAAGTCTTGGCGAGCCTGTTCGCGAGATGCAGGTCTTTGCCGCGGAAATGCTGGTGCGCCAAGTGCCGGGAGATATGGCCGCCGAGCGTGCGGGCGAGATCATGCAGCGTCGTGCCGTGGCCCAGCGCGCTGTGCAGCGGCACGACGTTCGAGGTCATGCCTACCACCGATGACGTCGCCCGGTCCCGCCCGAAGAGCGCGAAATCGAACAACATGTCGGCCACGTTCGCGGCCTTGTGGAAGTAGCCGATGATCGCCGCGGTGACGAGCCGGGTCCAGCTCACGCCGGTTGAACGTTCCGCGGCCAGGATTCGCTCGGCGAGTTCGGGCGACACGGTCACGCGGCGGCGGTGAAACTCGCTGGATTCGGAGGGCGGCCCGCTTGCGGTGAGTGCGTCTCCGGCCTGCGCGAGGTAATCGCGCCAATAGTCCGCATCGCGCGCGAGCCGCGCGGATTCGCGGTAGTGGCGATCTTCATCGAGCAGCGAGGCGAGCGGCGGGGGCGTATCGGGGGCCTGCGCGTCGCGCGCGTTATAGTGCGCCGCGACTTGTTCGGTCAGCCGCGCGAGACCCAGACCGTCCACGAGAACGTGGTGATAGCGGTGGAACCAGACGTAGTGGTCCGCCGCGAGCCGGAACAGCACATGCTCGAAGGCGGGGCCCGCGAGCAGGTCGAGCGGGCGCGCGCAGGCGGCCGCCATGCGTTCGTGGGCCGTCGCGAACGGGTCCGGCGCGGCGGACACGTCGACGAACGCGTACGGCAGGTCCGGGTGCTCGAAATACTGGCGCGGGCCGTCCACGTCGCGCACGAAGCGCAGGTGCAGCGCGTCGACCTGGTCGACGCAGTGCCGTAACGCAGTTTCGAAGCGGAGCGCATCGATGGGGCCGCGGATATCGACATAGCACGGGCTGTCGTAATGCGGGTTGTCCGGGTCAAGCTCCTGGGCGAACCACATTTCGAGTTGCGGGGCCGACAGCGGCAGGAATGTCTCGTGGCTCATGAAACTGCTCCCGGAAATGGAATACGGTGGTGGCGCGTGCGTGCGGCGCCGGAAGGGGCGCTGCAGTGCGATACGGCAATCGGTTGACTGGAACGGGTGGGGGCGGGGCGAGGCGGCCGACCGAGCGTCGCGGGGGCGCTTCGTCCCGGGAATGCGTCAGGTGCGACGACCTGCTGCGGTGTCGCGATGGGCTGCGCATGGCATGCCGTGCAGCGGCTTCCGCGCGGGCCGGCCTGCTGTTGTTAGTGCGGCGATGGCGCGCAGCGCCTCCAGCACTGAGGTTCGGTGGATCGCTTCGGTCGCCGTGCATCGCAATGCAGGTGCGTCATAGATTCTCCGAGTGCTGCATAAACCGGTGTTCGCGCGTGGTCCGGCGCATCGGGCCGGATGCGGCCGGCCATGAGGCGGCGCAGCGCGGCGGGCGCGTCGAAAGAGTGCGCGCATTCAAGGCAATGGATGTCATTGAATTGAACGCGCGCACTGACCGACCGGCAGGGGTTTACCGGCCGGGACTGATCCCGTTTTGCGGGATCGCAATTAAAAGTAAATGCTTATATCGAAACGATATATTTAAGCGATATGTCGCTCGGATGAGAATTGCATGACAGCGGATTCATGCATTCCGGCGTAGGCGACAGGGCTTAGAGTGCGGATGCTGTCTCGGCTTCGATGAGCGAGCGCGGCCGCATGTCGGTCCAGTTTTGATCGACGAATTCGAGGCACGCATGGCGCGCCTGCGGTCCGAAAGCATGATTCCAGCCAGCAGGCGTCTCAATGAATTCAGGCCATAGCGAATGTTGGCCCTCCTTATTGACGATCACGATAAACGTACCATCCTTGTCATCAAATGGATTGGACATGATGTGGATTCCTTATCGGATGAGCGCTGCGTGTGGTTGAAATGCTTGCTGCGGACTTCGTTACGACAGGCGAGCCCATGTTAGTTTCAAGATACTCGGGTGTCTAGTATGAAATCGATAGAAATTTGCACGGTGTTTAATTTGATTGGAAAATCATTTCGCCGGAAAAAATACGCTGACTTTGCGTTGACCTGACGGAAACAATAACGAATGCGTGACAGCGGGTGTCGGCGAGATGAATGCCGTGATTGTTACGTTTCGCTGTAAGGAAGGAGGCTGCTACAGTGGGCGCATTCCTGACAGACGGAGACTTGAGCGATGAAGCTGATTGGCATGCTGGATTCACCCTACGTGCGCCGCGCCGCGATCTCGGCGAAGTTGCTGGCGTTGCCTTTCGAGCACCGGTCGGTGTCGGTGTTTCGTCAGATTGATGAATATAAGGCGCTGAGCCCGGTCGTGAAGGCGCCGACCCTGCTGCTCGATGACGGCGCGATGCTGCTGGACTCGTCGCTGATCGTCGACTATTTCGATCGGCTGGTCGCGCCGGAGCGGCGCCTGATGCCGGAGGAACTGGCGCTGCGGGTGCGCGCGCTCGAGCTGACGGGCCTGGCGCTCGCCGCGGCGGAAAAGACGGTCCAGGTGGTCTACGAGCACAGCCAGCGGCCGGGCGAGAAACAGCATCAACCCTGGCTCGATCGGGTGCTGGGCCAGGTCGAGGCGGCTTACGGCGAACTGGAGACGCGCGTCTCGGGCCGCCCGGGCTGGCTGATCGGCGAGCGCATCCTGCAGGCGGACGTGACGGTGGCGGTGGCGTGGCGCTTCACGCAGTACGTCGCGGCGCATTTCCCGGATCTCGCGCGCTTCGATCCAGCCCGATATCCGGCGCTGGCTGCGTTCTCGGCGCGTGCGGAAGCTCTGCCGGCGTTCGTGGAGAGCCCGCTCGACTGAGTATCCGGGCGCCGGGCATCCGGGCGCCGGGCGTCCTTGGGCGGGCCTTCGCACGACGGCCACGGATTGTTCGGCTGCCCCGACAAGTGACTTCATGCGCGCGTGGTTTATCCCGCGCGCGCGGATTCTTAGAATTCACTCCAACGTCACGCCGCTGTCCGCTGGAGCCCGCCATGAAGACCTTGATCGAAGCCCGCCTTTACCACCCGTCCGTGGTGTTGCCGATGGTGTCCCTGATGCAACTGATGGTCACGCACGATTTCAACCTGGGTCAGGTGGGCTTCGCGGTCGCGGCCAAGGGCGCGCGGGTCGCGGTCGAGCGTTCGCGTTCGCTGGTCTCGGGGCTGCATTGCCCGAACGCAGCGCATTGAATCGACGCCGGCCGGCATACAGGTCGCCCGCGCAAACAAAAACCCCACGCCGTTCACGGCGTGGGGTTTTTTCATGAGCGGGCAGGCGGGCGTCAGGCGCGGGCGGTGGACACGTGCGCGTACGCGCGGTCGTCGGTCGCGTCGTCGTTGAGCGCGCGCACGAGCGCATGCGCCTCGCGTCGCGACGCCACGGCGGGCGGCGAACCCATGAGCGGCTGGCGGGCGGTCTCGGGCAGCGCCAGCACCGAGATCACGCCGATCACGGCCGCGCCCATCAGATAGTAGGCGGGCATCATCAGGTTGCCGGTGCTGTCCACGAGCCACGCTGTGACAAGCGGCGTGGTGCCGCCGAACAGCGACACCGACAGGTTGAAGCCGATCGCGAGCGCGCCGTAGCGGATTTCGGTCGGGAACAGCGCGGGCAGCGCGGACGGCATCACGCCGGTGAAGCACGACAGCAGCGCGCCGATGATCAGGAGGCCGCCGAACACCGACAGCATGTCGCCCGTGAGGATCAGCATGAGCGCCGGGATCGACAGCGCGAGGAGGCCGAGGCAGCCGGCCAGCATGACGGGCTTGCGGCCGACGCGGTCGGACAGGCGGCCGGCGGCGAGCGTCATCGGCATCATCAGCACCATCACGATCAGCACCAGCACGAGGCCGTGCGTCTCGTTGAAATGCAGCGTCGACGACAGATAGCTCGGCAGGTACGACAACGCCATGTAGTCGGTCACGTTGAAGATCAGCACGAGGCCGACGCACAGCAGCAGCGCGCGCCAGTTGCGCAGCAGCGTCTCGCGGAAGCGGGTCTTGGGCAGCGCCTTGTCCTGGGCCTCGCGGGCTTCTGCCTGGCGCTTGAACGCGGGCGTCTCCTCGAGCTTCATGCGGATGTAGAGCCCGATCAGGCCGAGCGGGCCGGCGATCAGGAACGGCACGCGCCAGCCCCACGACAGCAGCGCGTCGTGCGACAGCGCGGCGGTCAGCAGCGCGACCACGCCTGCGCCCATCACGTAGCCGATCAGCGTGCCGAACTCGAGGAAGCTGCCCATGAAGCCGCGGCGCTTGTCGGTCGAGAATTCGGCGATGAAGGTCGCGGCGCCGCCGTACTCGCCGCCCGTCGAGAAGCCCTGCACGAGGCGGGCGACGAGCAGCAGCACGGGCGCCATGATGCCGATCGACGCGTAGCTCGGGATCAGGCCGATCGCGAAGGTGCCGAGGGCCATCATGATCATGGTCATCGCGAGGACGCGCTGGCGGCCGATGCGGTCGCCGAGCGGGCCGAACACCATGCCGCCGAGCGGGCGCACGAGGAAGGCGGCGGCGAACGTGCCGAAGGTCGCGAGCAGCTGCGCGGAGGGGCTGCTGGACGGGAAGAACACCTGGCCGAGCGTGACGGCGATGTAGCTGTAGACGCCGAAGTCGAACCATTCCATCGCGTTGCCGATGGCCATGGCGCTGACGGAGCGCTTGAGAAGGCTTTGGTCGACGACGGTGATGTCGTCGACGGCGAGCGGCGCGTCGCCGTTCGCGGAGGATGAAGAGGCAGCTGACGGGCTGGCGTGTGTAGCGGTCAAGGTTGAAAGCTCCTGTGACTGCGGTCGAAGCGCGCGGTGAGGCGGGCGCGGTTCGCCACGGTTTGCCGAAAGTGCGGTTTCGCGAGCGGGGGCCGGGGTGCGCGGATCACGCCGTTAAGCGTTTAATCCAGAAAAAGGTCGAAACCTCGCGGGCGCCGGGCCGTCGCGAAAAAGCACTCGAGAATGACGCTGCCGCCGTGCGGAACAGGCGGCAAGCCGGTGTGGCGCGGGGCGCGACCGGCGATGCCCACGAAGGGCGTTGAAACGAAGCGGGCGACCCGAGGGGCGCGCTTGTGCTCGATATGTCGGACGGAGCGACCGGAGCGGGATAGCCCGGGCGGCGCGGCGACCGAAATAAATGACGGAAATTGAATGTTGAAACAGGTGACATGGTAGCACGATGACGGATGATCGTGCAAATTGGGCGGGAAGCCCTGATCCGGCGGGGATCCGGCGGCATAATCGCGGGCTGGATTCGCCGCCGGTGCGCGGCCTTTTTCACCGCTTACCGGCCGCTGCCCGCCCATGATTGCCCTGCTCAAAATCGCCGCGTTGTTCGCCGTCACCGCGCTTGCCGAGATCGTCGGCTGCTACCTGCCCTGGCTCGTGCTGAAGTCGGGGCGGTCGGCATGGCTGCTGGCGCCGGCCGCGCTGTCGCTCGCGCTGTTCGCGTGGCTGCTGACGCTGCATCCGGCGGCGGCCGGCCGCACTTACGCTGCGTACGGCGGCGTCTATATCGCGGTTGCGCTGCTGTGGCTGCGGGTGGTGGACGGCGTGCCGCTGTCGCGCTGGGATGCGGCGGGCGCGGTGCTCGCGCTCGCCGGGATGGCGGTGATCGCGCTGCAGCCGCGCGTCTAGCGCGGCCCGCGCGGCCGCGGCGGCCTCACTGCCGCCAGACGCAGGTGCCCTTGACCGACTTGTCGAGATCGTCGAGCTGGGCCTGATGCGCGGCCTGCTCGTCCGCGCTCGCGGCGAGCACGGGCAGGTCGAGGGTGCTGAACGTGACGCGCGGCGTGTCGCCCGCGGCGTCGCCCGGGCCGCCGTCGCCGAGCATGTCGATCACGAGGCTTTCCTGGCCGCGCGTCATCGCGAGATACACCTCGGCGAGCAGTTCCGAGTCGAGCAGCGCGCCGTGCAGCGTGCGGTGCGCGTTGCTGATGTCGAAGCGGTCGCACAGCGCGTCGAGCGAGTTGCGCTTGCCGGGGAACATCGACTTGGCCTGCACGAGCGTGTCGATCACGCCGCCGCAATGCGCGGTGAACGCGGGCAGGCCGAGCAGCGAGAACTCGGCGTCGAGGAAGCCCAGATCGAAGGGCGCGTTGTGGATGATCAGCTCGGCGCCTTGCACGAAGTCGCGCAACGCGTTCGCGATCTCGGCGAACTTCGGCTTGTCGCGCAGGAATTCGGTCGTGAGCCCGTGCACCGCGAGCGCGCCGGGATCGCTGTCGCGCTCCGGGTTCACGTAGAAGTGCAGGTTGTTGCCGGTGAGGCGCCGGTTCAACAGTTCGACGCAGCCGATTTCGATGATGCGGTCGCCGGTGCGGGCGTTGAGGCCGGTGGTTTCGGTGTCGAGAATAATCTGGCGCATGTCGGTGAAACGTGAGTCGGGTGGGGCGGAGAAACGAAACGGGTGGGTGCGGCGGGTCAGGCCTGGGCGAGCGACGCGACGCCCTGGTTCGCGAGCGCGTCGGCGCGCTCGTTCTCCGGGTGGCCGGCGTGGCCCTTGACCCAGCGCCATTCGACCTCGTGCTGCGCGACGAGCGCGTCGAGGCGCTTCCAGAGGTCGGCGTTCTTGACGGGCGCCTTCGCGGCCGTCACCCAGCCTTTCTTCTTCCAGCCGTGGATCCATTCGCTGATGCCTTTCTGCACATACTGCGAATCGGTGTGGACGACCAGCTTGCACGGGCGCTTGAGCGCCTCGAGCGCGGCGATCACGCCCATCAGTTCCATCCGGTTGTTGGTGGTGTTGGGCTCGCCGCCGAACAGTTCCTTTTCCTGGTCGCCGTAGCGCAGCAGCGCACCCCAGCCGCCAGGGCCGGGATTGCCCTTGCAGGCGCCGTCGGTGTAAATGTCGATGATTTGCTGGGTCATGAATGTTCTTGATGGGTGGTGGGGCTTGCCGCGGGCGACAGGCCGGCGGCGAGCACGGGTTTCTTGACCCTGAGCGGGCCGACGAGGCGCATGCCGCGCACGCGCTTGATCGCGGTCACCATGTAGACCGCGCCGAAGATCGGCCACCAGCGGTCGCCCGCGGCTTCCATGAAGGCGTAGCGGGCGAGCCACTGGTCGGTGGCGAGGGGCGGCCGGTAGCAGCCGAAGCGGCCGCGTTCGAGGTCGAAGCCGAGCAGCTTGATCCAGTCCTTGAGCCGGATGAACGCGATCTGGTCGCAGGTGGCCGGCACGAACGGCCGGTTCGCCATGCGGCCGAACGACTGGCGCGCGCCCCACAGGCTCAGCGAATTGAAGCCGGTGATCACGAGCTGGCCTTCCGGCATCAGCACGCGCTCCGCCTCGCGCAGCAGGCGGTGCGGATCCGCGGTGAATTCGAGCGTGTGCGGCATCACGATCAGGTCGACGCTCTGCGATTCGAACGGCAGGTCGAGCAGGTCGCTCCACACCGTGCTGCGTCCCGCCGGCGCGTGCGTGGCGCCGTGCGCCTCGCGCGCCCAGGGCGGGTGGAACGGCGCGCTCGCGCCGCTCGCCGGGTCGAGCACGAGCGCGCGCCCCGGCATGCGGTTCTCGCGCAGGGCGTCGAGCTGCGGCAGGCCGAGCTGGAGCGCGTGGAAGCCGAACACGTCGGAGACGATGCGGTCGAGCTGCGCCTGTTCCCAGTCGAGCACGTAGCGGCCCGGCGGGGATGCGGTCCAGGCGGGCCAGTCTATAATTGGACGGTCAGACATATCAATGGTTGCGCGCCCCATGAACGAGCTGGAATACGTGCCGGTGCCGGCATTCGAGGACAACTACATCTGGCTCGTGTCGGACGGCCGCAACGCGGTCGCCGTCGATCCGGGCGAAGCCGGCCCGGTTCGCCGCTGTCTCGGCGAGCGGGGCTGGCGGCTGACCGCTATTTTACTCACGCACCACCATGCCGACCATGTCGGCGGCGTCGCCGATCTGCTCGCGAGCCAGCCGGACGACTTGCCGCTGGCCGTCTACGGCCCGGCCGGCGAGGCGATCGCGCATCTCACGCAGCGCGTCGCGGGCGGCGACGCGGTACGCATCGAGGCGCCCGCGCTGCACCTCGAGGTGCTCGACGTGCCGGGCCACACGAGCGGCCACGTGGCGTACTACCAGCGCGCGGACGATGCGCGCCGCACGCCGCACGTAGGCACGCCGCACGTGTTCTGCGGCGACACCTTGTTCTCGTGCGGCTGCGGCCGACTGTTCGAGGGCACGCCCGCGCAGATGCTCGCGTCGCTCGATGCGCTCGCCGCGCTGCCCGGCGCGACCGAGGTGCACTGCGCGCACGAATATACGCTGTCGAACATCCGCTTCGCGCTCGCCTGCGAGCCGGACAACGCCGCGCTCGCCGCCTGGCGCGACGACGCGCAGGCGCGCCGCGCGCGCGGCGTGCCGACGCTGCCGACGACGATCGCGCACGAGCGGGCGGTGAATCCGTTCCTGCGCGCCGACAGCCCGGCGATCCGCGCCGCGCTCGAAGCGGAATTGCATGAAACAGTGCCGGATCGATTGGCGGCTTTCACGCTGATGCGGGCGTGGAAGAACCGATTCCGATGAACGGGGGCGGGCGGGCCGAAGCTCATCCCGAATCTCCAGAATCGGCCCCAAATACAGGATTTATTGGGTTTTTCGGCGTTTTTATTGACGTGAACGGCGCACTTCCGTACTATCGCCTGCAATTTCCAGCCGTTGGAAGCCGAGATTTTTTCATGCGATTTATCCTCAGTGCGCTCCTGGTCCTCATGCTCGCCGCGTGCGCGAGCCCGGGGCCCACGGCCCAAAGTCCCGCCGCCGCTTCCGATCCGCAAGCCGCCTCGAATTTCCTCCGCAAGTCCGCGACCGCCAAGGAGACCGTCGACGTCGACAAGCAGTCCGTCGTCGACCTGACGACCGCCGACACCGATCTGTGGGCGCGGATCCGCCGCGGTTTCCAGATGCCGGACCTGCAGACCGATCTGGTCGACATGCAGACCACCTGGTACACGCAGCGTCCCGACTACGTGCAGCGGATGACCGAGCGGTCGCAGAAATACCTGTACCACATCGTCGAGGAGCTGGAGGCGCGGCACATGCCGACCGAGCTTGCGCTGCTGCCGTTCATCGAATCGGCGTACAACCCGCAGGCGCTGTCGGTCGCGAAGGCGGCGGGGATGTGGCAGTTCATCCCGGGCACCGGGCGCACCTACAACCTGAAGCAGAACATGTGGCAGGACGAGCGGCGCGACGTGCTCGCGTCGACGAGCGCCGCGCTCGACTACCTGTCGCGCCTGCATGACATGTTCGGCGACTGGTATCTCGCGCTGGCCGCGTACAACTGGGGCGAGGGCAACGTGCAGCGGGCGATCGCGCGCAACCAGGCGGCCGGCCTGCCGACCGACTACCAGAGCCTGCGGATGCCGAACGAGACACGCAACTACGTGCCGAAGCTGCAGGCGGTGAAGAACATCATCGCGAATCCTCAGCAATACGGGCTGGCGCTGCCGGACATCCCGAACCACCCGTACTTCGTCACCGTGACCACCGCGCGCGACATCGACGTGAAGGTGGCCGCGAAGCTCGCGAACCTGACGCTCGACGAGTTCAAATCGCTCAATCCGTCGTTCTCGAAGCCGGTGATCCTCGGTGCGACCGTGCCGCAGATCCTGCTGCCGTTCGACAACGCGGCCGCGTTCGAGAAGAACCTGAAGGGCTATGACGGCGCGCTGTCGTCGTGGACCACCTATACCGTGACCGAGCGTGCGCGCCCGGCCGCGATCGCCGAGAAGATCGGCGTCGACGCCGACACGCTGATGTCGGTGAACCGGATTCCGGCCGGCATGCGCCTGAAGCCGGGCTCGACGATCGTCGTGCCGCGCAGCGACGACGACGACGAGGACATCAGCGCCGACGTCGCCGAGAACGGCGCGCTGGCGATGGAGCCCGACGTGCCGGATACGCGCAAGATGCTGATCCGCGTGCGTCGCAAGCAGTCGATGGAAGCGCTCGCGGGCCGCTACGGCGTGTCGGTCGCGCAGTTGCGCGCGTGGAACCGCACGCACCGCGCGATCGTGATGCCGGGCCAGACGATGGTGCTGCACGTGCCGGTCGGGCGCGCGGTGCCGGCCGAGCCGGGCCCCGAGCGGATCGCAACCGCGGTGGCGGGCGGCCGTATCGAGAAGGCGAGCCTGCATACGGGCGGCAAGGCGGTGCGCGGTCGCAAGTCGGCCGCGCCGGCCGCGAAGGCGCCCGCGCGCGCCGCCGGCAAGGCCGCGCCCGCCCACTCGACCAAGACCGCGAGCAACAAGACAAAGAAGAAGTAGTGCGAAACGGTCGCACCGGGCGCGGGGGCATTCGTCCGTGCGCCGGCCGATCGACTATCATCCGCACCGATGCGCCGTCACTTTCGTGGCGGCGTTTTTGTTGGTGCGCCGCCTGCGGGTCGGGCGGCCGGTAGAGGGGTAGGGGGCATGTCTTCGGTTCAGTTTCGCGTGTTCGCGTTGTTCGCGATCGGTTATTTCATTTCTTACGTTTTCCGCGGCGTGAATCTCGGCTTCGCGCCGCTGATCACGCACGATCTCGGCTTGTCCGCGACCGACCTCGGGTTGCTGACGAGCCTTTATTTCCTGGGCTTCGCGGGCGCGCAGATTCCGGCGGGCGTGCTGCTCGATCATTACGGTCCGCGCCGCGTCAGCGCGGGGATGCTGCTGTTCGCGGCCGCGGGCGTATGGGTGTTCGGCGCCGCGCACAGCCTCGGCGTGATGATGGCCGGCCGGCTGCTGATCGGGGTGGGCGTGTCGGTGTGCCTCGGGGCGGCGTTCAAGGCGCTCGCGCAGCATTTCCCGGTTGCGCGGCTGCCGCTCGTGAACGGGCTCGTGATGGCGGTGGGCGGCCTCGGCGGCGTCGCGGTCGGCTCGCCGCTGACCTGGCTGCTCGGTTTCGCCGGTTGGCGTCTGGTGTGCGGCGGGCTCGGCCTGCTGACGCTCGCGGTCGCCGGGCTGCTGTGGACGCTCGCGCCCGAGACGCCGCCGTCCCATCAGCAGGCGAGCGTGGCGAGCCAGTTCAAGGGCACCTGGCACATCCTGCAGAGCGCGGCGTTCTGGAAGATCGCGTCGTTCTCGGTCGTCACGCAGGGGGTGTTCTATGCGATGCAGTCGCTGTGGGTCGGGCCGTTCCTGCGTGACGTGATGGGCTTCGACACGCATGGCGCGGCGGCGCTCGTGTCGGTGCTCGGGCTCGCGATGATGGCGGGCTGCGTCGGCTTCGGCGCGGCGGCGCGCAGCCTCGAACGGCGCGGCGTGTCGGTGTACGCGTTCTGCGGGATCGGCATGGCGCTGTTCGTCGCCACCCAGCTCGCGATCATGCTGCGCGCGCCGCTGCCCGCCGCGCTGCTGTGGGCGGCCTACGGCGTGTTCGGCGGAGTCGGCATCCTCAGTTACGCGATCATGGCCGAGCACTTTCCCGCACACCTGATCGGCCGCACGAACACCACGCTCACGCTCGTGATCTTCGTGCTGATCTTCGCGTTCCAGGTGGGCGTGGGCGCGCTGCTGTCGCAGTGGCCGGTGCATGACGGCCATTACCCTGCGGCCGCGCACCTGACCGCATGGAGCGTGCTGGTCGCGCTGCAGGTGGCAAGCGCCATCTGGTACGTGCTGCCGAGCCGCGCGCTCGCGAAGCGGGGCGCGCAGGCGGGCTGATCCGCCGGCCGGACAAAAAGGGGAGTATCGATCCGCGGCGCGTGGATGGCCGGTTCACGCGGATCGAGATTGAAGGGAAGGGCGGGTTCAAGCTATAATTTGAAAGTTTGTGCTAATCAACCTCGCACCCTAGCGCCTACCTTCATCTTCTCGTTCATTCCGCCGCACGCCGCTTGAGCCGGTGCTGCCGCGACAGCCTGCGCGCCGCGTCGGCTGCGCGCCACCCGCGAGCCGCGTCCAGCAAGCGCCCGAGCGCCATTGTGCGCGGCGGCGCACGCGGCAGGATCGATAGGGCGGCAGCAAGGGTGTTCCCCAAGGAGCCTCCCGTGTTGCCGTCTTTTTCTCCCGCTTTGCTCGCACTTGCCGACGGCACGGTCTTTCGTGGCTATTCGATCGGCGCGGCCGGCCACACGATCGGTGAAGTCGTGTTCAACACGGCCATCACCGGCTATCAGGAAATCCTCACGGATCCCAGCTACGCGCGCCAGATCGTCACGCTGACCTATCCGCACATCGGCAACGTCGGCGTCAACGCCGAGGATGTCGAGGCCACGAAAGTCCATGCCGCCGGCCTGATCGTGCGCGATCTGCCTGCGCTCGCGTCGAACTTCCGCATGGGGCGCACGCTCGGCGACTACCTGCGCGACGAAGGCGTGGTCGCGATCGCCGGGCTCGACACCCGCAAGCTGACCCGCGTGCTGCGCGACAAGGGCGCGCAGAACGGCTGCATTCTGACGGGCTCGGATGACGAGGCGAAGGCGATCGCGCTCGCGCGCTCGTTCCCGGGCCTCGCGGGCATGGATCTCGCGAAGGTCGTGTCGACCACCAAGTCGTTCGAATGGAAGCAGACCGAATGGCGTCTCGGCAGCGGCTACGGCATGCAGGAAGCGCCGCGCTACCGGGTCGTCGCGTATGACTTCGGCGTCAAGTACAACATCCTGCGGATGCTGGCCGAACGCGGCTGCCACGTCACCGTGCTGCCCGCGCAGGCGAGCGCGGCCGAGGCGCTCGCGCTCAATCCGGACGGCGTTTTCCTGTCGAACGGCCCGGGCGACCCGGAGCCGTGCGATTACGCGATCGCGGCGGCGAAGGAGTTCATCGAGCGCGGCGTGCCGACCTTCGGCATCTGCCTGGGCCACCAGATCATGGGGCTCGCGGTCGGCGCCAAGACCCTCAAGATGAAGACCGGCCACCACGGCGCGAACCACCCGGTGAAGGACCTCGGCGACGGCCGCGTCGTGATCACGTCGCAGAACCACGGTTTCGCGGTGGACGCCGACACGCTGCCGGCCAATGCGCGCGCGACGCACGTGTCGCTGTTCGATGGCACGCTGCAGGGCTTCGAGCTGACCGACAAGCCGGCGTTCTGCTTCCAGGGGCACCCGGAAGCATCGCCCGGGCCGCACGACATCGGCTACCTGTTCGACCGCTTCACCGCGTTGATGGACGCGGCGAAGGCCCGCAGCGCCTGAGACCGGCAAGGAGATTCGCATGTTCGGACACGCCCTCGGCATCACCGATTTCTGGACCTACGTGGTCGGGGTGGTGTTCATCATCCTGCTGCCCGGCCCCAATTCGATGTACGTGCTGTCGCTCGCCGCGCAGCGCGGCGTGAAGGCGGGCTATCGGGCCGCGTGCGGCGTGTTCGTCGGCGACGCGGTGCTGATGGTGCTGTCCGCGGCGGGCGTCGCGTCGCTGCTGAAGGCCAATCCGCTGCTGTTCTCGGTGGTCAAGTACGGCGGCGCCGCGTACCTGCTGTACATCGGCATCGCGATGCTGCGCGGCGCGTGGCGCAAGCTGCGCCAGCCGGCGGCCGCCGAGGCGGCCGCGGCGAACGCACCGGCGGTCGACGGCGAGCGGCCGTTCCGCAAGGCCCTGATCGTGAGTCTCCTGAATCCGAAGGCGATCCTGTTCTTCATCTCGTTCTTCATCCAGTTCGTTGACCCGGCGTTCCCGCATCCGGTGCTGCCGTTCGTCGTGCTGGGCGCGATCGCGCAGCTCACGAGCTTCCTGTACCTGAGCACGCTGATCTTCACGGGCGCACGCCTCGCCGCGCATTTCCGCCGCCGCCGCAAGCTCGCGGCCGGCGCGGCCAGCGGCGTGGGCGGCCTGTTCATCGGCTTCAGCGTGAAGCTCGCACTCGCGACGATGAGCTGAGCGCGGCCGGCGGACCCGTGCATTAACGATTATTTTTTGATTCCTAGAGCCATGCCAAAACGCACAGACATCAACAGCATCCTCATCATCGGCGCCGGCCCGATCATCATCGGCCAGGCGTGCGAGTTCGACTACTCGGGCGCGCAGGCATGCAAGGCGTTGCGTGAGGAGGGCTACAAGGTCATCCTCGTCAACAGCAACCCGGCGACGATCATGACCGACCCGAACACGGCCGATGTCACCTACATCGAGCCGATCACCTGGGAAGTGGTCGAGCGGATCATCGCGAAGGAGCGCCCGGACGCGATCCTGCCGACGATGGGCGGCCAGACCGCGCTCAACTGCGCGCTCGACCTGCATCACCACGGCGTGCTGGAAAAGTACAAGGTCGAGCTGATCGGCGCGTCGCCGGAAGCGATCGACAAGGCGGAAGACCGCCAGAAGTTCAAGGACGCGATGACCAAGATCGGCCTCGGTTCGGCCAAGTCGGGCATCGCGCATTCGATGGAGGAAGCGCTCAAGGTGCAGGCCGAGATCGCGGTCGCGACGGGCGGCGGCGGCTACCCGGCGGTGATCCGTCCGTCCTTCACGCTGGGCGGCTCGGGCGGCGGCATCGCCTACAACCGCGAGGAATTCGAGGAGATCTGCAAGCGCGGCCTCGATCTCTCGCCGACCCGCGAGCTGCTGATCGAAGAGTCGCTGCTCGGCTGGAAGGAATACGAGATGGAAGTCGTGCGCGACCGCGCCGACAACTGCATCATCGTCTGCTCGATCGAGAACCTCGATCCGATGGGCGTGCACACCGGCGATTCGATCACCGTCGCGCCCGCGCAGACGCTGACCGACAAGGAATACCAGGTGCTGCGCAACGCCTCGCTCGCGGTGCTGCGCGAGATCGGCGTCGACACCGGCGGGTCGAACGTGCAGTTCGCGATCAACCCGGACGACGGCCGCATGGTCGTGATCGAGATGAATCCGCGCGTGTCGCGCTCGTCGGCGCTCGCGTCGAAGGCGACCGGCTTCCCGATCGCGAAGGTCGCGGCGAAGCTCGCCGTCGGCTACACGCTCGACGAACTGAAGAACGAGATCACGGGCGGCCAGACGCCGGCCTCGTTCGAGCCGACGATCGATTACGTCGTGACGAAGATCCCGCGCTTCGCGTTCGAGAAGTTCCGCGAGGCCGATTCGCGCCTGACGACGCAGATGAAGTCGGTCGGCGAGGTGATGGCGATCGGCCGCACGTTCCAGGAGTCGTTCCAGAAGGCGCTGCGCGGCCTCGAGGTCGGCGTCGATGGGCTCGACGAGAAGACCGTGAGCCGCGACGAGATCATCCGCGAGATCGGCGAGCCGGGTCCGGACCGGATCTGGTACGTCGGCGATGCGTTCCGCTCGGGGATGTCGCGCGAGCAGATTTTCGCGGAGACCAGGATCGACCCGTGGTTCCTCGCGCAGATCGAACAGATCGTGCTGAAGGAGCGGGCGCTGGCGGGCCGCACGCTCGCGAGCCTGACCAAGCCCGAGCTGCACTTCCTGAAACAGAGCGGCTTCTCGGACCGCCGCCTCGCGAAGCTGCTCGGCGTGAGCCCGGCCGACGTGCGCGCGCGCCGGCTCGAACTGAACGTGCGCCCGGTGTACAAGCGCGTCGACACCTGCGCGGCCGAGTTCGCGACCAAGACCGCCTACATGTACTCGACCTACGAGGAGGAGTGCGAGGCGCAGCCGACCACCAACAAGAAGATCATGGTGCTGGGCGGCGGCCCGAACCGGATCGGCCAGGGCATCGAGTTCGACTACTGCTGCGTGCACGCGGCGCTCGCGATGCGCGAGGACGGCTACGAGACCATCATGGTCAACTGCAATCCGGAAACCGTGTCGACCGACTACGACACGTCGGACCGCCTGTATTTCGAGCCGCTGACGCTCGAGGACGTGCTCGAGATCGTCGACAAGGAAAAGCCGCTCGGCGTGATCGTGCAGTACGGCGGCCAGACGCCGCTCAAGCTCGCGCTCGATCTCGAGGCGCACGGCGTGCCGATCGTTGGCACCTCGCCCGACATGATCGACGCGGCGGAAGACCGCGAGCGTTTCCAGAAGCTGCTGCATGACCTGGGCCTGCGCCAGCCGCCGAACCGCACCGCGCGCGCGGAAGACGAAGCGCTCAAGCTCGCCGACGAGATCGGTTATCCGCTCGTGGTGCGTCCGTCGTATGTGCTGGGCGGCCGCGCGATGGAGATCGTCCACGAGCCGCGCGACCTCGAGCGCTACATGCGCGAGGCGGTCAAGGTGTCGAACGATTCGCCGGTGCTGCTCGACCGCTTCCTGAACGATGCGATCGAGTGCGACGTCGACTGCATCTGCGACGGTGACGCCGTGTTCATCGGCGGCGTGATGGAGCACATCGAGCAGGCGGGCGTGCACTCGGGCGACTCCGCGTGCTCGCTGCCGCCGTACTCGCTGTCGGCCGGGACGGTCGACGAACTGAAGCGCCAGACGGGCGCGATGGCGAAGGCGCTGAACGTGGTCGGCCTGATGAACGTGCAGTTCGCGATCCAGCAGGTGCCGCAGGCGGACGGTTCGAAGCAGGACGTCATCTACGTGCTCGAAGTGAATCCGCGCGCGTCGCGCACGGTGCCGTACGTGTCGAAGGCGACCAGCCTGCCGCTCGCGAAGATCGCGGCCCGCGCGATGGTGGGCCAGACGCTCGCGCAGCAGGGCGTGACGAAGGAAGTGGTGCCGCCGTACTTCAGCGTGAAGGAAGCGGTGTTCCCGTTCATCAAGTTCCCGACCGTCGATCCGGTGCTCGGGCCGGAGATGCGTTCGACGGGCGAGGTGATGGGCGTCGGCCGGACCTTCGGCGAGGCGCTGTTCAAGTCGCAGCTCGCGGCGGGTTCGCGCCTGCCGGAGTCGGGCACGGTGCTGCTGACCGTGATGGACGCGGACAAGCCGAAGGCGGTCGAGGTCGCGCGCATGCTGCATGCGCTCGGCTATCCGATCGTCGCGACGCGCGGCACCGCGGCGGCGATCGACGCCGCCGGCGTGCCGGTGAAGGTGGTGAACAAGGTGAAGGACGGCCGTCCGCACATCGTCGACATGATCAAGAACGGCGAGATCGCGCTCGTGTTCACGACGGTCGACGAGACTCGCGCGGCGATCGCCGATTCGCGTTCGATCCGCATGAGCGCGCAGGCGCACAAGGTCACGTACTATACGACCATGTCGGGCGCGCGCGCGGCGGTCGAAGGGCTGCGCTACCTGAAGGACCTGGAAGTCTATGATTTACAAGGTCTGCACGCTCGCCTAAACTAAGCCTTCAGTTACCTGTTCAGTATCACGTGCCGCGATTAAGCGGCGTTTCCGGTGGATCGGAAATGCGCTTAATCGCGGTGATTTTTTTTATAGCCGTTTTTAGCTATTGAGTCGTTTATGAGCACCATTCCGTTGACAAAACGTGGCGCGGAGCAGCTGCGCGATGAGTTGCAGCGTCTCAAGTCGGTCGAGCGGCCGGCCGTCATCAATGCGATTTCCGAGGCGCGTGCGCAAGGCGATCTGTCCGAGAATGCCGAGTACGACGCCGCGAAGGAAAAGCAGGGCTTCATCGAGGGCCGCATCGCCGAGATCGAATCGAAGCTGTCGGCCGCGCAGGTCATCGATCCGACTGCCGTCGACGCGGACGGGCGCGTGGTGTTCGCCGCGACGGTCGAGCTGGAAGACCTGGCGTCGGGCAGCACCGTCAAATACCAGATCGTCGGCGACGACGAGGCGGATCTCGACCACGGCCTGATCTCGGTCAGCTCGCCGATCGCACGCGCGCTGATCGGCAAGACCGAGGGCGACGTCGCCGCGGTGCAGGCGCCGGGCGGCGTGCGCGAGTACGAGATCATCTCGGTCAGCTACGTCTGAGATGACAGCCTCCGTCGTTTCGGCGCGCGTGTTCCGGGCGGTGTCGATGCTGTGGGTGGGCAGCCTGCTGACGATCGGTTATGCGGTCGCGCCGGTCCTGTTCACGATGCTCGACCGCACCACGGCGGGCTCGGTCGCGGCGCAGCTGTTCCGGATCGAGGCCTATGTCGGCTGCGTGAGCGGCGTGCTGCTGCTGATGCTCGCGAACCGCTTCGCGCAGCGCGGCGAGGCTGCGTACCGGCGCGTGCGCTGGATCGTCGCGGGCATGCTGGTCTGCGTGCTGGTCGGCTATTTCGCGCTGCAGCCGTTCATGAGCGCGCTGCGGATCGCCGCGATGGAGGCGGGCACCGATCTTGCGCATTCGGCCTATGCGGCGCGCTTCGGCCTGCTGCACGGCGTGTCGAGCCTGTTCTATCTGGTCGAGAGCGTGCTGGGGCTGTGGCTCGTGTGGATCCTGCCCGCGCAGGGCGGGCGGTCCGCGGCCTGAGGGCCGGGCCCGCGAGCCCGGAGCGGCTTACTTGTCGTTCTGGAACGGGCGCTTGGCGCTGGACTGACGCTTCTTGGCGCGCTTGACGTTGCCGCCCGCCGTCACGCGCTCGTTGCCGCGCACCACGACCTTCTGTGCCTTGGGCTTGCGCAGCGGCTTGTCGAGCGTCTGCTTGACCACCTTGACGACGCGCGGGGCACGGCCCTTGCCCGGTTGTTCCGGTTCGCCGCGCTGCAGCGCGATCTCGCGGGCGCTCGGCGCGCCGCGACGGCCGCGCGTCGGCGCGGGCGCCACCTGCTCGGGGCGCCAGATCACGAGCAGCTTGCCGATGTGCTGGATCGGCGCGGCGTTCAATCGATCGCAGACCTCGTCGTAGATCGCGATGCGCGCGTCGCGTTCGTCGCCGAACACGCGGATCTTGATGAGCTGGTGCGCGGCGAGGTGGACCTTGATCTCGGCCAGCACGGCGTCGGTCAGGCCTTCGGCGCCGATCAGCACGACCGGCTTGAGCGCATGAGCCTGGGACCGCAGCGCGGAGCGCTCGGCGGGGGAAAGCGAAAGGGCGGGCATGGATGACTTCACTCTGAGGGCGCGGGCCGGGCGATCAGCCTCACGGCTTTTCTCCGGCGGCGCGCCGAAACCACGTAAAATCGCGACTTCGGCCCGAAACGGCCGCGAGTCGCGCGAATAAGACGCGTATTATCCGCCAAAAGCGCGGCTTCACGAAGCAATTGGCAGCAATCTCTCGTTCGAATGGCAAAGAATCGCTTTAACCAGCACTGGTTGCATGACCACATCAACGATCCGTACGTCAAGATGGCGCAGCGGGAAGGCTATCGCGCGCGCGCCGCGTACAAGCTCAAGGAAATCGACGAGCAGGACAAGCTGATCCGGCCGGGTCAGGTCATCGTCGACCTCGGCGCCACGCCGGGCAGCTGGAGCCAGTACGCGCGCAACAAGCTCGCGCAGGGCAGGCACCGCGACGCCGCGCGCGAAGGCGGCATCGACGGCACGATCATCGCGCTCGACATGTTGCCGATGGAGCCGATCGCCGACGTGCACTTCATCCTCGGCGACTTCCGCGAGGACGAGGTGCTCGCGCAATTGGAGGCGGTGCTCGAAGGTCGCGAGGTCGATCTTGTAATTTCAGACATGGCCCCCAATCTGTCCGGGGTGGCGATCGCGGACGCGGCACGGATCGAGCATGTGTGCGATCTGGCGCTTGAATTCTCGCAGAACCATCTGAAGCCGGATGGGGCGCTGCTGGTCAAGTGTTTCCACGGCAGTGGCTACAGCCAGATTGTCGAGAAGTTCAAGCAACAATTCAGGACGGTGGCTCCGCGCAAGCCGAAGGCTTCCCGCGACAAATCGTCCGAGACGTTTATTTTGGGTCGGCATCTCAAGCATCCCCGATAACCGGGGCGTGATGCCGCAGGCCCTGTCCCGGCCCTTGCCGGCCATGCGTTCCGCCTATCAGGGCGGTAATGAATCGTTATGGCAGGGGCCTGCGGACTGGATTAGAATGCCTGAAGAGCGCCGCAAGGAATATGTAGGCGCTCGTCTATGAGTGAAGGAGTGGTGCTTTGAACAACAATATGTTTTCCAAGGCAGCAGTGTGGCTGGTAATCGCACTGGTGCTGTTTACGGTGTTCAAGCAGTTCGATAAGCCCCGCGTCCAGGAAGGTGTGTCGTATTCGCAGTTCATGGACGACGCGAAGAACGGCAAGGTCAAGAACGTCATCGTGCAGGGGCGTAACCTCACCGTCACTCCCGCGGATGGCCAGAAGTACCAGATCGTGTCGCCCGGCGACATCTGGATGGTCGGCGACCTGATGAAGTACGGCGTGCAAGTCAGCGGCAAGGCAGACGACGAGCCGAATGCGTTCGTTTCCGCGCTCTACTATCTGGGGCCGACGATCCTGATCATCGGTTTCTGGTTCTACATGATGCGGCAGATGCAGGGCGGCGGTAAGGGCGGGGCGTTCTCGTTCGGCAAATCGCGCGCGCGTCTGATCGACGAAAACAACAACGCGGTCAATTTCTCCGACGTCGCGGGCTGCGACGAAGCGAAGGAGGAGGTGTCCGAACTGGTCGACTTCCTGCGCGATCCGCAGAAATTCCAGAAGCTCGGCGGCCGGATTCCGCGCGGCGTGCTGCTTGTCGGCCCGCCGGGCACTGGCAAGACGCTGCTCGCCCGCGCGATCGCCGGCGAGGCGAAGGTGCCGTTCTTCAGCATCTCGGGTTCCGATTTCGTCGAAATGTTCGTCGGCGTCGGCGCGGCCCGTGTGCGCGACATGTTCGAGCAGGCGAAGAAGCATGCGCCGTGCATCGTGTTCATCGATGAAATCGACGCGGTCGGCCGTCATCGCGGCGCCGGCATGGGCGGCGGCAACGACGAGCGCGAGCAGACCTTGAACCAGATGCTGGTCGAGATGGACGGCTTCGAGGCGAATTCAGGCGTGATCGTGATCGCCGCGACCAACCGTTCCGACGTGCTCGACAAGGCGCTGCTGCGCCCGGGTCGTTTCGACCGCCAGGTGTATGTCGGCCTGCCCGACATCCGCGGCCGCGAGCAGATCATGCGCGTGCACCTGCGCAAGGTGCCGATCTCGAACGACGTCGACGCGGCGGTCATCGCACGCGGCACGCCGGGCTTCTCGGGCGCCGATCTCGCGAACCTCGTGAACGAAGCCGCGCTGTTCGCGGCGCGTCGCGGCAAGCGCATCGTCGAGATGCAGGACTTCGAAGATGCGAAGGACAAGATCTTCATGGGTCCGGAGCGCAAGTCGGCCGTGATCCGCGAGGAAGCGAAGCGGGCCACCGCGTACCACGAGTCGGGCCACGCGGTGGTGGCGAAGCTGCTGCCGAAGGCCGATCCGGTGCACAAGGTCACGATCATCCCGCGCGGTCGCGCGCTGGGCGTCACCTGGCAGCTGCCGGAGCATGACAACGAGACCTATTCGAAGGACTACCTGCTCGATCGCCTCGCGATCCTGTTCGGCGGCCGGGTCGCGGAAGAGCTGTTCATGGACCTCCTCAGCACGGGGGCCTCGGACGACTTCAACAAGGCGACGCAAACCGCGCGTGCGATGGTGGCCCGTTTCGGGATGACCGATGCGCTCGGGCCGATGGTCTACGTCGACGACGAGAACGACGCCAGCCCGTTCGGGCGCGGCTTCACGCGCACGATTTCCGAGGCGACGCAGCAGAAGGTCGACGCGGAAATCCGCCGGGTGCTCGATCAGCAGTACAACCTCGCGCGTCGCCTGCTCGACGAGAACCGCGACAAGGTCGAGGCGATGACGGCCGCGCTGATGGAGTGGGAGACGATCGACGCCGATCAGATCAACGACATCATGGAAGGTCGTCCGCCGCGCTCGCCGAAGAGCAGCCCGCCCGCGAGCGATCCGTCGTCGGGCGGCAGCGCCGGCACCGAAGTCAAGCCGGGCAACGCGACCGCACCGGCCTGACCGGGCGCGCGCTGGATTCACGGGCTGGTGTGGCTGTCACACCGGCCCGTTTTGCTTTCTCCGCACTATCATTGCGACACCACGCGTCGCTCTTATCCGTGTCCAGATCTTCTTTCCCGTTCGTCCCCGCGCCGCTGCGCTGCGGCCGCTTCACGCTCGACTTCACCCGTCCGCTCGTGATGGGCATCCTCAACGTCACCCCGGATTCGTTCTCGGACGGCGGCCGCTATCTCGCGCGCGACGCCGCGCTGCGTCAGGCCGAGCAGATGCTGGCCGACGGCGCGGACCTGCTCGACATCGGCGGCGAATCGACCCGCCCCGGCGCGCCGCCGGTGCCGCTCGACGAGGAACTGGCGCGCGTGATCCCGCTCATCGAGGCGCTGCGCGGGGCCGGCGTGCCGCTGTCGGTGGATACCTACAAGCCGGATGTGATGCGTGCGTCGCTGGCGGCCGGCGCGGACCTGATCAACGATATCTGGGGGCTGCGCCAGCCGGGCGCGATCGAGGCGGTGAAGGACAGTGAATGCGGGCTGTGCGTGATGCATATGCTCGGCGAGCCTCAGACCATGCAGGTGGGCGAACCGGCCTACGATGACGTGGTCGGCGAGGTGCGCGATTTTCTTGCGGCGCGCGCGACGGCTCTGCAGGCGGCGGGCATCGACGCCCAGCGCATCAGCGTAGATCCGGGCTTCGGGTTCGGCAAGACGGTGATCGAGCACAACTACGCCTTGCTCGCGCATCTGCCCGCGACCACGCCCGCGCGGCCCGACGGCCGGCCTTACCCGATCCTCGCCGGCATGTCGCGCAAGTCGATGCTGGGCGCGGTGATCGACAAGCCCGCGCCGGAGCGGGTCGCGGCGAGCGTCGCGGCCGCGCTGTGCGCGGTGGAGCGGGGCGCGGCGATCGTGCGGGTGCACGATGTCGCGCCGACCGTCGATGCACTGAAAATCTGGCATGCCGTGCGCGAAGCCGCACGTCGCGCTTAAGTCGAAACAAGGAGGAATATTCCCTATGGGACGTCGTTATTTCGGTACGGACGGCATTCGCGGCACGGTTGGCGAGGCGCCGATCACGCCGGATTTCGTGCTGCGGCTCGGCTACGCGGCCGGCAAGGTCCTCGCGCGCGCCTCGGGCGCCCAGGCCGCCGGCGCGCGACCGACGGTGCTGATCGGCAAGGACACGCGGGTGTCGGGCTACATGCTTGAAGCCGCGCTGGAGGCGGGCTTCTCGGCGGCGGGCGTCGACGTGATGCTGGCCGGCCCGATGCCGACGCCGGGCGTCGCATACCTGACGCGCGCGCTGCGCCTGTCGGCGGGCGTCGTGATCAGCGCGTCGCACAACCCGTACCACGACAATGGGATCAAGTTTTTCTCGGCCGACGGCAACAAGCTCCCGGACGAGACGGAGTCTGAAATCGAGGCGTGGCTCGACAAGCCGCTCGACTGCGCGCCGTCCGACGGGCTCGGCAAGGCGCGCCGGCTCGACGACGCGGGCGGCCGCTACATCGAGTTCTGCAAAAGCACGTTCCCGGCGGCGTTCGATCTGCGCGGCATGAAGCTCGTGATCGATTGCGCGCATGGCGCGGCCTACCAGATCGCGCCGCACGTGTTTCACGAGCTCGGCGCCGACGTGATCCCGATCGGTGTCGCGCCGAACGGTTTCAACATCAACGACGGCGTTGGCGCGACCGCGCCGGACGCGCTGATGCGTTCGGTGCGCGCGAACCGTGCGGATCTCGGCATCGCGCTCGACGGCGACGCGGATCGGCTGCAGGTGGTTGACGGCGCGGGCCGCCTGTACAACGGCGACGAGCTGCTGTACGTCCTGGTCAAGGACCGGATCGCGACCAACGGCCGGGTCGACGGCGCGGTCGGCACGCTGATGACGAATCTGGCCGTCGAGGTGGCGCTGAAACAGGCGGGCGTGCAGTTCGTGCGCGCGGCGGTTGGTGACCGCTATGTGCTCGAACAACTGCACGAGCGCGGTTGGCAGCTTGGCGCGGAGGGGTCGGGTCATATCCTGTCGCTCGATCGTCATTCGACCGGAGACGGCATTGTTTCCGCGCTGCTGGTGCTGGCCGCGCTCAAGCGCAGCGGGCAGACGCTCGCCGAGATGCTGAACGGCGTCACGTTGTTTCCGCAGAAGCTGATCAACGTCCGCATGAAGCCGGGCGCGGACTGGAAAGGCAGCGCGGCGATCCGCGACGCGATTGCGTCCGCCGAGCAGGCGCTGGCCGGCAGCGGCCGGGTGCTGATCCGTGCCTCGGGCACCGAGCCCGTGTTGCGCGTGATGGTCGAGGCCGAGGATGCCGCGGCCGCGGCCCGCCATGCGGAGGCGATCGCCGAGGTGGTGCGCGAAGCCACCACCTGAGCGCAGCGCGCGGGCCGGCGGACCTGTCCGCATATCCATGACTTTTACCTCTCATGATATGCCCCGCCCACAAAATCCCGGACAGGTCCGGGCCGGCCGTCACGCCGGCGGCGCGCGCATCCTGCATCGCTCAGTCCCTCAATCCGGCGTGGCGTCAGCCGCGCCGCGCACCGGCACCGCGCACCGCGCACCGCGCACCGCGCACCGCGCACCGCGCACCGCGCACCGCGCACCGGCACCGCGCACCGGCACCGCGCACCGGCACCGCGCACCGGCACCGCGCACCGCTCACCGCTCACCGGCACCCGGCACCGGCACCCGGCACCCGGCACCGGCACCGCTCACCGGCACCGGCACCGGCACCGGCCACCAGCCACCAGCCACCAGCCACCAGCCACCAGCCACCAGCCACCAGCCACCAGCCACCAGCCACCAGCACCCGCCGCGCAGGGCCATCCCCAACGCTTCACGGGCTTCTATTTCACGCATCTCCGGCGCCCGCCACGGGATTTTTTTCCGTCCCGTGACTTTTCGCCTACCCTCTACAGGCGGGCTTGCCCAGCCGCGCATCGCCGCCCATTTTCCCGCGTTGCCGCCTTTCAAACAGTCATGTTACTGTCACGCCAGTTTCATCGATTGTCACATTACCGTCATGAGCAGCCCCTAATCTTCGCGGTGCCGTAGTCATCCGCTCACACACTGGAGGTCTCATGAAATTGATGCAAACCGCGTTTGCCGGCCTGGCTGGCGCGCTTTTCGCGGTCGCCGCGCACGCCGCCGACATCACCGGCGCGGGCAGCACCTTCGCGATGCCGATCTACACGAAATGGGCCGCTGACTACCAGCAGTCCGGCGGTGCGAAGATCAACTACCAGGGCATCGGCTCGTCGGGCGGTCTCAAGCAGATCATCGCGAAGACGGTCGATTTCGCCGGCTCCGACGCACCGCTGAAGGACGATGAACTGGCCAAGGAAGGCCTGTTCCAGTTCCCGACCGTCGTCGGCGGCGTGGTGCCCGTGATCAACGTGCCCGGCGTGAAGCCCGGCGAGATCGCGCTGTCGGGCCCGGTGCTCGGCGACATCTACCTGGGCAAGATCAAGAAGTGGAACGATCCGGCGATCGCCGCGCTGAACCCGAAGGTCAAGCTGCCGGATACCGACATCGCGGTGGTGCGCCGCGCGGACGGCTCGGGCACGAGCTTCATCTGGACGAACTACCTGTCGAAGGTCAACGAAGAGTGGAAGTCGAAGATCGGCGAAGGCACGACCGTCAACTGGCCGACCGGCACGGGCGGCAAGGGCAACGACGGCGTCGCGGCTTTCGTGCAGCGTCTGCCGGGCGCGATCGGCTACGTCGAGTGGGCGTACGCGAAGAAGAACAACATGGTCTACACGGACCTGAAGAACGCGACGGGCAACGTGGTCGAGCCGAAGACCGAAACCTTCAAGGCAGCGGCCGCCGGCGCGAACTGGTCGAAGTCGTTCTACCAGATCCTGACGAACCAGCCGGGCAAGGATGCATGGCCGGTGGTCGGCGCGACCTTCGTGCTCCTGCACGCGAAGCAGGAAAAGCCGGCGCAAGGCGCGGAAACGCTGAAATTCTTCGACTGGGCGTTCAAGAACGGCTCGAAGGCCGCGGATGACCTCGACTACATCTCGCTGCCGTCGGCGGTTGAGACCGAGATCCGCAAGCAGTGGAAGGTCAAGGTGACGGACGCAGCAGGCAAGTCGGTCGCCGAGTAAGCGGCAGCGGTTCGCCGCCCGGTTCACCGGGCGGCGTGTGCGGTACCGGTGGGCGGCCCAGGCCGTCCGCCCCTGAATAACAGGCTCCCATGTCTGATTTTCCTCTCGCGTCGACGAGCCAAGGGCTCCAGCGCGCGCCGAGCCGGCTCGGCGACCTCATCTTCGGCGGCCTGACGCGTCTCGCTGCGATCGTCACGCTGCTGCTGCTCGGCGGCATCATCGTTTCGCTGATCATCGCGTCGATGCCGACCATCCAGAAATTCGGCCTGGCCTTCCTCTGGCAATCCGAATGGGATCCCAATTCCGACGTGTACGGGGCGTTAGTGCCGATCTACGGCACGATCGTCACGTCCCTCATCGCCCTCGTGATCGCGGTGCCGGTCAGCTTCGGCATCGCGCTGTTCCTCACCGAGCTGTCGCCCGTCTGGCTGCGCCGTCCGCTCGGCATCGCGATCGAGCTGCTCGCCGCGATCCCGTCGATCGTGTACGGCATGTGGGGCCTGCTCGTGTTCGCGCCGATCTTCGCGGAATACTTCCAGAAGCCCATCGGCAAGCTGCTCGGCCCGATCCCGGGGCTCGGCGCCTTGTTCCAGGGCCCGCCGATCGGCATCGGCATCCTGAGCGCGGGCGTGATCCTCGCGATCATGATCATCCCGTACATCGCCTCGGTGATGCGTGACGTGTTCGAGGTCACGCCGGTGCTGCTCAAGGAGTCGGCCTACGGAATCGGCTGCACGACCTGGGAAGTGATGTGGAAGATCGTGCTGCCCTATACGAAGACCGGCGTGATCGGCGGCGTGATGCTCGGCCTCGGCCGCGCGCTCGGCGAGACCATGGCCGTGACCTTCGTGATCGGCAACACCAACCTGCTCGACAACATCTCGCTGTACTCGCCGGGCAACAGCATCACCTCCGCGCTCGCCAACGAGTTCGCGGAAGCGGCGCCGGGCCTGCATACCTCGGCGCTGATGGAACTCGGGCTGATCCTGTTCGTGATCACCTTCATCGTGCTGGCCATCTCCAAGCTGATGCTGCTGCGCCTCGAAAAAGGAGAGGGCAAGAAATGAGCGAGCCTATTCTGAACCTGCCGGGCGGCGTGCGCGGCGCGGCGCTCGACGCGATGCGCGAGAAGCTGCAGCGCCGCCGCAAGGCGACCAACGCGATGGCGCTCACGGCCTCGCTGGGCGCGATGGTATTCGGCCTCGTGTGGCTCGTCTGGATTCTCTACACGACGCTGCATCTCGGCATCGGCGGCCTGTCGGTGTCGCTGTTCATCGAGTCGACTCCCGCGCCGAACACCGCGGGCGGCGGCCTCGCGAATGCGATCGTCGGCAGCCTGATGCTGGTCGGCCTCGCGACCTTCGTCGGCACGCCGGTCGGGATCCTCGCGGGCGTCTATCTGGCCGAGTACGGCCAGAAGAACTGGCTCGCGAGCCTGATGCGCTTCATCAACGACATCCTGCTGTCCGCGCCGTCGATCGTCGTCGGCCTGTTCGTGTATGCGCTCGTGGTCGCGAAGTCGGGCCGCTTCAGCGGCTGGGCCGGCGTGATCGCGCTCGCGCTGCTGCAGGTGCCGATCGTGATCCGCACCACCGAGAACATGCTGAAGCTGGTGCCGAACGCGCTGCGCGAGGCGGCCTTTGCGCTCGGCACGCCGAAATGGCGGATGGTGATGGCGATCACGCTGCGCGCGTCGATCGGCGGGATCGTGACGGGCGTGCTGCTCGCGGTCGCGCGGATCGCCGGCGAAACCGCGCCGCTCCTGTTCACCGCGCTGTCGAACCAGTTCTTCTCGCTCGACATGAACCAGCCGATCGCGAACCTGCCGGTCACGATCTACAAGTTCGCCATGAGCCCGTTCGCCGAGTGGCAGTCACTCGCCTGGGCCGGCGTCTTCCTGATTACGCTCGGCGTGCTGGGGCTCAATATCCTCGCGCGCTCGATCTTCTCGAAAAAGTAACGGCGGAGCAATCCGATGAACATGGCAGAAAGCCACCTGAACTCCATCGATCGCGCCACGGCGCCGGCCGGCGGCCACGCGCAATCGGGCGAGAGCCCGCTCGCGCCGCTCAACGCGAAGATCGAAGTCAACAACCTGAACTTCTTCTACAACAAGTTCCATGCGCTGAAGAACATCAACATGCGCATCCCGGAAGGCAAGGTGACCGCGTTCATCGGCCCGTCGGGTTGCGGCAAGTCGACGCTCCTGCGCACCTTCAACAAGATGTACGCGCTCTATCCGGAGCAGCGCGCGGAAGGCCAGATCGTGATGGACGGCGAGAACCTGCTCGAGACCACGCGCGACATCTCGCTCCTGCGCGCGCGGATCGGCATGGTGTTCCAGAAGCCGACCCCGTTCCCGATGTCGATCTATGACAACATCGCGTTCGGCGTGAAAATGTTCGAGAAACTCACGCGCTCGGAGATGGACGACCGCGTCGAGTGGGCGCTGACCAAGGCCGCGCTGTGGAACGAGGTGAAGGACAAGGTTCACCAGAGCGGCTACGGGCTGTCCGGCGGCCAGCAGCAGCGCCTGTGCATCGCGCGCGGCATCGCGATCCGGCCGGAAGTGCTGCTGCTCGACGAGCCGTGCTCGGCGCTCGACCCGATCTCGACCGGCCGCATCGAGGAACTGATCGCGGAGCTGAAGAGCGACTACACGGTCGTGATTGTCACGCACAACATGCAGCAGGCGGCGCGCTGCTCGGACTACACGGCGTACATGTACCTGGGCGAACTGATCGAGTTCGGCGAGACCGAGAAGATCTTCATCAAGCCGGTGCGCAAGGAAACCGAGGATTACATCACCGGCCGCTTCGGTTGATGAGGGAGAGAACACATCATGTCGGATAAACATCTGTCCAGCCAGTTCGACGCCGATCTGAACGCGGTGTCGTCGAAGGTTCTGGAAATGGGCGGCCTCGTCGAGGCGCAGATCACGGAGGCGATGCACGCGCTCAACGAGTTCGACCGCGCGGCGGCCGAGCGCGTGATCGCGGCGGAAGAGCGCCTCAATCACATGGAAGTCGAGATCGACGAGGAGTGCGGCAACATCATCGCGCGCCGCCAGCCGGCCGCGCGCGACCTGCGGCTCCTGATGTCGATCTCGAAGACGATCACGAACCTCGAGCGCGCGGGCGACGAGGCGGAGAAGATCGCGAAGCGGGTGCGGCGCCTCGTCGACGAGCCGGTCGCGCGCAGCGTGAACATCGCCGAGATCAAGATCTCGGGCGAGATGGCCGTGACGATCCTGCGTCGGGCGCTCGACGCGTTCGCGCGCCTCGACACGGTCGCGGCCGCGCAGATCGTCAAGGACGACAAGGAAATCGACCTCGAATTCCGCGCGTTCGTGCGCAAGCTCGTGTCGTACATGCAGGAAGATCCGCGTACGATCTCGGTCGGGCTCGACTATCTGTTCATCGCGAAGGCGATCGAGCGGATCGGCGACCACGCGAAGAACATCGCCGAATTCATCATCTACATCGTGAAGGGCACCGACGTGCGGCACCAGCCGCGCGATCTGCTCGACCGCGAAGCCAACAGTTAACACGTCACTTTAAGGACGGACAGAGGTGCCGATGCCCAGCAACATTCTTGTCATTGAAGATGAGCCTGCGATTTCCGAATTGATCTCGGTGAATCTTCAGCACGCGGGCCATTGCCCGATTCGCGCATACAACGCGGAGCAGGCGCAGAACCTGATCAGCGACGTGCTGCCGGATCTGGTGCTGCTCGACTGGATGCTGCCGGGCAAGTCCGGCATCGCGTTCGCGCGTGACCTGCGCAACAACGAGCGCACCAAGCATATCCCGATCATCATGCTCACCGCGCGCGGCGACGAGCAGGACAAGGTGCTGGGTCTCGAGATCGGCGCGGACGATTACGTGACCAAGCCGTTCTCGCCGAAGGAGCTGATGGCGCGCATCAAGGCGGTGCTGCGCCGCCGCGCGCCGCAGCTGACCGAGGACGTGGTGTCGATCAACGGCCTGCGCCTCGATCCCGCCACGCACCGGGTCGCGGCGCACGCCGAGGGCAGCGAGATCAAGCTCGACCTCGGCCCGACCGAGTTCCGCCTGCTGCATTTCTTCATGACGCACCCGGAGCGCGTGCACAGCCGCACGCAGTTGCTCGATCAGGTGTGGGGCGATCACGTGTTCGTCGAGGAACGCACCGTCGACGTGCACATCAAGCGCCTGCGCGCGGCGCTCAAGCCGGCCGGCTGCGATGCTATGATCGAAACCGTGCGCGGCAGCGGCTACCGGCTCGCCAAGCACGCATGACATCACCCGCGGCGCGCCGCGCGCGCTGCCTGAATCACACAGTTTTCCTCTTGCTTGAGCGCCATCCATGAACATCATCTGGGCGCGTTTTCTGGTGTCGCTCGTGCTGCTCGCGCTGCTGAGCACGCTGATCGGCGTGTTCATCGGCATCAGGAGCGCGCTGGTCTTCGCGCTCCTGATGCTGGTCGCGCAAAGCTTCTTCGGCACCTTTCATACACAGCGCCTGTGGCGTCTGCTCGATGCGCCCGTCTACGGCGAGGTGCCGAGCGCGCCGGGCATCTGGGGCGAAATCTATTACCGGTTGCACAAGCTGGCCAAGCAATGGCACGCGCAGGTGCGCCAGGTCGAGCAGCAGCACTCGCGCTTCATCCAGGCGATCCAGGCCTCGCCGAACGGCGTCGCGATGCTCGACGACCGCGACCAGATCGAGTGGTGCAACGCGATCGCCGAGGTTCACTTCGGGCTCGACGCGAAGCGCGATCTGCGCCAGCACATCACGCACCTGGTCCGGCATCCCGATTTCGTCCGCTACCTGAACGCGCAGCATTACGACGAGATGCTCGTGATGCGCGGAATGGGCGGCGCGCGCCAGAACGTGCTGTCGGTGCAGGTGTTCCCGTACGGGGAAAACCGCAAGCTGCTGCTCACGCAGGACATCACGGAACTCGAACGCACCGACGCGATGCGGCGCGACTTCGTCGCGAACGTGTCGCACGAGTTGAAGACGCCGCTCACGGTGTTGTCCGGTTTCCTCGAGACCTTGCGCGAGCTGCCCCTGTCGGAGGACGAGCGGGCGCGTTACCTGGAAATGATGGAGCAGCAGGCGTCGCGCATGCGCTCGATCGTGACCGACCTGCTGGTGCTCGCGAAACTCGAAGGCGAAAGCAAGCCGCCCGCCGATCGCGTGGTCGACATGCGCGGCGTGCTCGGTCATCTGCGGGAAGATGCGAACACGCTGTCGAGCGGCCATCATCAGATCAGTTTCGATATCGACGAGGCGCTCTCGGTGACAGGCGCGCAGACGGAGATCTTCAGCGCGCTCGGCAACCTGGTCACGAATGCGGTGCGCTACACGCCCGAGGGCGGCAGGATCCGCGTCGAATGGCGGCGCGACGGTGCGCAGGCGGTGTTCTCGGTGACCGACAGCGGCCTCGGCATCCCGGCCGCCGACCTGCCGCGCCTGACCGAACGCTTCTACCGCGTCGACCGCAGCCGTTCGCGCGACACGGGCGGCACGGGGCTCGGGCTCGCGATCGCGAAGCACGTGCTGCAGCGGCATGACGCGCAACTGCTGATCCAGAGCGAGGAAGGGCGCGGCAGCACCTTCACCGCGCGCTTTCCCGCGCATCGCACGATCGTGAACCGGCGCGCGGCCTGAGTGCGATCCGATACGGCGAAAAAGAGGCGGCGCGAGCCGCCTTTTTCATGTCCGGCGCGCGGGCGTCAGATGTTCGCGCCGCCGTCGATCGTGATCGCCGCGCCGGTGATGAAGCGGCTTTCCTCGCTCGCGAGATAGGCGACCGCGCCGGCGACGTCGTCGGGCGCGCCGAAATGGCCGAGCGCGAGCCGGCCGCGCTGGTAGTCCGCGTGCGGACCGTCGGCCGGATTCATGTCGGTGTCGACCGGGCCCGGATGCACGAGGTTCGCCGTGACGCCGCGCGGCCCGAGGTCGCGCGCGATGCCCTTGTTGAGGCCGATCAAGGCCGCCTTCGTCATCGCGTAGACGGCCGCCGCGCCGTTGTCGACGACTTCCGCGAGGCAACTGCCGATCGTGATCACGCGGCCGCCCGCGCGCAGATGGCGCGCCGCCGCCTGGGTCGTCGCGAACACGGCGCGCACGTTGACCGCGACGAGTTCGTCGAATTCGTCGAACGTGATGTCCTCGAACGGCTTGATCAGGCCGAGCCCCGCGTTGTTGACCAGGATGTCGAGGCGGCCGAATGCCTCCACGGTCTGTTCGACCGCGCGGGCCGCCGCGCGCGCGTCGGCGGCGTCGGCCTGCAGGGCCAGCGCGCGCCGGCCGAGCGCCTCGATCTCGCGCACCACGGCCTGCGCCGCGTCGGCCGAACGGGCGTAGGTGACGACGACGTCGGCGCCGTCCGCCGCGAGGCGGCGCGCGATCGCGGCGCCGATCCCGCGGCTCGCGCCGGTGACGAGCGCGACCTTGCCGGTCAGCGGCGTGCGGCCGCGCACGAGCGGTTGGACGATGGATGGGGCAAGCACGGAGGTCGACATGATCGTTCCTTTCTGTAGTGATCGTTATAAAATGATGCGGGACGGCCGACACGCCGTCAATCGATTTATTTAGTGACCGTTATATAAATAGGGAATGACATGGCAGAGCGGGGACGTCCGCGTCGTTTCGACCGCGATGAAGCGCTGGCGCGCGCGATGGAACTGTTCTGGGCGCGCGGCTACGAAGCCACCAGCATGGCCGATCTGACGGCGGCGATGGGGGTGGCCGCGCCGAGCCTGTACGCGGCGTTCGGCGGCAAGGACGCGTTGTTCCGGGCGGTGGTGGAGCGTTATCTGTGCACCGACGGCCGACATGTGCTGGACGCGCTCGATGCGCCGGGCGCGGTGCGCGACGCGCTCGGGCGGACGCTGATGACGGCCGCGTGGAGCCTGACGCTCGAGGCGCGGCCGCGCGGCTGTCTGGTCGTGCTGGGCGCGCTGCCCGGCGAGGTGGCGAGCGAGGAGGCGTGCGCGCTGTTGCGCGAGCAGCGGCGCGCGTTCGTCGTGCGCTTGCGCGATCACCTCGCGCGCGCGCTGCGGGAGGGTGAATTGCCGGCTGGTGCGAGCGTCGATGCGCTCGCGGAATATTTCGTGACGGTGCTGTACGGAATGTCGATCCAGGCGCGCGACGGCGCGTCGCGCGCGCAGCTGGAAGGGGTGGCGCGGACCGCGCTCATGGCCTGGCCGGCGGCCTGAGCGTCGCGCGCGGGAAGCGGCGGCCGTCGGCGGTCACGGGCAGAATTTCGCGAGCAGGCCGAGCTGCGCGCTGCGCGGCGTCTTGCCCGCGCGGCGGCGTCGATAGTGGCCGTCGCTCTGCATCAGCCACGCGGACTGATTGTCGCCGAGGAAGACCGACAGCCCCTCGGCGATCACGCGGCGCTTGAGCCTGCGCTCGTGGATCGGGAACGCGACCTCGACGCGGCGGAACAGGTTGCGGTCCATCCAGTCGGCGCTCGACAGGTAGACGAGCTCCTTGCCGTCCGCATGGAAATAGTAGATCCGGTGGTGTTCGAGGAAGCGTCCGATGATCGAGCGCACCGTGATGTTGTCCGACAGCCCCGGCACGCCCGGTTGCAGCGCGCACACGCCGCGTACGATCAGATCGACCTTGACCCCCGCCTGCGAGGCCTCGTACAGCTCGGCGATCACGCTCGGCTCCAGCAGCGCGTTCATCTTCGCGACGATCCGCGCGCGCTTGCCGGCGCGCGCGTTGGCGATTTCGGCGCGGATGCCGTCGATGATGCGCGGATGCAGCGTGAACGGCGATTGCCACAGCGCGTGCAGCTTCAGCTCGCCGCCGATCCCGGTCAGCTGCTGGAATACGTGGTGCACGTCCTCGCACAGCGCGGGTTCGGTCGTCATCAGGCCGAAGTCGGTGTAGAGGCGCGCGGTGCGCGGATGGTAGTTGCCGGTGCCGAGGTGCACGTAGCGGCGCAATACCGACTTGCCGCCGCGCGTCACGCGCCGGACGATCAGCATCATCTTCGCGTGGCACTTGTGACCGACCACGCCGTACACGACGTGCGCGCCGACGGCCTCGAGCTGGGCCGCCCAGTTGATGTTGGTCTCCTCGTCGAAGCGCGCGAGCAGCTCGACGACGACGGTCACTTCCTTGCCGTTGCGCGCGGCTTCCATCAGCGCGTCCATCAGCGGCGAATCGGTGCCGGTGCGGTAGATGGTCTGCTTGATCGCGACCACGCTCGGATCCTGGGCGGCCTGCTGCAGCAGCTCCAGCACGGGCTGGAAGCTTTCGTACGGATGGTGGAGCAGGATGTCGCCGTGGTCGATCGCGTCGAAGATCGACGGCGCGTTGGCGATCGCGGCCGGGATCGCCGGCGTGAACGGCGCGAACTTGAGTTCCGGCAGATCGACGAGATCGGGCAACTGCATCAGGCGCACGAGGTTGACGGCGCCGTTGACGCGGTAGCAGTCCTTGTCGTTGAGATTGCTCTCGTCGAGCAGGCGTCGCACCAGGTGCGGCGGCGTATCCGCCGAGACCTCGAGCCGCACCGCGTTGCCGAGATGGCGCGCGGGCAACTCGCCTTGCAGCGCGACGCGCAGGTTGGTGATTTCGTCCTCGTCGACGAACAGTTCGCTGTTGCGCGTGATGCGGAACTGGTTGCAGCTCTTCACGGTGAGCTTCGGGAACAGCTCGCCGACGAAGTATTGCATCAGCGAGCTGAGCAGCACGAAGCCGTGCTGGAATCCCGACAGCGCCTGCGGCATGCGCACGAGGCGCGGCAGCGCGCGCGGCGCCTGCACGATGCCCATCACCGCCTGGCGGCCGAACGCGTCGCGGCCCTCCAGCTCGACCACGAAGTTCAGGCTCTTGTTCAGCACGCGCGGGAACGGATGCGCGGGATCGAGGCCGATCGGCGTGAGCACCGGCAGCAGCTCGTCGAAGAAGTGGCGGTGCGCCCACTCGATCTGCCCCTCGCTCCAGCTTTCGGGCGAATGGAAGTAGATGCCTTCGTGTTCGAGGGCGGGCAGCACGGTCTCGTGCAGCAGCGTGTACTGGCGGTGCACGAGGCGCTGCGCCCGCTCGACGACGAGGTCGTACACGTGCTGCAGCGACATGCCGTCGGGCGCGACCGCGCCGGGGTTGTCGCGCATCTGTTCTTGCAGCCCGGCCATGCGGACCTCGAAGAATTCGTCGAGGTTGCTGCTGGTGATGCAAATGAAGCGCAGCCGTTCGAGGAGGGGAACGTGGGGATCGGCGGCCTGTGCCAGCACGCGCTCGTTGAACCCCAGGATGCCCAATTCGCGGTTGAGAAGCGGGTAACGGATGGACATCGGCAGAGAAGACGGAAAATCAGGCGAAGACTCGAAAGGACGCTCGGAAATTCTCACGGTGCGATGACGTCTTGATGACAGTTTGATGTTTATCGCCAAATAATACGACGGAAAACACCGGGGCTCATCCGGATTTCCGCTATATACAATGAAGGAACGCAGGATCTCGCGTCAGGCGACACGTGAAAGCGTACTACGCTTTAAAATGGCGCCTTTGATTTTTACGGCCGGCGCGGCAATCGCCCGGCGGTCGGACGAGAACGGAGCCCTCTCGATGGTTACATCCCCGCATTTACTGGCAGCGGTCGATCTCGGCTCCAACAGCTTCCGGCTGATTGTCGGGCGGGTCGAGGAGACGCCGGCGGGCAGTCAGATCTATCCTGTCGACGCGTTGCGCGAGCCGGTGCGGCTCGCGGCCGGGCTGTCGGGCGACAAGCTGCTCGACCGGGCGTCGCAGGAGCGCGGCTGGGAGGCCTTGAAGCGTTTCGGCGAGCGGCTGCGCGATTTCCACCCGGATCACGTGCGCGCGGTCGCGACCAATACCCTGCGGGTCGCGAAGAACGCGGCCGAATTCCTCGGCGAGGCGCAGGCGGCGCTCGGCTTCCCGATCGAAGTGATCGCGGGGCGCGAGGAGGCGCGGCTGATCTACGCGGGCGCCGCGCACTCGGTGCCCGCGAACGCGGGCAAGCGGCTCGTGGTCGACATCGGCGGCGGTTCGACCGAGTTCATCATCGGCTCGCACTACACGCCGCTCGTGATGGAAAGCCTCTACATCGGCTGCGTGAGCCACAGCCGCGCCTTCTTCCCGGCGGGCAACGTCGACGAATACACGATGCGCCAGGCCGAACTGGCCGCGAAGCGCGAGATCCAGATCATTTCGGGCGACTACAAGAAGGCGGGTTGGGATCAGGCGATCGGTTCGTCCGGCACCGCGCGCGCGCTCGCGGAACTGGTCGAGGCGAACGGCTTCAACGATGCGGGCGTGTCGCACGGCATCTCGCGGGGCGGGCTCGAACGCCTGAAGCGCGCGCTGATCAAGGCGGAGAACGTGAACCGGCTGAAGCTCGTCGCGCTGAAGCCGGACCGCATCCCGGTGCTCGCGGGCGGGCTGTCGATCATGCTCGCGGTGTTCGAGGAGCTGGGCGTCGACTATGTCGACACGACCGACGGCGCGCTGCGCCTCGGCGTGCTGTACGACCTGCTCGGCCGGACCCAGCACGAGGACATGCGCGCCGTGACGGTCGATGGCTTCACGCGCCGCTACGGCGTCGATCGCGCGCAGGCCGAGCGGATCGGCGCGCTGGCGGTGCGGTTCTACGACCAGTTGGAGGAGCCGGACGAGGAGCGCCGCATGGAGAGCGGCATGTTCCTCGGCTGGGCGGCCGCGCTGCACGAGATCGGGCTGTCGATTTCGCACAGCGCGTATCACAAGCACTCCGCGTATATCGCGAGCAACGCGGACATGCCCGGCTTCTCGCGGACCGACCAGGCGCGGCTTGCCGCGCTGGTGCTCGGGCATGCGGGCAAGCTCGGCAAGCTGTCGCAGTCGCGCGAGGTCGAGTGGCCGCTGCTGTTCTGCCTGCGGCTCGCGGCGCTGCTGTGCCGGCGCCGGACCGATGCGGGGCTGCCCGACATCGCAGTCACGCAGATCAAGAAGGGCGGCTACGAGGTGCGGCTGCCGGGCGACTGGGTCGAGCAGAATCCGCTGACCGACTACAGCCTCAGCCAGGAGGCGGCGGAATGGGAGAAGGTCGGGATTCCGTACCGGGTGGTGTACACCGGCGCGTGAGCCGCATCGGGCGCCGCGCGCGGGCGCCCGGCCGGCGAGCGCGCCACGGTCTCGCCGTTACGGTCCCGCCGTCACGGCGGGACCGCGCCGAAGCAAATCCCGTCAAGGCGACGTGCAGACGATCGCCGTGAGAAACGGAAACGCCTCCTTGACGGTCGCGCGGCTGCCGGCCTCGCGCACCTTCGCCTCGACCGCATCCTTCGAACCCCTGACCACCACGCCGTAGGACCAGTCGCCGATCGGCTTGCCGTCGCCGTGCGCGAAGATCGGGTCATTGGCCTGGTAGCCGAGTGCGACGAACACCGGGAAGCCGTAGGCGGTGAGCGAATGGATCGTGCGGAATGCGTTGACCGAGTTGGCTTCGACATGCATCGGCTTGTCGCGGATGTCGCCGGCGGCGAGAAGCGGCGCGATGAAGTCGTGGCCCGTCGACGAGCAGTCGAGCGCGGCGTCGAGCGCCTTGGGCGCCGCGATGGCGCCGGCCGGGCCGGCGAGCGCGGCGGCCAGCGCGAACGTGGCCGGGCGGAGGAGATTGGGCATGCGATGCGCGCGCGGGGCGCGAGGTTGTCGTTGAACGGGCGGCGCAGCGCATGTTCCGGCGCGCCGTTGTGGTCCGATGATAACGAAAAAGCGCGCGGGGCGACCGCGCGAGGAGGCTTCGAGGCGCGGCCGGCCGATGCAGCGGCGGATCGCGGCGCGCCGGCATCACGCCGAGAAAGGATGCGTGGGATGTCGCAGTTCGACCTGAAGCGGATCGACCGCCTGCCCCATGTCTACCATTCGACCCGACACCTCTATGACGCGGCCCAAGCAAACGCCGTGGCGCTAATCGCGCAGTCGCCGTGCGAGTGGAACACTTGCGGTTCGCCCGCTTCGCCGTCCATGTAGGGCGCTTTGGTCAGCCGTCCAACTGTTTTCAGGCTGCGAACCATGACCTTGCCGCTGTCGGGATAGGTGCATACCTCGTGAGGGTCGATCAGCCCAACGGCAAAGTAGGCGAGATCTTCATCAAATGGATTGGCGAGTTGATGGGCGATGCCCGTTCCCGCTGGACACGAGATGCAGTTGCCGGCGCGAATTTCCTGAACGGTATCGCCGTAGCGGAAGACGCCTCGCCCCGAAAGCACGTAGAAGATTTCGTCCTCCCGTGCGTGCGTGTGAAATGGACACGCTGTCCGGTCGGCCGGAACGCGCGCGACATTCGCACCGAGCCGACCGGGCGTCGTGTCCATGGCGGGCGTCAAGGGCTTCCACGCGCTGCCCCAATGACCTCCGTCGAACTGCTCGACTTCCTCCACGCTATCGACGTTCACGACGTTGGGCGCGGCGTCTCTCCCGGTTTCTTTCTCAGGCTGCATGTTCGCTCCTGGTTCGTCTGCTCCGCGTTTGTCGACCCGATTCCGCGAGCCGTCGGTGAGCGCCGGATACGGCCTCCTTGCGGCAGGCCCCGACAGTCTGCTCCACATCCTCAAACTCCCCAAATCCGCGCCGAAGCAAAACGACGCAAAAAAAACGCCGCGCGAGGCGCGGCGTCGCAGCTCGATGACGGCGAGTGTTACTGCCGTTGCTGCAGATACTGCTGGACCTGCTTCAGCGTGACCTTGCCGGTATGCGCGGTGTCGATCTGGTCGAAATGCTGCGCGACATAGCCGAGGCCGCTGTTTTGCGCCTGCGCCTTGGAGACGGCCGCGCCGTTGCTGAACGCCTGGTTCGCGGCGAAGCTCGCGGCGAGCCGCTGTTGCGCCTGCTGCTGCAATTCGGGGCCCGTCGTCGCGGAGGCGGGCGCGGCCACCGCCGCGCGCGGGAAGAACGGACCGTCGACGCCGCCGCCCGCGGGCGGCGTGGCGGGCGAAACGGCCTGCAGCGACGCCGCATGGGCCGCGCCGGCGGCAAGCGCGAGCGCGATCAGGGTCGGGACGCGCCGCATCAGAGAGAACTTGGACATAACGTGACTCGCAAGAAAAAAGGGTCGCGCGAGCGGGCCGCACCGGGCCCGCTCGCCATTGGACTCAGCGCGCGGCCGTGAGTGCCGCCTTGAGCGTCGTCGGCGTATTGGCCGGATTCTCATCCGGCCACGGCGGCGGCAGCTTGGCGAGCGTCAGCGCGTTCGCGATCGGCTGGCTCTGGTAGTACGCGACCAGGTCCGACTTCAGCTGCGGACGCGCGGTGTTGTCCAGGTAGATCATGTGGCCCCCCTGGTAGAACGTGACCTGCAGGTTCGGATTGATCCCCGACACCGATTGCAGGCGCGCAAGCTGGTTCTCCGTGATGAAGAACGGCGTCGCGAGATCGTGGTAGCCGTTCGCGGACAGCACCTTCAGCTGCGGATTGAGCGTCAGCGCGGCCAGCAGGTCCGGGATCGTGTCCGGCACCGCCTGCCCCGCATGGCTGAAGTTCCACGCGCCGATGATGTCGTTGTTGAGCGTCTGGTAGGTCGCGTTCGGCGCCGTGTAGCCGAGGTAGTTCGGCATCTGCGTCGCGAGCGCCGTCGTGAACGGCTGCGAGATCAGGATGTCGGACGGATCGGAATCGGCCGCCAGGCGCGGATCGGAACTCGGCAGCGAGACGCGCCCGTCGTAGCGGCCGATCGTGTAGCCGGGCACGAGCGCGGTGCCGTAGGGGCTGTTGCCGAAGTACGCGTTGAGCGACGCGACCGTCATGTTGGTCTGCGCGGACCAGGCCGACAGCGTGGTGTTGTTCGGGAACGTCGCGGGCGTCGTCTGCGGCGCGGAGCCGCCGAAGAAGAAGGTCGGTGCGTACTGCGCGAGCGACGAATACTGCGAGGTCACGAAGTTCTGGATCTGCAGCGCGAACGCCCCCATGCTGGTCGGCGCGGGCGCCACCTGGTTGAAGTAGGCGGCAACCTGCGCATAGCTCAGGAAGTAGCCGATCATCCCGTCCGTCGTGTACTTCAGCTCGACCTGCGCGTTGCCGGGGTTGCCGTTGGTGATCGCGGCGGTTTCGCCCGGATCGGCGAAGTAGTTGAGGATCGACGACTGCAGCACGATGCCCGTCAGGTGCACGCCCGCCGATTCGAGCGACAGCGCGAGCATGTTGGTGCGCGGCGTGCCGTACGATTCGCCGTACAGATAGATCGGCGAGCTGGCGCGGTTGTTCACGCTCAGGTAGCGACGGATGAAGTCGCGCATCACCTGCACGTCGGAATCGGCGCCCCAGAAGGTCTTGTTCGTGTTGGGCTGGATCGCTTCCGACAGCCCGGTGCCCGGCGGGTCGATGAACACCATGTCGGTGGTCGCGATCAGGCTTTCCTGGTTGTCGACGAGCGGGAAGTTCGGCCAGTTCGTCATGAGCGGATCGGGCGTCGCGACGCGGGTCGGCGCGAACGAGCCGAGCCGCAGCCACACCGACGACGAGCCCGGGCCGCCGTTGTAGAAGAACGTGACGGGGCGGGGCGAGCCGTCCGCGCTCGGCGCGGTGTACGCGACGTAGGACATCGTGGCTTCCGCATTGCCGCTCGGATCGGATGCGGTCAGGTGCCCGGTGGTGGTGGTGTAGTTGACCGTGGTGCCGCCCGCGGACCAGCTGTGGTGCATCACCGCGGCTTGCTCGGTGATTTGCGCGGCGGGCAGGCTGTCGCCGGCCTTCGGCGAGTACGCGACGTTGTCGGTGTAGGTCTGGTCGGGAGGCGGGGGCGTGGTGCTCGTGCCGTCGCCGCCGCAACCTGCCAGCGCGAGGAGCCCCAGCGCCAGTATCGTCCCTCCCATGTAGCGGGCCCGGCGGCCCGTTCCTGCGTCCTTCCGGAAGCGCTCTGCTTTCATTTTTATCCTTTGTGCCTTTCGATTATTTAACGAAATACATGCAGCAAGGGTAAAGCCTCGGTCATCGAGCTGTTTATTTACGTGAATATTATTTAATTCTTTCGTTTTTATTATTACGTGTGATTTTGATAAATCGTAAAAATTCAAAATCGAGGCGTCAACCGGCGCGGGGCGTTTTCCTGTCGAGTTTTGTGCGGGCTGCGCCACGCAAGCGCGTGGGAGGGCGGCCGGCGCGCGCCGGCCAGGGATATCGAGGTCGCGGGATTGAATGTTCCCGGTAATTGATTCGAATGAATCGGCGGTAAATCAGACGGCTATGGGGACAATCGCCGCGCCCGCCAGAAGCGGGCGCGGCGCACGGCGCTCAGCGCGCCGTGCCGACCTGCATTTCCTTCAGCAGGTTGTCCGCGTGGTCGAGGTGATGCATGACCCACAGCATGTAGCGGACGTCGACGTGGATCGAGCGCGTTTCAGCCGGATTGAACAGCCAGCCGGAACTCACGCCTTCCCAGTTGCCGTCGAACACGAGACCGACGAGCTTGCCGTTGCGGTCGAGCGTCGGCGAGCCCGAGTTGCCGCCCGTGATGTCGAGGTTCGCCAGGAAGTTGACGGGCAGCGTGCCGAGCGTCGGGCTCGCGTAGCCGTCGAACGCCTTCGCGCGGATCGCCGCGAGTTCGGCGGGCGGCGCGTTGAACGGCTCGGCTCCCGTGTTCTTCTGGACGATGCCGTCGACCGTCGTGAACGCCGCATAGCTGACCGCGTCGCGCGGCGCATAGCCGCCCACCGTGCCGTACGTCACGCGCAGCGAGTTGTTCGCATCGTGGTAGATCGGGCGGCCGCGCGCGGCGTCGAATGCGACGAGCGCCGTCATGTAGCGCGCGCGCAGCCGCGCGTCGTCGCCCGCGATCGCCTTTTGCTCGTGCTCGTAGGCGAGCAGATCCGGCATCAGCGCGCGCATCAGCTGCAACCACGTATCGTTGCTCGCGGCGATCCGCTCGGGTGTCGCATCCAGCCAGTGCACGCGCGTCGCGGTATCGGTGAGGCGCGAGCCGCGATAGAGCGCGGCCACCTTGCGGGTCAGCGCGGCGGGATCGGACGCGCCGCCCAGCCAGCGATCGAGCGCCGGCAGCCGCTGGTCGGCGGGAAGCTTCACGTAGCGTTGCAGCGTATCGACCAGCATCTGCTGGTCGACCGCCGGATCCATCGTGCGGTCGAGGCGGCGCGCCTCGCCCTCCACGCGGATCTCGTCGCGCTTCTGGTAGCCGGATTCGCGCTCGAGGTCGGGCTTCTGCTTCTCCTGCGCGAGCCGCACGATCTGGTAGGCGCTGTGGAACAGGCCGCCGAAACCGAGCTGGCGATACACGAGGTTGCGGTCGCGCAGCTTCAACTGGCTGGCGACCAGGGCGCGCAGCGCGCGGACGTCGGCGGCCTGCGCGGCGCCGCCGTCGGCTTGCGCGGCGAGCCAGCGGTCGAGGTCGGCCTCCTGCGCGCGCTTGGCGGCGAGCGCGTTGCTGCGCGCAAGACCCTCGAGGTTGCCCTGGTAGTTCTTCATCGAGTTGTTGAGGCCGGCGACCAGGTCCGCGTATTTGACGCCGACCTCCGGACGCGCGCGGCTCGCCGTGTCGACCATCGCGAGCAGATCCTTGAAGAGCGCGATCTCGGTCGGATAGCGCCAGTCGATCGTGTTTTGCAGTTCGTCCGCGAGTCGATAGCGGTCGGTGCGGCCTGGATAGCCGGCCACCATCACGAAGTCGCCCGTGCGCACGCCGTCCGGGTTCACCGTCAGCCAGTGCTTCGGGTGGTAGGGGACGTTGTCCTTCGAGTACGAGGCCGCGCTGCCGTCCTTCGCGACGTAGGCGCGCAGGAAGCTGAAGTCGCCGGTGTGGCGCGGCCACATCCAGTTGTCGACGTCGCCGCCGAACTTGCCGATCGACAGCGGCGGCGCGTAGACGAGCCGTACGTCGCGGATCTCGCGCTGGCGGATCAACTGGTAGCTGTAGCCGCCGCTGAAGGTGTAGACGTCGCAGCGATAGCCGGGCTGCTCGCAGTCCTGCACCTGCCGCTTCTTCGCGAGATCGATCGCGACGTAGCGCGCATAGCCGTTCATCTCGGGCTTGAGCGCCGCGTTGATCTTCGCGGTGACGTCGCTGATCTCGTCGGTCACGTAGATGCGCTGGGTCGGATCCGCGGGCAGCTCCTCGCCGGGCGCGCGCGCGAGGAAGCCGTTCTCGATCAGGTTGTTCTGCGTGGTCGAGTTGTATTGCAGCGCGCCGTAGCCGCAGTGGTGATTGGTGACGACCAGGCCGTCGGGCGAGACGAACGACGCGGTGCAGAAGCCGAGGCTCACGACCGCGTCGAGCGGCCAGTCGGTCAGCGTGGCGAGCTTGGCCGGATCGAGCGCGAGGCCGCGCTGTTCGAGCGCGCCGGCGAGTCCCGGGAGTTGCGGGGGTTGCCACATGCCCTCGTCCGCATGGGCGATGCCGCACAACGATGCGGCGGCCGCGAGCGACAGCAGGCGCGCGGCGGGTGACGGTTTTGCAAGCATTGAATCCTCATCTCTTGTTGTTATCACGCAGCCATGTCCGCGTCGTGTGCGGGCATGGCCGGGGCAGGCGCGGCGGTAGTCGCGCCGATGCCGGCCTACACACTGAAAGGATGCGGACGGGCATCCGCCCCGGCGGACAGTGTAGCGAGTCAGAAATCGCCGTGTCGCGGGGCGCGGTGGCGGGGGGCCATTGCTCGTGTGCGGCGTGCGGGCCGGCCGGTATTGCCGTCACCGGGGGCGGCCGTGATAACGTGCTGCGAGACGAGACGAGACGAGACGAGACGAGACGAGACGAGACGAGACGAGACGAGACGAGACGAGACGAGACGAGACGGGGCGACACCCACGCGGCCGCCGTGCGCGGTCCGCCAACCGGACGGGAGAGGCATGCAGGTGCGACAGGCGGAGGTGCGGGCGATGCGCGTGCGGTCGGGCTGGCTGGCCGCCCATCCCTACGCGTATGGATGGGGCGTGGTGGCCGCGATCGTCGCGTGCGATCTGCTGTGGTTGCGCGCAGGCGGTTATGCGGTGCAGCGCGCGGGCGTGGCGGCGGCGCTGAAGCTGATCGGCACCTGCATCGGGTTCGCGGTGCTGCTGGTGGGCGTGGCGCGCGTGGCGCGTTATCGCGAGCTGGCCGAGCGCTTCCGATATCGCGAGGTGGCCGAGGCCTTGTTCGCCACGGCGCTGCTGGCTGCCTTCATGGCGGCGACGGGCGTGTTGTCCTATCTGTGCGTGAGCGTGAATCCGCCGCTGATCGACGCTGCGCTGATTCGCGCCGATGCATGGCTCGGCTTCGATTGGCCGCGGGTATTCGCGTGGGTGCAGGCGCGTCCCCAGGCGCGGCAGGTGCTGGCGTTCGCATACGACAGCGCGAAGTGGCAGTTGATCGTCATTCCGTTCCTGCTCGCCGTGCTGCGCGATCGCGGCAACCTGCGCGCGTTCGTCTGGCTGTTCATGCTGAGCGGGATGATGGTGCTCGCGGTGTCCACGCCCTGGCCGGCGGCGAGCGCGTTCGTGCATTTCGGCGTGAGCGCGCCGGATACCGCGGATACGGTTGCGGATTTCGCGCGCCTGCGCGCGGGTTCCCTGCATGAGATCGACTTGCTGACCTTGCAGGGGCTCGTGTCGATGCCGTCGTTTCATACCGCGCTTGGCGTGATCTTCGCGTATGCGTTGAGACGCGCACGGGGCGTGTCGATCGTCGCGCTGGGGCTCAATGCGCTGATGATCGCGTCGACGCCGACGCAGGGCGGGCACTATCTGGTCGACGTGATATCGGGGGCGGTGGTGGCGGGGGCGGCGATCGCGTTGGTGAGGTCGGGCGGATTGGACGGTCGGCGACAGGCGCAGGGATGACGCGCCGCGAGACCGCATGCGCCGGTGGATGCGCAGGTTCGATCATGAGCGTTGCGAAGCGGCGCTGCGCCATGATCGGGCGCGGCCTCGACGCCCCCGGGCGTGCATCGCTCAGGCGGCGTAGCGACGAACATGTCGGATATATTCGATTGCATCGAGACGTTCGACGACACTATTCACGCCTCGGCGCGTGAGGGGCGAGGCCATTCCGATCGGCATCGCGGATGCCATCCCTCCGTTTTCAACCCGCGAACGCGCACGCGACCCGCGCCTTCACCCCGCCGTCGACAGTTGATGATGAACATGCATCAACTAGTTCCGAAATGTCGTTTGGCGCTTCTTTTTTTTAATCAATACACTTTGTTCGGCGTCAAGGTCTGTGGCACAAGCAGCCGGCGTTTTTCGGCCGCGCTTTTCGCATGCGGCCGGCTCAGCGATGAAGGCGGCGCGCACGTCGGCCGGTCGGGGCATTCCAGCCGCTGGCGGGCGCAGCAGAACCAGGCGTGCACCGTCATCCGAGACAAACATGGAGACAGCGCACCTCATGCGTTCACAACCCGAGCAGCATTCCCGGGATTCATCCGACCCGCGTTCCAGGGCGCCCGTTCTCCATCGCGGGCTGCAGGCTCGCCATCTGCGCATGATCGCGATCGGCGGCTCGATCGGCACGGGGCTGTTTGTCGCCACGGGCGCGTCCATCTCGCAGGCGGGGCCCGGCGGCGCGATGGTCGCGTATCTGGTGATCGGCGTGATGGTCTATTTCCTGATGACGAGCCTCGGCGAAATGGCGGCCTTCATGCCCGTGTCGGGTTCGTTCGCATCTTACGGCGCGAAATTCGTCGACGAAGGCTTCGGCTTCGCGCTCGGCTGGAACTACTGGTACAGCTGGGCCGTGACCATCGCGGTCGAACTGGTCGCCGCGCAGCTCGTGATGCACTACTGGTTTCCGCAGGTGCCGGGCGTCTGGTGGAGCGCGCTGTTTCTCGCGCTGATCTTCGCGCTCAATGCCATGTCGGTGCGTGGCTTCGGCGAGGCGGAATACTGGTTCGCGTTGATCAAGGTGCTGACGGTGATCGCGTTCATCGCGATCGGCGTGCTGATGATCTTCGGCGTCATGCAGGGCGGCCCCAGCAACGGCTTCGACAACTTCACGCTCAAGGACGCCCCGTTCGTCGGCGGCTGGGCCTCGATCCTCGGCGTCGCGATGATCGCCGGGTTCTCGTTTCAGGGCACCGAGATGATCGGCGTCGCGGCGGGCGAGGCGGAAAACCCGGGCACCACGATTCCGCGCGCGGTGAAGCAGATCTTCTGGCGCATCCTGCTGTTCTACGTGCTGGCGATCTTCGTGATCGGCATGCTCATTCCCTATACCGACCCCAGCCTCCTGAAAAGCAACGTGACCGATGTGGGCGTGAGCCCGTTCACGCTCGTGTTCCGTCATGCGGGCCTCGCGTTCGCGGCCGGCGTGATGAATGCGGTGATCCTCACCGCGCTGCTCTCGGCCGGCAATTCCGGCATGTATGCGTCCACGCGGATGCTCTACAACCTCGCGGTCCAGGGCCGCGCGCCCAAGGTGTTCGCGAAGGTCTCGCGGGGCGGCGTCCCGCTCAATGCGCTGTATGCGACGACCGCGGTGGGCGCGCTGTGCTTTCTCACGTCGCTCTACGGCGACCAGACGGTGTACCTGTGGCTTTTGAACCTGTCCGGGATGGCCGGCTTCATCACGTGGCTCGGCATCGCGATCAGCCACTATCGGTTCCGCAAGGGTTTCGTGAAACAGGGCTATCGCCTCGAACAGCTGCCGTACCGGGCCAAGCTGTTCCCGTTCGGCCCGATCCTCGCCGCGGCGCTGTGCGCGCTCGTCACGGTCGGTCAGGACTATCAGGCGTTTCTGGCCGACAGGATAGACTGGGTGGGCGTGGCCGCGACCTATATCGGCCTGCCGCTCTTTTTGGCGATCTGGATGGGCTATGCGCTCGTGCGCAGATGCCGCCTGGTGCGCTACGAAGAGATGGAGATCGCGCCCTGGATCGCGCGCCAGGCGGCGAGCCGCGTCGAGGCCGAGCAGGGCGGCGACCACCTGGGCCAGGTGCCCGCGCCGGCCAAGGTGGCGCCTTACGCGTGATCCGGCGCCTCAGGCCGTGACCGCGGCGCGGGCGGGGCAGTCGGCTGCTCCATCGGCGCGCCGCGACAAGGATGCGAGGCAGGCGCCGTTTTCGCGGAGCCGATGCGCCCGCATCCATTTTCTCGTTTCTCGAAGTCAGATCGCATGCAAAACTTTTACGAATCCACGGTTGCGCGTTCACCTTATCCATCGCTGAGCGGCACGCTCGACGCGCAGGTCTGCATCATCGGCGGCGGTCTCGCGGGCCTGAACACCGCGCTCGGGCTCGTCGAGCGCGGCGTGCGCGACGTGGTGCTGCTCGACGGCGAACGCGTCGGCTTCGGCGCCTCGGGGCGCAACGGCGGCTTCGTGTTCGGCGGCTACAGTCTCGACAATGGCGACCTGCTCGGCACGCTCGGTCAGGACCGGGCGCGCCACCTGTACGGCCTGACGATCGAGGCCGTCGATCTGATCCGCGCGCGCATCGCCCGCTACGGCATCGATTGCGACCTCGTCGATCGCGGCGTCATGCTCGCGAACTGGTTCGACGATCCGTCGAGGCTCGATGCATTGCGTACGCTGATGAAGCGCGATTTTCGCGTCGAGTGGGAGCCGGTGGCGCGGGATGCGCTGCGCGCGCGGCTGAAAACCGCGCGTTATCACGGGGGGCTTTTCGAACCCAACGCGTTTCATTTTCATCCGCTGAAATACGTGCTCGGCGTGGCGAACGCCGCGGCGCAGGGCGGTGCGCGCCTCTACGAGCAGTCGCCCGCGCGCGCGATCGAGCGCGACGGTGCGGGCTTCGTCGTGCGTACGCCGAATGGCGTCGTGCGCGCGAAGGACGTGGTGTTCGCGTGCGGCGGTTATGCGCGCGGCGTGTCGCCGCGCATCGAGCGCGCCGTGCTGCCGATCGCGACCTACGTGATCGCGACCGAGCCGCTCGGCGCGCGCCTCGCCGATGCGATCGACGCGCCTTATGCGGTCTACGACACGCGTTTCGCGTTCGACTATTACCGTCCGCTCAAGGACACGCGCATCGTGTGGGGCGGACGGATCTCGGTGCTCGACCGCGGTCCGGAGGCCATCGCGAAGCTGCTCAAGCGCGATCTCGCGCGCGTGTATCCGCAACTCGCGGACGTGAAGGTCGAGTACGCGTGGGGCGGATTGATGAGCTATGCGCGGCACAAGATGCCGCAGATCGGCCGCGACGCGGACGGCGTCTGGCACGCGATCGCCTTCGGCGGGCACGGCATGGCGCCCACCACGGTCGCCGGAGAGGCGCTCGCCGACGCCCTGGTGCAGCGCCGGCCGTTGCCGGACGGTTTCGCCGCGTTCGGCCTGACCCGCACCTTCGGCCTTGCCGGGCTCGCGGCCGCGCAACTCACGTACACGGCTTTTCAAGCCCGCGACGCGCTCGCGGCATACCGGCGCTGACGGCTATTGCGGCACGCCGGCGTAGTCGGCGGCCTGTTCCAGCAGCCAGCCGCGAAACGCCTCGAGGGGTTTGCCGTGGCTGAATTCCGTCGGATAGACGAGATAGTAGGCGGCATCTGAATTGGCATGCCGGGCCACGGGCGATTCGAACGGAATCACGAGGCCCAGATGCTTGAGCTGCCCTTCGACGAGGAACCTCGGCACGAGCGCGATGCCGAGCCCGGCCGCCGCGCCGGCGGTGAGCATCGTATGCAGCTCGTAGCGGATGCCTTGCATCGTCGCGTTGTCCTCGACCCCCAGCGACGCGAACCATTGCGACCATCCGTGAGGCCGCGTGGTCGAGTGGAGCAGCGGATACGCGAGCAGCTCGTGCGCTTTCCGGATCGGCTTCCTCAACAGCGCCGGCGAGCAGACCGGCACCACCTCTTCGCCGAACAGGTAATCGGACGTCGTGCCGGGCCAGGTGGGCTTCCCGTAGTGAATGGCGGCCTCGAAGTGCGATTCGCTGAACGAAAACGCGTCGGTGCGCACGCCCATGTTGATCCGCACGTCGGGATTGCGCTCGGTGAAATCCTTCATGCGCGGTATCAGCCATTCGGAGGCGAAGGTCGGCAGGACCGCCAGCTCCAGATAGCCGCCGCCGCTGCCGTGCACGACGATCGAGAGGGTGTCCTTATCGAGATGTTCCAGCGAGCGGCGCACCTGCATGCCGTACAGCTTGCCGGCGCGGGTCAGCACCACGCGCTGCTTGGCGCGCACGAACAGGCGCACGCCGAGACCCGATTCGAGCGTGGCGATCTGCCGCGATACGGCGCTCTCCGTGAGAAACAGCTCCTTTGCCGCCTGCGTGAAACTTTCATGCCGCGCGGCCGCTTCGAACGCGATCAGCGCACTCATGTTCGGGATTCTGAATTTACGCACGATAGTTCCAAAAACTCATCGACTGTCGATTTTATGTCACTTTACGACAAGCCCGGCATTTTGAATAATCCGCCGACGTGATGCACCGGATGGAACGCGTTGCAAGCCCGATTGACGGTGATCTGAGAGGCGGTGATGAGAAATTCGAATGTTGAAAATCTGTTGCATGGCGTGCTCGGCGCGGAGAAAACCGGGCGGTTGTTTGCGGCGCTGAATATTCCCGCGCTGCTGCGGGAATGGGAGGCGGGCGTGGTCACGCGTGCCGAGCTGGCCCAGGCGATGAACATGGTGCTTTTCGAGGATTTGCTCGACCGCTCGCCCAACGGCCGGCGCTACACCGACGACGCGATCGCGCAGGGCGGTTCCGTGTACTTCGACCACGGCGCGCTGCGGACGGTGCGCTGGGCGCAGTGCGGCGCGTTGCCGCCCGGCGAGGCCGCGTTCACGCGGATCCTGCTGCCGCTCGGCTTCAAGCTCAACGGCCGCTATCCGCTGGACCCGCTCGGCATGACGGGCCGCGCTTATGTGCACGAGGACGCGCCGGACGAGATCGCGCAGTTCTTCGTCAGCGAGCTGCATCCGGAGCGCTTCTCGACGGCGTTTCAGCAGGCCGTGTCCAATGTGCTCGGAGCATCGCGCGATCCGCTCACGCCGCTGGCGTACGCGCAGCTTGCCGAGCTGGCGCGCGACGGCTGCCTGCCGCTCGACGCGGCGCGCGCGTTGCTGCCCGTGCTCGTCGGCGCATTTGCGCGTCAGCACGACGCGCCGGGCGTCGGCGACTACGAGACGCTGCTGCGCGAGTCGGCCGAGATGGCCTGGATCGCGACGGAGGGCAATGCGTTCAACCACGCGACCGACCGCGTGGCCGACGTGTTCAAGCTCGCCGACGACGAGAAGGCGAAGGGGCGCCCGATGAAGCCCGAGGTCGAGCGCTCGCGCTCCGGCCGCGTGTTCCAGACCGCCTATCGCGCGGACCGCGTGCTGCGCGCGCTGCGCCAGAGCGACGGCGCGATGGTGATGCGGGAAGTGCCGGGCTCGTTCTACGAATTCATCACGCGCAAACGCATGTTCAATCAGGCGACGCGTCAGTGGGAAACCGATCTGCGCTTCGACGCCGGCAATGCCGCCGGCATCTTCAAGATGACGGCCGGTACGGCCGACAGCGGGGCGTGAGTTGAAAGCCGCCACCCCGTTCCAAGCCGGTGAGCGCCTGCTCGAACACGTGCAGGCCGATTTGCGTCGCGCGCTGCGCGGCGAAGTGCGCTTCGATGCCGGTTCGAAGGCGCTCTATGCGTCGGACGCGTCGAATTACCGGCAGATCCCGCTCGGGGTCGTCGTGCCGGCCGACGTGGAGGATCTCGTCGCCGCGGTGGACGTGTGCCGGCGCCACGACGTACCGTTCCTGACACGCGGCGGCGGCACCTCGCAAAACGGCCAGTGCGTGAACGTGGCGGTGGTGGCGGACACGAGCAAGTACGTCAATCGCGTCGTTTCCCTTGACCCGGTCGGCAAGACGGCGCTCGTGGAGCCCGGCGTGATCTGCGATGCGCTCCGCGACGCGGCCGAACGACATGGCCTGACCTTCGCGCCCGACCCGGCCACGCACAGCCGCTGCACGCTCGGCGGCATGATCGCGAACAATTCCTGCGGCGCGCATTCGGTCATGGCCGGCAAGACGGCGGAGAACGTCGAGGCGCTGGAGATCCTGACGTACGACGGCGCGCGCTTCTGGGTCGGCCCGACGAGCGAAGGCGAACTGGACGCGATCATTGCCGAGGGGGGCCGTCGCGGCGATATCTATCGGCGTCTGCGCGAACTGCGCGACCGTTATGCGGATCACATCCGCGGCGCGTTTCCGCGCATCAAGCGCCGCGTGTCGGGCTTCAATCTGGACCAGCTGCTGCCGGAGAACGGCTTCAACCTCGCGCGCGCGCTCGTCGGCACCGAAGGCACCTGCGCGATCACGTTGCACGCGAAGGTGCGGCTCGTGCATAGCCCGGCGCATCGGGTATTGCTGCTGCTCGGCTTCAAGGACATCTACGTCGCGGCGGACGCGGTGCCGCATTTCAACCGCTTCAATCCGATCGCGATCGAGGGCCTGGATCGCGGCATCGTGCGCGGTTTGCAGGCGCGCGGCCTCAAGCACGAGGAAATCGCCTTGCTGCCGCGCGGCGATGCGTGGGTCGTGCTCGAGTTCGGCGCGGATTCGGCGGCGGCCGCGACGCTTCAGGCGCAGGCGGCGGCGCGCCATTTTCTCGCGGGAGCGGCCGGCGAGGACGTGTCGGGCTTCGTCGTCACGGAAAAAACGCAGCAGCAGAAGATCTGGTCGATACGCGAGACGGGCGCATCGGCGGTCGCGCTCTCGATCGACCCCGGCACGCCCGACCCGATGGTGGGCTGGGAAGACGCCGCCGTCGATCCGGCGCGGCTCGGCGACTATCTCCGGGCGTTTCAGGCGCTGGTGGACCGTTACGGCTACGAAACCTGCCTGTACGGCCATTTCGGCGACGGGTGCGTGCATGCGCGGATCACGTTCGACGTCCGCACGGCCGAGGGCATTCGCAAGTGGCGCGGATTTCTTCGCGAGGCGGCGCAACTCGTCGTGGATTTCGGCGGTTCGCTGTCCGGCGAACACGGCGACGGGCAGGCCAAGGCGGAATTCCTGCCGATCATGTACGGCCCCGAGATCATGCAGGCGATGGAGGCGTTCAAGGCGATCTGGGATCCGGCGAATCGGCTGAATCCGGGCAAGGTCGTCAACGCCTATCGCGTCGACGAGAACCTGCGCATGGGGCCGTCCTACAAGCCCGTGACGCTGACGACGAAGCTGCGCTTCGAGAGCCCCGAGGGCGACGGCATGCCGCGCGCGCTCGAACGCTGCATCGGCATGGGGAAGTGCCGGTCCCTCGACGGCGGCACGATGTGCCCGAGCTTTCGCGCGACGCGGGAAGAGCGTTTCTCGACGCGCGGCCGCGCGCATCTGTTCTGGGAGATGCTGCAGGGCGAGGTCATCACCGACGGCTGGAACAGCGGGGAAGTCAAGGAGGCGCTCGACACGTGCCTCGGCTGCAAGGGCTGCAAGTCCGACTGCCCGACGCATACCGACATGGCGTCGTACAAGGCGGAGTTTCTCTCGCATTACTACGAGAACCATCGTCGGCCGCGGCAGGCGCTGTTCATGGGAAGAATCGGACAGTGGGCGCCGTGGGCGAGCCGCTTTCCCCGGCTGGCGAACTTCGCGATGACTGCGCGGCCGCTGGCCGGCATCGGCAAATGGGTGGCGGGCGTGGCCGCCGAGCGCAGCCTCCCCGCGTTCGCGCCGAAGTCGTTCAGGGCGTCGCGCGCCGGCCAGCGCGCGGGGCGCGAGGCGGGCCCGCATGGGGCGCGCCGGAAGGTGATCCTCTGGGTCGATACCTTCAACGATCATTTCTCGCCGCAGATTGCGGCCGCCGCGATGGAGGTGCTGGAGCGCCTCGGCTGTGACGTGGTGGTGCCGCCTCGGCGGCTCTGCTGCGGCCGCCCGCTCTACGACTACGGTTTGCTGGACGAGGCGCGGGCGCTGCTGTCCGGGATCGTCGAGACGCTCGCGGACGACATTCTCGGCGGCGTGCCGGTGGTTGGGCTGGAGCCGGGTTGCCTGTCGGTGTTCAAGGACGAGTTGTTGAAGCAGCTTCCGGACAACGATCTCGCGCGGCGACTGTCACGGCAGAGTTTTCTCTTTTCCGACTTCGTCGCGCAGATCCCGTTCGATTGGCCGGCGCTCGACGAGACGGTCCTGGTGCATGGGCATTGTCACCAGAAGTCGCTGTTCGGCATGAAGGGCGAAGCCGCGTTGCTGGACAAGCTGGGGGTGCGCTGGACGCTGCTCGACGCCGGCTGCTGCGGCATGTCGGGGTCGTTCGGCTTCAATGCGGACCACTATGCGCTGTCGATGAAGATCGGCGAGGACGCGCTGTTGCCGCTCGTGCGGCAAGCGCCGCGCGAGACGCTGGTGGTGACGAACGGGTTCAGCTGCCGCGAGCAGATCGCTCAGGGGGCGGGGCGGCATACGCTGCATATCGCGGAGCTTGCGCTGCGCGCGCTTGCGGAGGGGCGGGCGGGGCCGTCCGGACGGAGATCCGGTTGTGTCGAGGCGGCGGCGGTGTAATCGCCGTCGGTCATCCCGGGGCGCGGAACGACGGTCTCATGTGCGCTTTATCGCAAAGATGCCGGCTGAATCCGGGCGGCAGCGCGTGGGGATGCGGGCGATGCAATCGATTTCGGCGCGCGGTTGGCATGGGGCGTCACTGTACGGCAGATGGCCGGTCGAAGGCGTCGATGCCTGCGTCAATGCCACTCACGCAAAGCGCCGCGATCACGCCGGCAAGGATGAGTTAGCCGGGCGATCCATCGATCGAATGCCCTGGCTGGCGGATAACGCGGGATGCCCCTGTGTCGCCAAGGTCGGAACATGGGGCCGGCGGCCGGTTTCAGCCGGAATGGTCTGGCCGAATCGTTACAATGGCCCCGATGAGCGCCTCCTCCGACAACATCGCATGCAAAACAGACTGACCTCGTATTTCTGGAGCGGCGACGTCATCCGCAGTCGACGTTTGAGCGACATTGTTTTGTCCGGCGCGCTCGATGTCCCGATGCCCTCTGCGCGCGTGCTTGCGGATTGGAAAAGAGAGACTTCGTCGCGGCTCGTGCTGGAGCCGGGGGATGTCGAGGTCATGCCTCTGGCGCGGACGCAGGCGCGCTGGCCGGACTACACGCGCTGCGTGCAGGCAATGAACGACTGGACCGGCGCGCTTGGACTGCCCGGCGTGCTTGCCGCCAGTGAGGTCGCCTTGATGGCCTGTCGAGGCGCGAGATATCACCACGACGGCGGGCAATATGGCGGCGCGGCCTTCTGCAATCTCTTCCTGAGCGAAGACTTGGGACTGGACGTGCATTTTCCCTCTACGGGGCGTCGCATTCCCCTGACCCGGGGAACCGCCGTGCTGTTCGATCCCAGTCAGCCGCATGGCGTCATTCGGCGGGGCAGCGACGGTTTCGACGCGGCCGATTTCGCATCGGACCAGGATTGCATCCAGATCTTCCTGACCTGGGAGCTTCCCATCGAGGACGCCCGGGTTGGGCGAGTACTCGAGGTGGCCTACGACGCCGAGCCCTCGATCCCGCCACACGTGGACGACGAGCAAGTCTGGTTGAACGACGGGCCCGCCGCCGTGTGCCCGGAGACGGGTCGCTGGTACAGGGTGGATTGAGGGCTGGCGGGATCCGCCCGGTAGGAGACCGGCGGATGTGCTGACGAAGCACGCGGAACGAGGGCGGTCGAGCCGCGAGAGGCTTCGCGGCGGCGCCTCGGAAAAAGGAAAGGGGTTACAAGCCAATGACTTGTAACCCCTTGATATCCTTGGTCGGAGCGATAGGATTCGAACCTACGACCCTCTGATCCCAAATCAGATGCGCTACCAGGCTGCGCTACGCTCCGAGGAATCGGCAATTCTAGCGTCAATGATATATAAAGGTCAATCATCAGACGCACGACGCGACCCGAGGCCGGCAGGCGAGGGCGCGCAACCCCGACGCAAGGTCGGCTTATCCCACCGATTCCGGAGCCTCTCCCCATGATGAACCTGATCCTCTGGCGCCACGCCGAAGCGGAAGACTCGGCGCCCAGCGATCTCGCGCGGCAGCTGACGACGCGCGGCCGCAAGGACGCGCAAGCGGTCGCCAAGTGGCTGCGCGCGCGCATGGAAAGCAGCGCCGTGATTCTCGCGAGCCCCGCCGCGCGCACCGTGCAGACCGTGGAGGCGCTGACCGACCAGTACCGCACGGTGCGTGAACTGGCGCCGGGCGGCAGCGTTGCCGACGTCCTCACGGTCGCGGGCTGGCCCGACGGCATTGCGCCCACGGTACTCGTGGTCGGCCACCAGCCGACGCTCGGCGCGGTCGCCGCGCGCCTGCTCGGCGGCGTGGACGACAGCTGGTCGTTGCGCAAGGGCGCGGTACTGTGGCTCGCAAGCCGCACGCGCGACGGTGGCCGGCAGGCGGTGCTGCGTGCGGCGATCTCCCTCGATCTGATTTGATTACGGTCGATCAAACGGCATTTCAGGCATTCTGCTAAAGTCAATTCGGCGACACGTCATCGAATAGACACCGTTTTGCCACGCAAGCTTCACGGCCGGTTACTACATTGGCGTGCATGTCGTCTCCTTTCTTACGACCAGGAAAGCCTACATGCGAGAACTGCCGACGCCCACGCTCCCCTTTGCCTCGCTGCCTCTCGATCTGCCGCGTCGCCGTTTGCCCCGCGCCGCGGAAACCGTCACCTCCGAATATCGTCTGCGCGCCGCGTGGGCGCGCAGCGAAGACGAGCTGCGCGAAGCGCAGCGGCTGCGCCACCACGTGTTCGCCGACGAGATGGGCGCACAGGTCAGCGGCCCCGCGGGCCTCGATGTCGATTCGTTCGATCCGTATTGCGATCACCTGCTGGTGCGCGATCTCGACACACTGAAGGTGGTCGGCACCTACCGGGTGCTGCCGCCGCATCAGGCGGCGCGCATCGGGCGCCTGTACGCGGAAGGGGAGTTCGACCTGTCGCGCCTGACTCACCTGCGCGCGAAGATGGTGGAAGTCGGCCGTTCGTGCGTGCATCGCGACTATCGCAGCGGCGCGGTGATCATGTCTCTGTGGGGCGGCCTCGGCGCCTACATGATGCAGAACGGCTACGAGACGATGCTCGGCTGCGCGAGCGTGTCGATGGCCGATGGCGGCCATTACGCGGCGAACCTGTATCAGTCGCTCGGCGATGCGTTGACCACGCCCGAGTACCGCGCGTTCCCGCATACGCCGCTGCCGGTCGACGAGTTGCAAACCGGCGCGAAAGTCGCGCCGCCCGCGCTCATCAAGGGCTACCTGCGTCTCGGCGCGAAGATCTGCGGGGCGCCCGCGTGGGATCCCGATTTCAACTGCGCGGATTTCCTGACGCTGTTCCGGCTCTCGGAGATCAACGCCCGTTACGCGCGTCACTTCCTCGGCGAAACGCAGTAAGGCGGATTCCGGTCGCGCGCGGCGCTGTCGCGGCGCGCGCCGGATCGCCGGTCATGTCGATCCATGGGCAACGCGCGGGGCGCGTGTTGCCCGGTTGCCGCGCGGTCACTGCCGCATGCGCATTGCCGCGGCGAGACCGGACGCGCGGCGTCCGGTGCCGGTCGTGACGGATTGGGAATGCGGCGCGCGTCAGTGTCAGTGTTTGCGTCGCCAGTCGAGCAGATGGTGCTCGGCCATCCAGTGATGAATCATGCCTTCGCCGCCGTGCGCTCGCTTGTATTCGCGCGATTCGAACACGGACAGGCCGACGAGTACGCCCAGCCCAATAGCCAGGCCGATCAGGCCCGCAATCGATTCGGTATCCATGGCAGCCCTCCTTTCCGCGGCTTCAGCGCCATCCCTTGATAGTAGGTCAGGCCGGGCGGAATGAAAGCGGGCCGGATCGTGGCGACACGGGCGTCCGCTGCCGGCGGGCGCGATTTCCATTAGACTCCCCGGGCTTGTCGCGGCCGCATGTCGCTGTCGCGCTCCCGTTCACAGGATGTTTCATGACCCGTTTGATTCTCGTCGCGCTCGCGGCGGCCGCGCTGGCCGGCTGCGCGAGCGATCCCCGCGCCGCGCATCGCGGCGTTCCTCCGCAGGATCCCGTCGATTATCACGGCGTGCCGACCGACATGACGCCGCCGTCGATGCTGGGCGAGCCTGCGCCGACGGCGCCGGCCGTGCCGGCCGTGCAATAAGAAGGAAGGCGCGCGCGGCTCAGTCGCCGCGCGCGATCGAACGGTCGAGCGCGGGCAGGTGGCGTGCGAGCGTCGCGCCGCGCGCGGCCATGAAGATCAGCAGCGCGATCCACAGGCCGTGATTGCCGAATGAGCCGACCAGTGCGAAGGTCGCCGCGACGAAGATCGCGAGCGAGGCGGCCATCGAGCGCATCAGCGCGCGGGTCTCGGTCGCGCCGATGAACGCGCCGTCGAGCAGGAAACCCCACACCGAGATCACCGGCGACACGGCCGCCCACGGCAGGTAGCGCTCGGCGACGCGGAGCACGCCGGGCTGATCGGTCAGTTGCGCGACGATCCAGTGCCCCGCGCCCCAATACACGAGTGCGAAGGCGAGCGCGCCGCCGCCGGCCCACAGGCTCGCGACGCGCAGCGACTGGCGGAACGCGCGGCGATCGCGCGCGCCCTTGGCGGCGCCGACGAGCGTCTCGGTCGCGTGTGCGAAGCCGTCGAGCGCATAGGCCATGAAGGTCTGAAAATTGAGCAGCAGCGCGTTCGCGGCGAGCGTCGCGTCGCCCTGGCGCGCGCCGAGATGGGCGAACCAGCCGAACGCGGTCAGCAGGCACAGGGTCCGGATGAAGATGTCGCGGTTGAGCGTGACGAGCCGGCGCAGCGCGCCCCGATCGAGGAGCGTGGCGAGCGTCGGGCGCGGCAGGCCGCGCGTGCGCTGACGCCACAGGATCAGCGCGCCGAGCGCGAAGCCCGCGACGTCGGCGGTCGCGGTCGCGGCGCCGATGCCCGCGACGCCCGTGTTCAGCCGATACACATACAGCAGTACCGCGCCGATGTTGACCACGTTGATGAAGATCTGGATCACGAGCGCGAGCCGCACCCGCTGCACACCGAGCAGATAGCCGAGCAGCACGTAGTTGGCGAGGGCGAACGGCGCGGCCCAGATCCGCGTCTGCGAATACGCGAGCGCGGAGGCGCGCACCGCGTCGCTGCCGCCCAGCAGGGCGAACGCCAGGGCCAGCAACGGGGTTTGCAGCGCGAGCACCGTGCTGCCGAGCACGCCCGCGAGGATCAGGGCGCGCAGCACGTTGAGACGGATCGCGACGGCGTCGCCCGCGCCGTGCGCCTGCGCCACGAGGCCGGTCGTGCCCATCCGCAGGAAACCGAAGCCCCAGTAGACGAAGTTGAAGAACAGCCCGCCGAGCGCCACGCCGCCGAGATACTGCGTGCCGTCGAGGTGACCCGCGACGGCGGTGTCGACCGCGCCGAGGATCGGCTGGGTCAGGTTCGCGAGGATGATCGGCAGCGCGAGCGCCAGGACGCGGCCATGCCAGCGGGCGGCGGTGCCCGGCGCGGGCGCGGACGGAGAGGGGACGGACATCGCGCGGGCTTACGCGCGTTCCTGCACGCACACCCACGGCGAGACCACCACCGCCCACAGCTCGGGCGTGCGGGCCGCGAAGTCCTGGGCGGCGTCGGCGGGCATGCGCTGGACCAGCCCGGCGGACAGCCAGCGGGTGACCTGGTCCTTGTCGTCGCTCGCGATCGACTCGGCGACGCTGACGAGATCGAGGTCGCGGGCGACCAGGAGCAGCTTGCCCTGGGCGAAGAAGCGTTCCAGATCGCACCAGTCGATCTTCGCGGTTTCGCCGAGCAGTTGGGCGTAGAGCGGACTGTGCGAGGCGTCCGCGGAAGTTTCGTTTGAAGCCATGACTGTCGTGGGGAAAATAAGTGGCGCCACTATAAACCATCGTGCCGGCCTCCGCGCCGGCCGCGGCGGCGACGCTCACGCGTCGCGCAGCGCGCGCCGGATGATCTTGCCCGTCGCCGTCATCGGCAGGCTGTCGACGAACGCGACCGCGCGCGGATACTCGTGCGCGGCGAGCCGGGTTTTGACATGCGCCTGCAGGGCCTGCACGAGCGCCTCATCGGGCGCATGGCCCGGGTTGAGCACCACGAACGCCTTGACGATCTCGGTGCGGACCGGGTCCGGCACGCCGACCACGGCGGCCATGCGCACGGCCGGATGCGTGAGCAGGCAGTCCTCGATCGGCCCGGGGCCGATCCGGTAGCCGGCGCTCGTGATCACGTCGTCGTCGCGGCCGACAAAGCGGATGAAGCCCGCCGCGTCGGCGACGCCGATGTCGCCCGTCAACAGGTAGTCGCCCGCGAACTTCGCGTGCGTCGCGGCGGGGTTGTGCCAGTAGCCGCTGAACATCACCGGGTCGGGCGCGCGCACGCCGATATGACCGGGCGTGCCGGCCGGCAGCGTGCGGCCGGCCGCGTCGACGATCGCGACTTCATGGCCGGGCGCGGCCTTGCCGATCGCGCCGGGCTGCCGCTCGAACAGCGCGGCGCAGGACGACACCACCACGTTGCATTCGGTTTGTCCGTAGAACTCGTTGATGGTCACGCCAAGCGCATCGCGCCCCCAGGCGATCAATTCGTCGCCCAGCGTTTCGCCGCCGCTCGCGACCGCGCGCAGCGCCAGGGCGAAGCGTTCGCGCGGGCGTTCGACGCCGCGCATCAGCTTCAGCGCGGTCGGCGGCAGGAACGCGTGCGTGACGCCGTGCCGCGCGAGCAGGTCGAACGCGGCTTCGCCGTCGAACTTCTCGAAGCGGCGCGCGAGCACCGGCACGCCGTGATGCCACGAGGGCAGCAGCACGTCGAGCAGGCCGCCGATCCAGGCCCAGTCGGCCGGCGTCCAGAACAGTCGCGCATCGCGCGGAAACAGGTTCTGCGACAGCTCGACGCCGGGCAGGTGGCCCAGCAGCACGCGGTGCGCATGCAGCGCGCCTTTCGGCTTGCCGGTGGTGCCCGACGTGTAGATGATCAGGGCCGGATCGTCGGCGGCGGTATCGGCCGCGGTGAAGTCGGGCGATTCGGCGTCGAGCACGGCGTCGAACGACAGCACGCCGGGTTCGGCGAGATCGGGGGCGTCGTCGATGCAATAGACCGTGGTGAGCGCGTGCAACTGCGCGCGCAGCGGGGCGATCTTCTCGTAGCCGGCGCGATCGGTGACGAGCGCGACCGCGCCGCTGTCGGACAGGCGGAACTCGAGCGCGTCGGCACCGAACAGCGCGAACAACGGCACCGCGATCGCACCGAACTTGTAGGCGGCGAGATGCGCGATCGCAGTTTGCGGCCCTTGCGCGAGGAAGATGCCGATCCGGTCGCCGGGACGGATGCCGGCGCGCGCGAAACTGTTCGCGAGCCGGTTGGAGGCGGCTTTGAGCGCGTCGAAGCTGAAGTGTTCGAGCGTGCCGTCGGCGCGCTCGTGCACGAGCGCGAGGCGGCCGCTGCCGTCCGCCCATTTGTCGCAGGTATCGACACCGAGGTTGTAGCGCGCGGGAATCGACCAGGCGAAGCCGGTCGACAGATAATCGTAATCTTGGGCGTCGGGCAGCATGACGGCGGGTCTCCGGTGTCACTGTTTTCTATGAACATTACACCGGATCGTCATGCCATTCAGGCGATAGTGCGCGCGTATCCGAGGCCGGCCTCGATGCAAGAATTTTGAAGGATGCGTATTATCGTTGCACTCATAACCGATTCGACCATGAACTTGTTTCTGATTGCTGCGGGGCTCAGCTTGATCGGAATCGGCGCGCTGATCGCGTTCGCGCGGCGTGTCGATCCGCTCTCCGGCCGTTTGCACGGCCGTCTGCGCAAGCGCTGATCGTTCTCCCTCCCGGTTTTGTCCACGCGGGCGTTCGCCACGCGCGGTATCCCTTTGTCAGCGCGCGGGCAGATAACGCGACGGGTCGATCGAGCGGCCGCCGTAGCGCAGCTCGAAGTGCAGCGCGACCCGATCGTTGTCGGTATTGCCCATTTCCGCGATCTTCTGGCCTTGCGTGACCGTCTGGCCCTCCTTCACGAGCAGGGCGCGATTGTGCGCGTAGGCGGTCAGGAAATCGCCGTTGTGCTTGATGATCAGCAGATTGCCGTAGCCGCGCAGGCCATTGCCCGAGTAGACGACCGTACCGGCCGCCGCCGCGATGACGGGCGTGCCGGCCGCATTCGCGATGTCGATGCCCTTGGCGTTGGCGCCGTTGAACGTGCGCACCACCTCGCCGGCCGCGGGCCACACGAGCGCGATGTTGGTCGGCGGCTTGGCGGCCGGCTCGGCCGGCGCCGGGCGGCTCGCGCCCGCGCTGCTGGCGTTGCCGCCGCTGCTCTTCGCGCGCCCGGCGCTGCCGGTGCCGACCGTCGAGGCGGTGCCGGGCGGCGGATCGACGCGCAGCACCTGCCCGACCTCGATGGCGTCAGGATTGGACAACTTGTTCCAGCGCACGATGTTCGCGACCGGCTGGCGGTTGTCGCGCGCGATCTTCGACAGCGTGTCGCCGCGTTCGACGCGGTAGAAGCCGGGACCGACCGGGGCCGAGCCACAGGCGGCGAGCAGGGCGGCCAGTGACGCCACGATGAGCCGTCTCGTTGTATTCACCAACATTGAACCTCGCAAAGCGCTGCCGCGACATGCGGCAGGGATACAAAACATTCGATTTTAACGGGTTCGAGAGAGTGCTTACCGTTCGCTTGCGTCGCGCGGCGTTCCGGCGCGCTCGCGGCGGGGCCCCATGCGCCGTCTCGCGGGGGGCCGTCGCGCCTTCAGGCCAGCGGGCTGACGCGGATCCGCAGCGCGGCGGTTTCGGTCGCGCCGGGCGCCAGCTCGCGCAGGCCGAGACCGTTGTGAATGGCGTCCGGCAGCCCGAGCCACGGTTCCACGCAATAGAAATCCGATTGCGGCGCTTCGGTCCAGGTCGTGACTGCGTACCACGGGATCGAACCCGGGCGCTGCAGGTCCAGCTCGATCGCGTGGCGGCGGCCCGGCATCGCGATCCGCACCGGCGTCGCGGGGGCGCCGTCGAGGCAGTGGAACCGGTCGAGGATGGCCTCGTCGTCGAGCGTGTAGCGCGCGGCGCCGGGTTCCGCCGCGCTGATCGAGCCGTCTTCCTGCTGGTGGCGCCGCCGGGTGGGCGGCAGATCGAGTGTCGCGGCCGCGCGTTCCGCATGCGGCAGCGCGAAGTAGAAGTGGTGGCCCGCGTAATAGGGCAGCGCCACCTCGCCCGTGTTGGTCGTGGTCAGCGCGACGTCGAGCGTGTGCGGGTCGGCGAGCCGGTACGCGGCGGCGAAACGGAAGGCGAACGGATAGCCGCCCAGGGTGGCCGCGCCGCTGTCGAGCGTCATCGTGACGCCCCGGCCGTCCGCATCGGGTTGGGCGGCGAAGGGCAGGTCGCGGGCGAAGCCGTGCGCCGGCAGGTCGCGCACGACGCCGGCGGCGTCGCGCCAGCGGCCGAGCCGGCCGTCGACGCGATGGCGGCCGAGGAACGGGAACAGCAGTGGATTGCCGCCGCGGATTTTCGCCGGATTCGACCAGTCCGCCTCGGCGGGCCAGAAGATCACGGCGTCGTCGCCGAGGTCCCAGGCGAGCAGCCGGCCGCCCGCTTGCGGCGCGATGCGCACGCGCGACGGCCCGTCCTGGAGTTCGAGGATGTCCTGTTGCTGGAAGGTCGGCATGGCGGATATAGTCTGCGAGTAGTCGACGGGCCGCCAGCATAGCGGATCGGCGCGCGCCTGTGCGGTGCGTGCGCTGACCGAGGCAGGGTAAACCCGTCCAGGGAAATTGCGAGTGTAAAAAATCGTGAGTTGTAAGGACAATGCCGTCTACGCGTCACCCATCTTGGCGTCGAGTCTTGACTCTTTCAGGAGCGAGCATGGATCTGGCAACCGCAATGGGCCTCACGCTGTTTGGTATGTTCACCGGCAGCACGGTACTGTTTTTCTATCGCGTCAATCGCTGACACGATACATTTCGCATCAATGAAACCCGCCATTCAATCAATGGCGGGTTTTTTATTTCAATTTCATTACGGCATCGAGCCGCTTGTGGGCCAGATGCCCATTCGGCGCTGGATGCCTTGGCGCGCACGTTTCCCGTCGGCATAATCGGGGCGCGGTTTTTCTGGGCGGCGCGGTGTCGTCGCGCCGATCTCCTCGCTTAATTTCTCCGATAAAAAGGACCGACGCGTGAGCCTCTGGTTTCTGGTATTTCTGAGCGTCCTGCAGGGCGTCACCGAACTCTTTCCCGTCAGCAGCCTGGGCCACACGCTGCTCGTGCCCGCCTTGTTCGGCATGCATATCGACAAGCATGCGCCGCAACTCCTGCCGTTCCTCGTCGCGCTGCACCTGGGTACGGCCGTGGCGTTGCTGTGGTACTTCCGCACGCGCTGGGTCGCGCTGATCCGCGGGTTCTTCGCAGCGCTCGCCGGGCGTCGCAACGACGACGGCCACATGATGTGGGCGCTGATCATCGGCACGATTCCCGCGGGGCTCGTCGGCTTGCTGCTCGAGAAGCGCCTCGAGCGCGTGTTTCACGATCTGCGGATCGTGGCGATCGCGTTGATCATCAACGGCGTGCTGCTGTGGTTCGGCGATCGGCTGCAGCGCTCGCGCGCGCATCTGCCGCCGGAGAAGCTGACCTTCAGGCAGGCGTTTTTCGTCGGGCTCGCCCAGGTGGGGGCGTTGATTCCCGGGTTCTCGCGGAGTGGCTTGACGATGATCGCGGGCAATGCGGCGGGTTTGAGCGCGGAGAAGGCGGCGGAATTCTCGTTCCTGCTCGGGACGCCGATCATTTTCGCGGCGGGGCTGCTCGAAGTGCCGAAGCTGTTCCATGCGCCGGGGCAACTGGCCGATGCCGTGTTGGGCGGCGTGCTGACCGCGATCGCCGCCTATCTGAGCGTGCGCTTCCTGATGCGCTATTTCGAAGGGCGCGGGCGGCTTGCTTCGTTCGGGCTGTATTGCGTGCTCGCGGGGTTGTTCTGCCTGGGGTGGTTCGCGTTTCACGCGCAGCCGGCTTGAGCGGGCGTGGGTTGCGGGTGTTGAGTGTTCCCGGTCGGCGGATTGGTTTGGTCTGACGATCGGGTATAATCTTTGGCTCGGCTTTTTGGGCGCCTCGGGCGCGCCGAACGCGCCGCTGTTTTCCTCCTTCTTCATGACCGCCCTTAGCTCAGACGGATAGAGCAACGGCCTTCTAAGCCGTAGGTCACACGTTCGAATCGTGTAGGGCGGGCCAGAAATTCATTCCAAAACAAGCGCTTATCAACGCGAGCGACTGTGGCTAAGTTGGCCCCATTCACGGTTCAGCGTGAATAGGGTGTGAATGGAATCTACCCGTGGGCCTACTATGCTGGGGCCGCGTCATTGTTTGCCGAGCGTCTGGGTTAGCAATGTTCCTCCGACACCGAGAGCTGCGCCTATGACGGCCGCTATCAAGTTGGCGAGGATGTCATCGCGCTTGCGCTGCCAGAACGATTTCCGGGCATCACGTCGGATGCCATAAAACACGGTGTCCCGGCGTGGCCTTGGCCTAAATATGGCAATGCACATCGCAAGGCCGATACCTGCTAAGCAGGCAAAGGGCACCGCTTGCCACGACTTGTAGTGGAACACTGTCTGCCCGATCCCGAGCCAAAACACAGCTCCCGAAGTAAATGCGACCCATCCCCGATCTCGCAGAGGCTTCGTGCCTTCGCAGCCTCTGACAGTGGTGGCTATCCGCTGAAATAGCGCAACGCTTGCGTCACTGGTGTCATACGTCGACACAGTTGCATACAGTCGGCCGTCGCTCCAAAGAGTGGTGGAGGGATTGTGGCGGCTGATTCTTATCTCGCCTTTCCCGTTCTCCCCGAGGAATGTGAATAGCTCCTCCGCATTGTCAAACTCATAGTTTCCACTGGTTAGCTTTGGTGGATCGCCGTCAATAGTCATGAGATCAATCACGTCTTGTAATTCCTCTCTGAATACGCGGCAGTAATGCAATTGTTGCCGATGGCCTTCTTCTATGCGTTTCATTTTATTTTGGTTGAAATAGGATCGGGGATGATGGCTGAACAGAGGCGCTATTCATGGCAAGCTTTAAAGCCGAGGGGCAGCAAGATTATGCCGCTTGCCGCTTAAACTGCCGAGCCGAAATTCGATAGAGATTTCTGCGCCGGGTGCGTAGCCGATTGGGCGCTGGGTTGTCCCGGTGAATGGTGGATGGGCGGGTAGACCGATGAAGGTGCGCGGTGCTGATTAATTTGGTGCGCGCGTCAAGAGATCAGTCGCGGTTGTATTGCCGATTACCTATCCTCGTTATCAGCGGGCGAGTAGCCCTGATCCTAAACTGCTCGGGAGCGGCGATGAGCTGCTACGGAATTTCGATGATTAAGCTAGATGCGGCGGTGGGTGAAGTGGCCGAGGCGAAGGTGCATCAGTTCAGCAAAGACAAGGACGGAAACATCGGATTGGATGCGGGCAGGGCGATGGCCTATCACGATGTTGCCGATCTGATCGTAGGCGGAGACACCGTGTACGTCATCGTGCCTGACGGCCCCGGCTCGTATCGCCACACCGATAAGGTTCGAGTGAAGCGGGGACAGCACGAGTATCTGGAGAGCTTCGGGGACGACGGTGCTGCCACCACCGCATTGATGGTGCTCCCGAAATACGATTGACGTTCCCTGCTCCTGTTGTTCGGTGGTTGGCGATTGTTGTCTTGCTCAAGATGGTCCGGTCGATCGCGCTGGGTTTTGATGCGCCGATGAAATGGACGGACCTAAATCTGCCTTGCCTATCTGCGCGGCCTTACGCCGACCGCTCACGCCTGCGCTCCCCGTGGATCTGACCATGGCATTGAGCATGGTCGGGCGCTTGCGCATGCGGGCGACCAGCGCGACCTTGGGCAGTGTGCCGCCGGAGATCGCGCGCTGGTAGAAGGCGGTGGTAGCGGGGTTGCGACGTTCGGCTGTCGGCGCCGACGCGCGGCGCCGCGCGTCTAGGCGGCGGAGGCGCGGCGTTTGCCAAGCCGCACGATCAGCGGCGCGGCGGCCAGCAGCGCCGAGACGGCGCCGAGCATGAACGATCCGGCGTGGGCGTGCCCCGCGACGAACCCGCCGAGTGGTCCGCTCACGGCGATGCCGAGATCCCAGGCGGACGTCAGCGTGCCCAGCGCGGCGCTGCGTTCGTGCGCGGCGGCGGCTTCGGTCACGAGACTGGCGAGGCACGGATACAGCATGGCGAGGCCGGCGCCTGTCAGCATCGTCGCCGCGAAGACGGCCGGCGCGTGAGCGGCGACCGACAGCGCGTACAGGCCGAGCGCTTCGGTCAGCAGCGCGATCAGCAGCATGCGGGGTGCGCCGAGCCGGTCGACGGTCTGGCTGCCGGCGAATCGCACGATGAGGAACGCGGCGCCGAATGCCGCGAGCACGAGGTCCTGTCCCACGAGATGCAGCGCTGCGACGCGCGGCACCAGGAAGGCCGCGATCACGCCGTAGCCGATTCCGGCGAGCGCGCCCGACACCCCCGGCGACCAGGCGGCGCGCGGCAGCCGCGCGCGGCGTGCGGAAGGCGCGGCGGCGGGGCCGGGCAGGCGCGGCGTGCGGGCGATCAGCGCAGCGCCGACGGCCGGCAGCACGCTCGCGACCATCCACACGTCCCGATAGCCGCCGATGACCAGCACGGCCGCGCCGAGCATCGGGCCGCAGGCGAGCCCGGCCCACATCGACAGTCCGAAGTGCCCCGCGATCTTGCCGCGTCGGCTCGGCTCGGCGTGCGCGAGCACCCAGCCGATGCAGCCGGTGAACAGCGCGCCTTCGCCTGCCCCGAGGACGAGGCGGGCGAGGATCAGGACGGGCAGCGTGGCCGCGACCAGATGCAGCAGGCCGCCGAGCACGCCGAGCAGCGCGCCCGCGATCACGATCGGCCGCGATCCGCGCACGTCGGCGAAGCGGCCTGCGAAGGGCCGGCTCAGCATCGTCGCGAGCGATCCGATCGTGACCGCGAGGCCCGCGACGACCGCATTCGCATCGAGACGATCGTGGGTGAACGACGGCATCACCTGGATGGTCATGCCGATCGATGCATAGCCGAGAAAGCAGGCGGCCCACAGCGAGCGGTACGGCGGGACGGCGGAAATGGGCTCGGCGCGGCGCGCGGGCGCGGCGCAATTCGTGGCGTTCATCGTATGGGGAATAACAATCACGCATGATGGTCTTTGAAATTATGCGGGGAAATTTGTATGATGCAATTCAAATATCCTCATGAAGATTATGTGGAACCCGCATGAACACGCGTGACATGGAAGCATTCCTGGCGGTGGTCGAGACGGGCTCGATCGTGGCGGCGTCGGCGCGGCTGCATCTCACGCAGCCGGGCGTGAGCCGTCGCATCCAGAGTCTCGAAACGCTGCTCGGCGCGGCGCTGCTCGATCGTCAATCGAAGCCGCTGCGGCCGACCGCGGCCGGCCGCGAAGCCTACGAGCACGGCCGCCGCCTGCTGCGGGTGCTGGACGACCTGAAGACGCGGCTGTCGCCCGACGGCGACGTCGCGGGGGAGCTGCGGCTCGGCATCACGCCCTATCTGTCGGAGCTGGCGGTCGCCGCGCCGCTCGATGCGTTGCGCACGGCGTTTCCGCAGCTCGCGGTCTGCGTGACGACGAGCTGGCCGGAGCAATTGACCGAGCGGCTGCGCCGCGGCGAGATCGACCTCGCGGCGTTCTGCCTGCCCGACGACGTTGCGCCGCCGGGCGATGTGGAGGCGCGCGCGGTCGGCCTGCAAGCGCTGTCGGTAGTCGCGCCGCACGACGTCGCGCTGCCGGCGCGGGTGAGCTTGCAGGCGTTGTCGGCGTTGCCGTGGATCATCAACCAGGATGGGTGTGGTTTTCGCAGCGTGATCCAGCGGCGCATGGCGCAGGAGCGCCTGCCGTTCCAGATCGGCATCGAGGCGCTCAGTTCGGACCTGCGGCTGTCGCTCGTCGCGCGCGGGCTCGGGGTCACGCTGACGTCCCGGGATGCATTCGAGCGCAGTCCGTTCCGGGCGCGCTTGAGGATGCTCTCGGTGCGGGATTTCCGGCCGCAGGTCCAGGCCTGGATCGTGCATCGTGCGCCGGCGGGGCGTCTCGCGCGTCCCTTTGAATGCTTCGGCGAGGCGATGGCGGCGGCGTTCGGCGCGGACAAGCGGCGCGGCGGCGCGGGCGGACGCAGGCTGTCGCGCGCCTGAGCGGCGAGGCCGGAGCGGGAAGGGAAAGGGCCGGCGCGCGAGCCGAGCCGATCGCGCCGGGGCGCCCGATGCGTCCTGCGAGCGCATGCCGTTCCGTCTTGACCGAAGCCGATGCATTGCGCACATCCCTTGCGGTGCAATTCGCGGAACGTCGGCCGCGCGGTCTTGCAATCGGGGCCGGGACAAATCGTCGCGCCTCGTTCTTCCGCTTTACGTTCCCGATCATTTTCAGCGTCGAACGAATTGAAGGTTTTCGATCTATTTCCCGATATTGTTCATGAATATGGCGCGATCATTTGCTCTAACGCAATGAAATCGACCTCCGCCCCACCCCTGAAGATGCGTTAAGATCGCAGCTGCATCGGGGTGGGTTTTCCCGGCGCCACGAAACAAAAATTCCCCGGTATCGGTGAAGCCAACTATCCGGAGACGATTTCAACCACGCACGGCGAGCGCCGCGCCAATTCCCGCTCACGAGACGGCCGCTCGCGAGTGATGCGCTCGGCGGGAACACGGGAAACGCGAACCAGCTCCATGTACTCGTTATTGCCTGCCTTCGTATCGGCGCTGTTTCTCGGGTTCGGCACCTACGTGCTGATCACGGAGGGGGCGACGCGCGTATCGATCCCGTTCGCCGTGATGTGCGTCACGACCTTCGTGTGGCAAGGCACCTGGGCGCTGCTGTTCCAGGCCACGAGCCCCGATCTCGCGGGCCTGCTCGTCAAGATCGGCTATCTGTTCATCCTGTTCCTGCCGACCACCTTCTATCACTTCGTCGTCGAGGTCGTCGCGCGCCGCGACGAGCGGCCGCTGCTGCTCGCGTCGTATGCGCTGAGCGCCGTGCTGGCGGTGCTGCTCGTCACGAGCAACGAAGTCGTCGACGGCTTCGGTTCCTATTTCTTCGGCTATTACCCGCGCGCCGGGCGGCTGCATCCGCTGCACGTCGCGCAGACGGTCTTCCTGGTCTGCCGCGCCGCCTGGCTGCTGCTGCGTGCGCGGCGCAAGATCACCAACGCCGGTTCGCGGCGGCTGCTCGATCTGTGCCTCGTCAGTCTCGGGCTGTATTCGCTCGCGGCCACCGACTACCTTGTCAACTACGGCTACGAGCTGTATCCGCTGGGCGTGCTGTTCATCACCGTCAGCCTGGGCATGCTGGCCGTGTCGATCGTGCGCTATGGGCTGATGGGGCCGTACCTGACGCTCGCGACGGTCGCGCACGAGGTCGCCACGCCGCTCGCGACGATCGGCCTGCATGCCGACGAATTGCGCCACGCGCTGCCCGAGCTGATGCGCGGCTACCGCCTGGCGGTGGAGCATCGCCTGGTCGACGACCGGCTCGACACCGCCGAGGAGCCCGAGCGGCTGCCCGCGCTGGTGTCCGCGATCCGTCGCCACGTCGACAGCACCAATACCGTGGTCGAGATGTCGCTCGCCTCGCTGACCCTGAACCGGCTCGACAAGCGCAGCTTCGCGGTCCACTCGGTGGGCGCGTGCGTCGAGGCGGCGCTTGAACGCTATCCGTTCCGGGACGGCGAGCGTGCGCTCGTGTCCGTCGCGCAGATCGATCCGGAGATCCGCTTCTCCGGTTCCGACACGCTGCTCATGTTCGTGTTGTTCAACCTGCTGAAAAATGCGATCCAGGCGATTCATTCGGTGGGCGAGGGCCGCATCGAGATCGCCGCCTATCGCAGCGAGGGCTTTTGCGTGCTGCGCTTCAGCGACAGCGGGCCGGGCATTGCGCCCGATGTCCTGCCGCAGATCTTCGATCCGTTCTATTCGACCAAGGCGCACGGCCGCGGCACGGGCGTCGGCCTGACGTTCTGCCGGCGCGTGTGCGAGGCGTTCGGCGGCGGCATTGCGTGCGAATCGGCGCAGGGCGTGCGCACCACCTTCACGCTGCAGTTGCCGGAGCCGGGGTCGGCGGCAGACCGCAGGCTTCGCGATCTGCCGCAACCGTCCGGAGACTATCGGATCGGGTGAATCACGGCGCTCAGAGAGTCGCCATATCGGTGCTCAGTTCATATTCCTCGACCCGCGCGAGGATGCCGGCCGGGAAGCGGCGAATGCGCTTGTCCGGACCGGCGAACAGGATCTGCTGGTAGCCCATCGACACCGGGCGGCCGTCCACGTAGAAGCGGAACAGCAGGTACGCCGAGCACTGCCTGACCTTGACGGTGTTCAGGTAGCAGTCGACCCGCTGGAACGGGAACGTTTCCTGGACATATTCCTGGTGCGCGCGCTTCGTGATGAAACTGCCGCCCGCGCCCAACAGGTTGTTGTCGATGCACTCGTGGAACCAGCGTTCGCGGCAGATGCCCTGCCATTCGAAATAACGCGCGAAATAGGTGTTCATGAAGGCATTCGAATCCTTGAGATAGATATCGATCACATGGTGAAAAGTCTTGTGAGCGGTCACGTCCATGCCGTCGGGCGTCAGCAGTGCCGGGCCACGGGAGAGCAGGGCGGGAATAGCGTCGCGATTCAACATGATCAGGTCCTCGTAAACATCGCTACAGGCGGTAGCAGCGCATTCCCCCTGTATTGGCGGAATGACGGATTCTTACCGCCTTTATCCGGCGTGATAGCGAAGCCTTGGCGTGGCGGCCGGCGCGCGCGGGCGCGGGGGCTTGCCGATATTCCGGACGGCGCTGGATAATCGGGGCGCGGCTTGATTCGTTTATCGTTTGCGCGCGTAACTTTCTTTTTCCCGAGGCAGAAATGAGCTCCTTTGTCAGGCAACCGATGTTTCACCCGGTATCAGTTGTCTTTCTCGACGATAGTGCGGATTTTCTCGATGGCTTGCGGGGACGCTTCCGGGATCGGGAATTGAATCGGTTTTTCACGCGCCCGAGGGCCGCGCTCGATTTCATGACGTCGCGCGATCGCGCGGTGCCCGTGGCCCGCATCGCGGGCGCCGATTACTCGGAAGTCGAGAAGGGCGGCAGCAACGCGCTGGGGCGCGATGCGCTCGACGATGCGTCGCGCTTCGAGGAGGTCGCCGCGGTGGTGGTCGACTACGAGATGCCGGAGATCGACGGGCTGCGTTTCCTGACCTCGCTCGAGGGCGCCGTGTGCACGCGGATCCTGCTGACGGGCGCGGCGGGCGATCGCGAGGCGGTGGATGCGTTCAACGCCGGGCTCATCGACTTCTATCTGAGGAAGAGCGATCCCGGCATGCCGGGCAAGCTCACGGCCGCGCTGGCGGAGGCGAAGAAGAAGCACTGCGCGCTGCGCGGCCACATCAGCGTGCACGACATCGGCGCGACCTACTGCGATCCGCGCGTCGTTCGCCTGCTCGACGAGCGGGTCGCGCGCGGCGAGATCGTCGAATACTACTGGCGGCCCGAGCAGAATGCGGTGCTGATGTTCGACGACGCCGGGCAGGCGTCGGTGTTCGTGGCCTGGGATGCCGACGAATGGTCGTTCCAGTGCGACACCGCGGCGGATGCCGGCGCGCCGTCGCGGCTGCACCGCGGCATGGCGGAGCGGAGGATCATGCCGCTGTTCTGGCCGCATCAGGCGTACCGGCCCGAGCTGATCGGGGTCCGTTCGGCCGAGCCGCTGCCGGTGCCGGAGTGGGCGGGCGCGTCCTACTGCGTGGCGCCGCTCGACGCCGACGAGCTGGCGCCTGCGTGGCTGAGCTTCGCCGGCTGGCGGCGCGCGAAGCGCGACGCGGCGGCCGCGGACGGCGGGCGGTCGTAAGCGCCGCTCCTGCCTGCATCCGCCCGTCGTCGCGCTGAGCGCGGCGACGGGTTCCTTCGTCGGGATGCCCGGCGCACGCCGTGCCGATGCGATGCGGCGCGCGTGTCGACTTCCAGCGTGTTCGATTCGTCCAAGGCTGGCGCGCCGCGGCGCTGCCGGCTCGTCGGCACGCGTCGATATTCGGCGCGGCCGGCGCCGTGGTCGGGGCAAGCCGCATCGCATTCGCGAGCCGCACAGAGCGGCCGGCGGCGATCCGCGCGGCCGGCCCGCGCGCCGATGCGCAGCGCGCGAGCAGCCGCGGCAGGGCGGGCGTGAGCGCGACGTCTGATATCCGGGCGGGCGACTGGGCCAGCGTGGTGGTCATCGGCGCGGCGCGACCTTGGGCGCGCCGTCCGCGAGATTCGCGCATGCGGTGAAGGCGCCGCGCGCGACCCTGTCGCGCGTGCCGGCTCCATCGCGGGCAGCACCGCATCGGTGGTCGTATTCGCGCACGTCTCCGAACGTGGGGCGTCGACCGTGCCGCGTCCGATGCCGGCCAAAGGACGGTGACGCGGCCGTCGCCTCGCGCGACGTCCGCGCGCGGGTCAGACGAGGTGCCGCAGCGGCGCGTCGGTCGCGACGTCCGCGTCGTAGTCGATGCCGGGAATGTCGAAGCCGAACAGGCGCAGGAATTCGTGCTTGTAGCCGGCGAAGTCGGTCAGCTCGTACAGGTTGGCGTCGCTCACCTGGTCCCACAGCGCCTGGACCTGAGCCTGCACGTCGGCGTCGAGTTCCTTGCCGTCGGCGCGCAGGCGGCCCACCTCGTCGAGGCGCGGGTTCGCGCCGTACAGGCTGTCCAGGTACAGGCCATGAACCTGCTCGATGCAGCCTTCGTGCGTGCCGCGCGCCTTCATCACCTTGAACAGCAGCGACAGGTAGAGCGGCATCATCGGGATCGCCGAGCTGGCCTGCGTGACCACGGCCTTCAGCACCGCCACGCGCGCGTCGCCGCCGCGCGCGGCGAGCGTGTCGCGGATCGCGAGCACCTTGTGGTCGAGATCCTGCTTGGCCGCGCCGATCGAACCGTGCCAGTAGATGTCGTGCGTGATTTTCTCGCCGAGGTAGGTGAACGCGGTGGTCTTCGCGCCGGGCGCGAGCACGTCGGCCGCGAGCAGCGCGTCGATCCACATCTGCCAGTCCTCGCCGCCCATCACCGCGACGGTGGCGTCGATCTCGTCCTGGGTCGCGGGTTCGAGCTGCGTGTCGCGGATCGTCTCGCGGTCGGTGTCGAGGCCGCGCAGCTTGACGGCGCGGCCGACCGGCTTGAGCGTCGACGTGAAGGTCTCGCCCGTGCGCGGATGCGTGCGGCGCGGCGCGGCGAGGCTGTAGACGACGAGGTCCACCTGGCCGAGGTCGCGGCGGATCGTCTCGATGGTCTTCTGCTTGATCTCGTCGGAGAACGCGTCGCCGTTGAGGCTGGCCGCATACAGGCCGGCTTCGTCCGCGCGCTGCTCGAACGCGACGCTGTTGTACCAGCCGGCCGTGGCGGGCTTGTCGGCGGCGCCGGGGCGTTCGAAGAACACGCCAAGCGTTGCGGCGCCGTAGCCGAATGCGGCGCTGATGCGGGCGGCCAGCCCGTAGCCGGTCGACGCGCCGATCACCAGCACCTTCTTCGGTCCGTCGCCGTGCGGCGCGTGGGCGCGCACGTAGTCGATCTGGGCGTCGACATTCGCCGCGCATCCGGTCGGATGCGCGGTCACGCAGATGAAGCCGCGCACGCGCGGTTTGACGATCATGGGAGCCTCATGGGAGTGAGCCGGCCGGTCGGTCGGCGGGAGTGCGTGCATTCTATCCGAGGCCGCGCGGGCGGGCGCGCCGGCCCGCGCGGCGCAGCGGCGGACCGAAGAATCATGACGTCGCATGACATATATTTCTATTTCCTTTCAAAAAGAAACCCATTGTTCGCATAGTTCGCTATCATGTCGACAAACAATCATTTCTAGTCCGAGAATAATCATGAGAGACGTTCCGATTGCGTCGGCCATTGCGCCGGCGGGCGGGCGGCCGCACCGCAAGGGCCAGCGGCGCGCGCGCACCTACCGACCTCCATCGGCCGACGGCGCTTGAGTGCCCGGCCGGTCCGCCGCGCGCGCGGGTTCGCGCACGGCGCAGCGCTTCACGCTTCACTTCTCGCCGCTTTGTTTTTCCATCACCAGGCCGGTCTGGTGAGGCGAGCCTACGCGCGGCACGACCGCGCCCGTTCCCGCCCGTTTGACGAGGGCAACCCAGAGCAGGACAGCCAATACGTCATTGGCAAGCGAAAGTGACGAGGGACCAGGATGGATTTGCAGGCGTTGAAGATCTTCAAGGCCGTTGCGGACGAGGGCGGCATTGCCCGCGCGGCCACCGTGCTGAACTGTGTGCAGTCCAATGTTTCGACCCGGCTGCGACAACTCGAGACCCGGCTGGGCATTCCGCTTTTCTATCGCGTCAACGGGCGCCTCGTCATCACGAATGAGGGCTCGCAATTGCTCGGCTACGCGGAGCGCATGCTGCAGCTGGCGGACGAGGCGCGTTCGATCGTGAAGGGCGGCGGCGAGCCCGCCGGGCGCCTGCGGATCGGCGCGACCGAGGCCACCGCCGCCGCGCGCCTGCCGCGCATGCTGGCCGGGTTCCACCAGCGCTACCCGAAGGTCGACATGACGATCGAGACCGGCTCGATCGAGCAGATCACGCACGCCGTCATCGGCCATCGCCTCGACATCGCGCTCGTGCCCGCGCCGGTCACGTCCGACGAGCTGGCGGAGGAGGCCGCGTTCGACGAGGAACTGCTGCTGATCACCGACCACAGCCACCCGACCGTCACGTCGGCCGAGGACCTGCGCGGCTGCAGCTTCCTCGCGTTCCGTTCGGACGGCACGCATCGCGCACGCTTCGAGAGCTGGCTGGAAGGCGCGGGGATCAAGCCGCGCATCGTGCTGGAGTTCGGCGCGCTCGAGGTCATCATCGCGTGCGTCGGCGCGGGCATGGGCGTGTCGCTGATGCCGCGCTCGCTGATCGAGCGCCGCGACCTGACGAATGTCATCAAGTGCCATGCCGTGCTGCCGGACGTCGCGCGCAATCGCGTGCACTTCGTCTGGCGCAAGGACATCGCGCGTCACAACGCGCGCGATGCGTTCGTGCGCAGCCTCAAGGGACAGGAGCTGCGCGTGTCGTGACGCCGGCGGTGCGCCGGCGCGTCGAGGGAGTCAGGTGTCGCAGATGTCGCAGAGGTCGACGGGCGGCGCGAACAGGGCGGGCGGGGCGGCGTGTGCGCGCAGGCTGTCCGCGAGCAGGCGGTGGTCGGCGTCGTGCCGGCTGTCGCTGCGCCAGATCATCACCGTCCTGGCGAGCGCATATTTCTCGGGCAGCGGATGACACTGGATCTGATCCGTGAAGCCGAGCGTGTCGACCAGGGCGGCCGGCATGAGCGCGGCGCCGAGCCCGGCCGCGACGCAGCCGAGGATCGCCTCGGCGGTGTCGAACTCCTGCGTGCGCGACCACGGCACGCCGGCCTCGGCCATCCAGCGCTGCAGGCGGCTGCGGTACGCGCAGCCTTCGCGAAAGCCGATGATCATCGTGTTCGCGAGATCCTTGGCGCTGCGAATCACCGGGTGACGGCGATCGGTCAGCAGCACGAGCGCCTCCGCGTCGAGCTCGACTTGCTGAAGTTCCTCGTGCCGCACCGGGCCGACGACGAAACCGATGTCGAGCTCCTGCCCGAGCACGTCGCGCACGATGCTGCCGGAGGTGGCCACGTTCACGTGCAACTGCACCGCGGGATGCGTGCGATGGAATTCCGTCAAGGCATGCGGCAGCTGCAGCGTCGCCGTCGTCACGATCGCGCCGATGCGCAGCTCCGCGCAGGGCATGCCCGATCCTTTCACCATCTGCCGCGCCTCGTCGGCGAGCTGCAACAGACGCACGGCATAGCCGTGCAGCACGACGCCGCGCGGGGTCACGGTCAGGCGCTTGCCGACCCGTTCGAACAGCTGGGTGTCCAGCATGTCTTCCAGCTGCCTGATGCGCATCGATACGTTCGACTGAACGCAGTGCAGGCGCTCGGCGGCGCGCGCCACGCCGCCTTCGTCGACGACCGCCTTGAATATCTGCAATGCCCTTAGATCCATGCCATACGCCCCGCGATTTGCCCCACCCATCCATCGATGAATTTGAAATTCCTCGTAATACGGGAAATTTCCTTTATTAGGATAGTTTCATTGCTTCTAAATCTGCGGGCAACTGTTTCTTGAAAAGCGAATGCATTATCAAAAATTTGAATTATCCCCGTCGGTCACCTGTAAATAGAATTTACCTGGTGATTGATGTCGAGGGCGGATTGCCTAATTCGACGCTGATCGCGTGGTAATTGGAGGCATCCGATCCCCGTGCATTTGATAGGCCTGTAAGGTCCGTCGGGCGGGCTGGAGCGGTGCTGTCGCGAGACCAGCGCCGGGGGGAGGTTTTGTCTTTCGATTATTGAATCCGGGTGTGGTGTATATGATTAAATAATTCGGGAACAAATATGGAAAGAATTAGTGTAGCCATTGTGGGCATGGGTCAGCGCGGGCTGACGCTCCTCGAACGATTGCACGCCGTGCTTTCGCAGCGCGAACTGGATGTCGGTATTGACCTGCATCTGATCGATCCATCCACGCCAGGTCAGGGCATTCACGAATGGAGCCAGCCGGATCATTTGCTGGTCAACACCATCGCCGCGCAGATCACGATGTATTGCGACGAGTCCGTCACGGATTCCGGCCCGGTGCTGCCCGGCCCGTCCTTTCTCGAGTGGGCGCTCGATCGCGGCTACAAGAAACTGGATGGCCGCTACGTCGTGTCGGACGAGGGCGAACCGGTGGACGAGAACATGTATCTGCCGCGCGCCGTGCTGGGCGAGTACCTGACCTGGGTATACGACCGCCTGCTCGACAGCCTCCCCGACTACGTGAACGTGATCAACCATCGCCGCAACGTCGTGAACATCGTGCCGATCGATGCGCAGCGGATCGAGGTGCATCTCGACGGCGATTTCCGGATCGACGCGAACTACGTGTTCATGACGATGGGCCACAGCCTCGGCGGCAAGGACGCGTTCGACCACAAGTTCGACCGCTGGGTCGAGCAGGGCAAGGCGGGCAACAGCCATCTCGCCTATTTCAAGTCGCCGTATCCGATCACCTCGCTCAATGCGATCAGCGCGCAGGCGCGCGTGGCGATCTGCGGCACGGGCCTGACGGCGGCGGATGCCATCTCGGCGCTGACCATCGGCCTCGGCGGCCGCTTCGAGAAGGTGTCGTTCGACCGCTATCGCTACATCGCCTGCGGACGCGAGCCGAAGCTCACCGTGTTCTCGCGCCAGGGCCTGCCGGCGGGCGGCCGCGCGGTGAACCAGAAGGGCACCTACGGCCAGTACAAGGCGAAATTCTTCACACGCGATTTCGTCGACGTCTGCCGCGCGAAGAACCGCCGCGAGCGCGGCAACGAGCAGCTCGATTTCGATCGCGATCTGTGGCCGACGCTGAGAAAGGAAATGGCCTATGTGTATTCGCGTTCGGTGACGGGCGTCTGGGCCGATCCCGAGACCTATGTGCCGGAGCCCGACATCGAAGCGGCGGTCGACCTGCTGATGCTGCCCGCCGCCAATTTGACGTTCGTCGATCAGGAGGCCTATCGAAAGTACGTGCGCGGCCACCTGACCGAAGACATCGCCGACTGCTTCGGCGGCAACGTCGACAACCCGCGCAAGGCCTCGGCCGACATCCTGCGCGACATCCGCGACAACATCCGGCACGCCGTCGACTACTGCCGGCTCACGCCCGAATCGCACCGCCGCTTCCTGTCGTACTGGTGCTCGATCAGCAACCGCATCGCGAGCGGGCCGCCGAAGGAACGCAACATGGAGATGCTGGCGCTGATGGACGCGGGCGTGCTGTCCTTCTTCGGTCCCAAGCCGGAGCTGGGCTACGACGAGGACGAGCAGTGCTTCACGTTGTCGACCGACCGCTTCGAGACGCCGGCCCGCGAATCGTTCGACGTGCTGATCCGCGCCAAGGTCGACCTGTTCGAGCCCGAGACGAGCCCGTCGCCGCTGGTGCGGAACATGCTCGCGTCCGGCGCCATCACGCCGTTCCGCAACGGCGAATTCAGCCCGAGCGGCATCGAGATCACGGCGGGCGTCAACGTGATCAACCGCGACGGCGCGGTGATCCCGAACCTATGGGCGCTCGGCTACGTGGTGGAAGGCGCGCATTTCTACACCTACGTGCTGCCGCGCCCGTTTTCCAATTCGCGCGGCCTGCAGGACGCGGGCAAGGCCTGCATGGCGATGGCCGACGACATCGAGGCGCGCTGCGAAGCAGAGCAGGCGCTCAACGCTGAAGCTGTCTGAGAGGAGACCGGAACCATGAATCGACGCAATTTCAACAGCGGGGCGATCGGCCTCGCGCTGGGCGCGCTCGCGGCCCGTTCCGCGCAGGCGCAGGATGCGTCCGCCAAGCTCCCCGCGGCCGCGCCGGGCGGAGCCAAGACCTTCGTGCTCGTGCATGGCGCGTGGTACGGCGGCTGGTGCTGGAAGAAGGTCGCGCAGAAGCTGCGCGCGGCCGGGCACAACGTATCCACGCCGACCTGCCCCGGGGTGGGCGAGGCGAAGCATCTGCTGTCGAAGGACATCACGCTCACCACCCACATCACGAGCATCGTCAACCATATCCAGTACGAAGGCCTGAGCGACGTGGTGCTGGTCGGCAGCGGATTTTCCGGCCTGATCATCAGCGGCGTGGCCGACCGGATCCCGCAGGCGCTGCGCACGCTCGTCTACCTCGATGCGCTCGTCGTGCCGAACGGAATGTCCGCGTTCGACGCGCAGCCGGCCGAGATCACCCGCAAGCGGCTGGAGCAGGTGGCGCGCGAAGGCAACGGTATCGCGATCCCGACGCCGCCGCTCAGCACCTACGACATCGTCTCGGAGGCGGACAAGGCCTGGGTCGGATCGTTGCTGACGCCGCATCCGGTCGGCCCCTATCAGGAGAAGTTCTTCCTGAAGCACCCGATCGGCAACGGCGTGCCGCGCATCTACGTCGATTGCGTCGCCCATTCGTTCGCGCCGCTCGCGAAGCTCAAGAAGGACATCCGCGCGCAGCCGGGCTGGATCTGGCGCGAGCTCGACGCGCGGCACGACCCGATGGTGACCGAGCCGGAACTCCTCAACGAATTCCTGCAATCCATCTAGGACGATAAGGAGAAGACACCATGTTGAATGGATGGCAGAAGGCCAGCGCGCTGATGCTGAGTTCGCTGCTGCTGCTGGCGGCGACGACGTTCTCGGCCGCGCTGCCCAAGCTCGCGTCGAGCGTCGGCGTGGTCGCGTGCATTCCGCTCGCGATCCTGTGCCTGTCGAAGGAGAGCCGCAAGAAGCAGACGCTGTGGTACGCGGTGGGCATCTTCGTGATCTGCCTGCCGCTGCTCGGCAGCGTCGTCGATGCGCCGCAGCTGCTCGCGGCGATGGGGCGCTTCTCGCCGGTGATGGCGCTGCTCGTCGGCGTGTCGCTGTTCCGGCACAGCCTGACGCGCTCGGGGCTCGCCGCGTTCGTGAGCAGCCGCCTGATCACGCCGCCCGATGGCGCGCGGAACTCGGTGCGGGTGGCGCTCGCGACGATGGCGCTCACGCTGTTCACGAGCCAGGGCGCGATCTCGATGATGGGCGCCGTGTGCGGGCCGCAGGTGAAGAACCGCCAGGGCATCGCGCGGATCACGATGCGCGCGTTGTGCGCATCGATGTTCATCCTGCCGACCACGGTCGCGTCGGCGTCGATCGCCGCCGCGATCCCGCACCTCGATACCGGCGCGGTGCTGCTGCTCGGCATGCCGCTCGCGCTGTTCGTGGTGGCGGGGGCGATGACGCCGCGTCTCGAGATCGACACGGGCGCCGCCAAGGCGCGCGAAGTCGACAAGCTCAAGCCGCTCGTGCTCGCGGCGATGGTGGCGGGGTTCGGCGCGATCTGCTACGTGGCCACCGGCAAGCTGACCTGGTCATTCGCGTTCGCGATGATCGCGGGCTACGCGTTCGAGCTGCTGGTGCTGTCGGGCAAGGCGGGGGCGGTGACGAAGGAAGCGCCGAAGAGCATCGACGGCATCGCGCCCGAGCTGCTGCTGCTCGCGGCGTCGAGCCTGCTGATCTTCACGATCCAGCACGTCGACCTCGCCGCGTACCTGCCGCAGGCCGTGCGTGCGCCGCTCGGCAATCCCTACGCGGTGGGCGTGCTGCTGATCGCCGTGCTGCCCGCGATCACGATGCTGGGCGTGCATCCGATGATCCTGTTCGGCATTTTCTTCCCGCTCGTGGATGCCACCGTGCTCGGGCCGACCTACGTGCAGTACCTCGCGTGGACGTCGATGTTCGTGATGTCGAACCTGCTGTCGCCCGTGTCGATCTGCTCGATCCTCGCCGCCACCAGTCTGCAGATGTCGAGCCGCGAGACCAGCTTCGTGTCGAACGGTCGCTTCTGTGCGCTCGGCATGGTGCTCGCCTATGTCTACGTGCTCGGGCTGCTGGCGCTGAGCCCGCATGGCTGAGGCCCGGCCGCGACCGTATCGGATGCGCGGCGCGCATCCCTGACCCTTACCGACATTCCATCGGATACCACCATGAAAATACTGTTGTTAGATGTGCTGGACCAGCCGCTGCAGGACGCGCTGCTCGCCGACAACGTGATCTACCGTCCGGACCTGCTGCACAAGAGCCAGGACATGCTCGCGCGCACCCTGATCGAAGGCGGCGTCGACGCGCTGATCTCGAGCGATCCGGTGCCGCGCAAGGCGATCGACGAATGGGCCGCGGCGAGCGCGGCGCCCGTCCACGTCGTGCGCGTCGTGATCCCCGATCCGAATGCGCAGGATCTGCTCGACTACGCGCCGTCGGGCGAGATCGAGGCCGGCAACAGCATGACCTTGCAGGCGGTCGGGAAGTCGCTCGGCGACGCGTACGTCAACGCTTTTGAGCTGCTCGAAGCCCGCTGGGTGCGCCACGCGCTGCGCAGCCGCGCCGAGCGCGACGAGGCGGCCGCGCCCGAGACGATCGTCGGCCGCACCACGGTGCTGCTGGTCGGCGCGGGGCTCGTCAATCTCGTGACCGGATTCCGCCTGCAGCAGGAGGGCTATGCGGTGCACTTCGTCGATGCGCGCCCGGACCCGGGCGCGGCGCATCCGTGGACGGCCTACGGCTGCACCCACGGCGGCGACGACGCGCGCATGTTCACCTTGTCGGAGATGGACAACTACAACGACCGGCAGGTGTCGCTGACGATGAACAACCTGTTCCGGCGCAGCGTGACCGAGCTGGGCTGGAACGTGCACTGGAAGGAGACGCTGTCCGACCACGAGATGCGCTGGGTGCGCGAGTTCGAGGGGATCCCGGTCTGGCTCGCCGACAAGTACAACGAGGACATCTTCGCGTTGTCGCGCGCGAGCCATCCGCGCTGGACCCGCTGGATCGACGACGACCCGGACCTGTTCTCGGCCTCGCTGCTGCGCGAGGGGATCCTGCGGCTCTATTCGGACGGCGCTCAGTTCGCGGGCGCGGTGCGACGCCAGAACCGCATCGGCGCGACGCGCCAGGTGCTGACGCCGCAGGAGGTCGCGCAGCGGCATCCGGCGCTGGCCGACGCCGTGCGGGGCGGCCATATCGCAGGCGGCATCCACGTGGTCGGCTTCACGGTCAACGCGCACAAGTTCGTGCGGGGGCTGCTGCAGCGTCTGCGCGCGGGCGGCGCGGAGTTCACCTGGGGCTGCGCCGCGCAGCGCCTGGAGCGCGACGCGGAGCAGCGCGTGTGCGGCGTGCGGATAGGCGACGACGTGCTGGAAGCCGACCACTACGTGCTGTCGACGGGCGCGTACGGCGATGCGCTGCTCGGCGGCACCGAGACGAAGGGCAAGATCCACGGCGTGCTGGGCGCGTGGCTGCGGATCCCGAACCTCGAACCGGGGCTGCGCCATTCGCTGAAGCTCGCGCGCAAGGGGCACATCACCGAGGACGCGAACATCACGGTGGCGACCGACGAGCGCGGTCAGCCGATCCTCGTGATCGGCTCGGGCTACGGCCATACCGGCGTCGATCCGCGCAACATCGACCTCGCGCAGCTGCAGCAGATCTACCAGGGGCTGGTCGACACGGCGGCCAAGTATTTCCCGGCCTCGTACAGCGCGGCGACGGAGGCGGGCAACCTGCAGGACAGCTTCAAGTACTGCGTGCGGCCGTGGACCTCGTCGGGTCTCGGCGTGTTCGAGATCGTGCCGGGCGCGCGCGGCGGCCGCTGCGTGATCACGGGCGGGCACAACACGGGCGGCTTCGCGCAGGCGCCCGAGATTGCCCAGGCGGTGTTCGACGCGGTCGAGCGCCGCGAACACCCGATGCATTTCGCCTACCACCCGAACCGGCCCGGCGTGTTCCTGGGCGCTTCCGCGCCGGCACAGCAGGCCGTCGCGCACCCGGAAGCCGCGCTCGGCTGACGGCAGGGCGCGCGGGCCGCGTTCCGGCCGCCCGCGCGCCGTCTCATATCCATTCATCAGGACTGGCAGACCATGAAGATCAGCAATGAAAACCCCACCCGGCACGAACCGGAGCAGGACGCGCGCTCGCGTGATGCGGCCGAGGAATCGCGGCGCATCATGCGCAAGCTGCAGCAGGAACCCGGTGCGCGCGCGCCGCAGGTGCTGAAGGCGGGCGCGGTGGCCGCGCCGGACCTGTACAGCGCGAACGAGGCCGAGGCGGTGCTGGCCGAGGGCGGCAACGCGGTCGACGCGGCGGTCGCGGCCGCGTTCGTGCTGGCCGTCACCTATCCGGAGGCGGGCAACCTCGGCGGCGGCGGCTTCATGACCATTTTCCACGACGGCATCCCGTACTTCCTCGACTACCGCGAATGCGCGCCGGAGAACGCGCGGCGCGACATGTACCTCGACGAGGCCGGCGAGGTGGTGCCGGGCAAGGGCGTGGTCGGCCGCCACTCGGTCGCGGTGCCGGGCACCGTGCGCGGGCTGTGGGATGCGCACCGCCGCTTCGGCTCGCTGCCGTGGCGGCGTCTCGTGGAGCCCGCGATCCGCTACGCGCGGCAGGGCTTCATCGTGCATCGCCAGCTGATCGAGCGGCGCGACGTGATGCTCGACGATTTCGAGGGCAAGACGAACTTCAAGCACTACTTCGGCAAGATGGAGGAGGGCGGCGTATTCCGCCAGCCGGAGCTGGGCACGACGCTCGAACGGATCGCCCGCTTCGGGGTCGGCGAGTTCTATCTGGGCGCGACGGCGGAGCTGCTCGTGCGCCAGCTGTCCGGCCAGGACGTGCCGATCACCAAGGACGACCTGCGCCACTACCGCACGATCTGGCGCAAGCCGCTCGTCGGGCGCTGGAACGGCTACGAGGTCGTGACCGCGCCGCCGCCCAGCTCGGGCGGGATCGGGCTGCTTCAACTGCTCAAGATGCGGGACGAGCTGGACGGCGCGTTCGCGGGCGTCGAGCACAACTCGACGCAGTACGTGCATCTGTTCTCGGAGATGATGAAGCGGGTGTTCGCCGATCGCGCCGAATACCTCGGCGATCCGGGCTTCCAGATCATGCCGGTCGACGCGCTGCTCGACCCCGCCTACCTGCGCCGGCGCGCGGCGGAGATCGACCTCGCGGTGCCGACCCGGATGGAGGCCGTGCGCCCGGGGCTCGGGGAGAGCGACGAGACCACCCATTACTCGATCGTCGACAAGTTCGGCAACGCGGTGTCCAACACCTACACGCTGAATTCGAAGTTCGGCAGCGGCGTGGTGGTGGAGGGCGCGGGCTTCCTGCTCAACAACGACATGGACGACTTCTCGGCGAAGCCGGGCGCGACCAACCGCTTCGGCCTCGTCGGCGCCGACGCCAACGCGATCGCGCCGGGCAAGCGCATGCTGTCGTCGATGACGCCCACGATCCTGACCCGGGACGGCCGGGTGGCGTTCGTGATCGGCACGCCGGGCGGCTCGCGGATCTTCGGCTCGATCTTCCAGGTGCTGAACAACGTGCATGCGTTCGACATGCCGCTCGCGAAAGCGGTCGCGAAGATGCGCGTTCACCATCAGCTGCTGCCCGTCAACACCGTGTACTGGGAACCCTATGCGCCGATCGAGGGCGCGCTCGCCGAAGAATTGATCGCGCGCGGCTACAACCTCCAGCCGCGCTTCACGAACGGCGACATCCAGGTGATCCGCGTCGCCGGCGACATGCCGGAGGCGGCGTCCGATCCGCGCGCGCGCGGTACGGTGCGGCTCGTCAACTAATCCCCGTAGAGAGGACTTCCCATGAAAACCATCGATCTGTCGCGCGGCGTGCCCGATCCCCAATCGTTTCCGGTCGATTCGCTGCGCGCGATGGCGTCGAGCGCGCTCGCGCGCGACGCGAGCCGGATGTTGCAATACGGGCCGGCGTTCGGCTATCCGCCGCTGCGCGAATTCATCGCGTCGTGGTTCGATTGCGCGATGTCGAACGTGCTGATCGGCCAGGGCTCGCTCGAACTGTTCAACTTCATCTGCGACGCGTACCTGCGGCCGGGCGACGTGGTGTTCGTCGAGCGCCCGACCTATGACCGCGCGCTCACGACGCTGCGCCAGCACGGCGTCACGGTGGTCGGCATCGAGGTAGGAGACGAGGGCGTCCGGCTCGATGCGTTCGAGCGCGAGCTGCAGCGCCGCCGGCCGAAGCTGGTCTACCTGATTCCCGATTTCCAGAATCCGACCGGCGCGTGCATGAGCCTGGAGGCGCGGCAAACCATGATCCGCTGGGCGCGCGAATACCGTTTCCTGCTCGTCGAGGACGGGCCGTACGGCCTGCTGCGCTACCAGGGCGCGCCGCTGCCGTCGCTGCGCAGCCTCGCGCCGGACCTGACGCTGCATCTGAGCTCGTTCACGAAACTGATCAGCCCGGGCGTGCGCACGGGCTTCCTGGTCGCGCCCGAGGCGGTCGTGCAGCGCGTCGCGGGCGTCGCCGAGCGGCACTACATCACGCCCGGCGTGTTCGCTCAGGGCGTCGTCGCGGCCTGGTGCGAGAGCGGCCAGCTGCCGCCGCAGCTCGACCGCCTGCGCGCGCTCTACGGGCCGCGCCTCGAAACCTGCGTGCAGGCCATCGAGCGCTACCTGCCCGGACGGCTGTTCGTGCGGCCGGAGGGCGGCTTCTTCGCGTCGCTGAAGCTCGGCGCGCGCATCGACGAGCATTCGCTGCGCTCGGCCGCGCTCGAGGCGGGCCTGGTGCTGTCGTCGGGCAGCGCGTTCTTCGACGCGCACCCCGGCTACCAGTTCCTGCGCGTGCCGTTCTGCGCGCTGAGCGCCGCCGACCTCACCGAAGGCATTCGCCGGCTCGGTGACGTGGTGGACCACCTGAACATGGCGGCGCGCGGCAGCCACGCGCATGCCGCGCTCTGACGAGGAGGAAGACGTCGTGTTGACATCAAGCCAAACCGGCGCGTCCGGCGCCGCGGCGCTGGCGGAGCCGCCCGCCGGCGTCGAGTATGCACTGCTCGCGTCCTGTCCCGCGCAGCGCGGCCTGCTGCATCGCGTGTCGAGCGTGCTCGCGGAACTGGGCGGGCACGTGCTCGATTCCGCGCAGTACAGCGACCCGGCGTCGCGGCGGCTGTTCATGCGCATCGTGTTCGCGCTCGACGAGGGCGGCGCGAGCGAGGCCGCGCTGCGCGCGGGCATCGGCCGGCTCGAGGACGGCTCGGGCCTGCAATGGACGCTGTACGCCACGGCCGCGCGGCCGCGCGTGCTGTTGCTGGCGTCGCGGCTAGGGCACTGCCTGAACGACCTGCTGTTCCGCCACGCGAGCGGCACGCTGCCGGTCGAGGTGGTCGGCGTCGTGTCGAATCATCGCGACTTCGCGCGGCTCGTCGACGGCTACAACCTGCCGTTCCATCATTTCCCGCTGCCGCCGCACGCGTCGGCGGAGGAGCGGGCCGAGCAGGAGCAGCGCATTCTCGCGCTGGTCGACGCGCAGGACATCGAGCTGGTGGTGCTCGCGCGCTACATGCAGATTCTGTCGCCGCAGTTCTGCGATGCGCTGAAGGGCCGCGTGATCAACATCCACCACTCGTTCCTGCCGAGCTTCAAGGGGGCGCAGCCGTACGGCCAGGCGCACGCGCGCGGGGTCAAGCTGATCGGGGCGACCGCGCATTTCGTGACGCGCGAGCTGGACGAGGGGCCGATCATCGAGCAGGACGTCGCGCGGATCGATCACGCGATGTCGCCGCAGGCGCTCGCGACGATCGGCGGGGATGCGGAATGCGTGGTGCTGGCGCGGGCCGTGAAGTGGTTCGCGGAACGCCGGATCCTGCTCAATGGCAACAAGACCGTCGTGTTCCGCTAGGCGGCTGAAGCGCTGCGGGGGGGGGGGGGGGGGGGGGGGGGGGGGGGGGGGGGGGGGGGGGGGGGGGGGGGGGGGGGGGGGG
>NZ_JBXAPG010000035.1:0-1285 GCF_058803765.1 Burkholderia sp. GW821-FHT14F03
TCGACCGGCATCAGCTCGCTGTCCACCGGCCTCAGCACCGTCACCGCCACCACCAACAACCTCGGCAGCAGCACCGCCGCGGCCCTCGGCGGCGGCGCAGCCTACAACCCCGCAACCGGCACCATCTCGGCGCCCGCCTACGTCACCTACAACGCCAACGGCACGACCACGACCAACAACAACGTCGGATCGGCCATCGACAACATCAACAGCCAGGGCATCAAGTACTTCCACGCCAATTCCACCGGCCCTGACAGCATCGCCACCGGCACCGACGCCGTCGCCATCGGCTCCGGCGCTTCCGCCGGCAACAACGGCTCCGTCGCGCTCGGCGCCAACTCCGTCACCGCTGCCCCCAACCCCACCAGCAGCGCGACCATCGCCGGCACCACCTTCGGCGGCTTCGCCGGCACCAACCCGACCAGCGTCGTCAGTGTCGGCGCGCCCGGCTCGGAACGACAGGTCACCAACGTCGCCGCCGGACAAGTCACCTCAACCAGCACCGACGCGATCAACGGCAGCCAGCTTTATTCCGTCGCACAACAGGTCGGCACGGCAACCAGCGCGATTTCCTCTCTGTCCACCGGCCTCAGCACCACCAACAGCACCGTCGCTTCTCTGTCGACCTCCACATCGACCGGCATCGGTTCGCTTTCGACCGGTCTGAGCACCACCAACAGCACCGTCACGTCGCTCTCGACCTCGACCTCGACCGGCCTGTCGTCGGCCAACAGCTCGATTGCGTCGCTGTCCACCTCGTCCTCGACGGGTATCAGCTCGCTGTCCACCGGCCTCAGCACCACCAACAGCACCGTCGCTTCGCTGTCGACCTCCACATCGACCGGCCTCTCGACCGCCAACAGCAGCATCGCCTCGCTGTCCACCTCGTCTTCGACGGGCATCAGTTCGCTGTCCACCGGCCTGAGCACCACCAACAGCACCGTCACGTCGCTCTCGACTTCCACGTCGACCGGCCTGTCGTCGGCTGACAGCAGCATCGCCTCGCTGTCCACCTCGACCTCGACCGGCATCGGTTCGCTCTCGACCGGCCTCAGCACCACCGACAGCAATGTCGCCTCGCTGTCGACCTCCACGTCGACCGGCTTGTCGTCGGCCAACAGCAGCATCGCTTCGCTGTCCACCTCGTCATCGACGGGTATCAGCTCGCTGTCCACCGGCTTGAGCACCACCAACAGCAATGTCACGTCGCTGTCGACCTCCACGTCGACCGGCCTCTCGTCGGCCAACAGCTCGATCGCCTCGCTGTCCACCTCGTCATCGACGG
>NZ_JBXAPG010000035.1:1383-79707 GCF_058803765.1 Burkholderia sp. GW821-FHT14F03
GGGTATCAGCTCGCTGTCCACCGGCTTGAGCACCACCAACAGCACCGTCACGTCGCTGTCGACCTCCACGTCGACCGGCTTGTCGTCGGCCAACAGCTCGATCGCCTCGCTGTCCACCTCGACCTCGACCGGCATCAGCTCGCTGTCCACCGGCCTCAGCACCACCAACAGCACGGTCACCTCGCTGTCGACCTCCACGTCGACCGGCTTGTCGTCGGCCAACAGCTCGATCGCTTCGCTGTCCACCTCGACTTCGACCGGCATCGGCTCGCTCTCGACCGGCCTCAGCACCACCAACAGCACGGTCACCTCGCTGTCGACCTCCACGTCGACCGGCTTGTCATCGGCCAACAGCTCGATCGCCTCGCTGTCCACCTCGTCTTCGACGGGTATCAGCTCGCTGTCCACCGGCTTGAGCACCACCAACAGCACCGTCACGTCGCTGTCGACCTCCACGTCGACCGGTCTCTCGACGGCCAACAGCTCGATCGCTTCGCTGTCCACCTCGACTTCGACCGGCATCGGTTCGCTCTCGACCGGCCTCAGCACCACCAACAGCACGGTCACCTCGCTCTCGACCTCCACGTCGACCGGCTTGTCGTCGGCCAACAGCTCGATCGCTTCGCTGTCCACCTCGACCTCGACCGGCATCAGCTCGCTGTCCACCGGCCTCAGCACCACCAACAGCAACGTCGCGTCGCTCTCGACCTCGACCTCGACCGGCATCAGTTCGCTGTCCACCGGCCTCAGCACGACCAACAGCAACATCGCGTCGCTCTCGACCTCGACCTCGACCGGCATCAGTTCCCTGTCCACTGGCTTGAGCACGACCAACAGCAACATCGTGTCGTTGTCGACCTCGTCCTCGACCGGCATCAGCTCGCTCTCGACCGGCCTCAGCACGACCAACAGCAACATCGCGTCGCTGTCGACCTCCACGTCGACCGGCCTCTCGTCGGCCAACAGCTCGATCGCCTCGCTGTCCACCTCGACATCGACCGGCATCAGTTCCCTGTCCACCGGCCTCAGCACGACCAACAGCACCGTCGCCTCGCTGTCGACCTCCACGTCGACCGGCATCAGCTCGCTGTCCACTGGCCTGAGCACCACCAACAGCACCGTCGCCTCGCTGTCGACCTCCACGTCGACCGGCATCAGCTCGCTGTCCACCGGCCTCAGCACCACCAACAGCAACATCGCGTCGCTGTCGACCTCGACCTCGACCGGCATCGGCTCGCTGTCCACCGGCCTGAGCACGACCAACAGCAACATCGCGTCACTGTCGACCTCGACCTCGACCGGCATCGGCTCGCTGTCCACCGGCCTGAGCACGACCAACAGCAACGTCGTATCGCTGTCGACCTCGACCTCGACCGGCATCAGCTCACTGTCGACCAGCATCAGCTCGATCACCACCAACACCAACAACCTCGGCACCAGCACCGCCGCGGCGCTGGGCGGCGGTGCAACCTACAACCCGGCCACCGGCACCATTTCCGCCCCGGCCTACATCACCTACAACACCAACGGCACGACCACGACCAACAACAACGTCGGCTCGGCGATCGACAACATCAACGCGAACGGCATCAAGTACTTCCATGCCAACTCGACCGCCCCCGACAGCCAGGCCACCGGCCAGAACAGCGTCGCGATCGGGCCGAACGCAGTCGCCAACATCGACAACTCGGTCGCGATCGGCAACGGCGCCACCACGTCCGCCGCCGTCCCGGTCTCGTCAGCCACCGTCGGTGGACTGACCTTCGGCACCTTCGCGGGCAGCAACCCGGTCGGCGTGTTCAGCGTCGGCGCGCCGGGCGCGGAACGCCAGGTCACCAACGTCGCCGCCGGACAAGTCACCGCGACCAGCACCGACGCGATCAACGGCAGCCAGCTGTTCGCGACCAACAGCAACGTCGCCTCGCTGTCCACCGGCCTCAGCACGACCAACAGCAACGTCGCCTCGCTCTCGACCTCGACCTCGACCGCCGTCAACTCGCTGTCCACCGGCCTGTCGAGCGCCAGCAGCCAGATCGGCTCGCTGTCGAGCGGACTGAGCAGCACCAACAGCACGGTGTCGTCGCTGTCGACCTCGACTTCGACCGCCGTCAATTCGCTGTCCACCGGCCTCAGCACCACCAACAGCAACGTCGCCTCGCTGTCGACCTCGACCTCGACCGCCGTCAACTCGCTGTCCACCGGCCTCAGCACCACCAACAGCAACGTCGCCTCGCTGTCGAGCGGCGTGACCAACATCAACAACCAGATCTCGTCGCTGTCGACCTCGATCAACAACAACACGACCCGCACCGCCAACACCGGCGGCATCGCGGCCGACATGAACGGCGCCAGCAACGACAAGCCGACGGTCACCGCCGGTTCGAACTCGGTCGCGATCGGCGCGAACTCCACCGACGGCGGCCGCTCGAACGTGGTCTCGGTCGGCAGCAGCACCCAGCAGCGCCAGATCACCAACGTCGCGGCCGGCACGCAGGGCACCGACGCGGTCAACCTCAACCAGTTGAATGCCCTGTCGACATCTGTGTCACAATCCTTGACCGGGCAGCAAACCTCGATCAACAATCTGGGCACGCAGTTGCAGCAAACCCAGCAACAGCTGCAGCAGACGGATACGATGGCGCGTCAAGGCGTCGCCGCCGTCACCGCGCTGACGATGATGCCGCAGGTCGAACCCGGCAAGACGATCAACGTAGCGGTCGGCGTGGCGCGCTTCGCGGGCCAGACTGGCACGGCATTCGGTGCCAGCGCCCACGTGACGACCAATGGCATTCTCAAGATGGGCGTCGGGGTTGCGGGTAGCAATACCGCCTACGGTGCCGGTTATGGATACAGTTGGTGACATACGAAACGCAAACCGCCTCCCGCCCCACGGGCGACAAGCGCCTGGCCGTCGGCATCTCGCTGTTCGCCCGTGACGGTCAGGCGATCTGGGAAAACGGCATCCATCAGAACATCGCGTACCTCGCGATGCTGCTCAAAAAATCGGACCGGATCGGCCCGATCTACTTCCTGAACGGCGGCGACGCCAGCCGGCTACCGGCCGGGCTCGATCTCGCCGGCCTCGACATCCCGCTCGTCAATCCGCGCGACGTATCCCACGATCTGGACGTCGTGATCGAGATGGGCGCGCAGTTGCAGGTCGACTGGCTCAAGTACATGAAGGCGCTCGGCAAGAAGCTCGTGGTGTGCTTCGTCGGCCACACTTACACCGGGCTGTGCGAGACGCCGATGTTCGAGCTGCCGTCCGGCCACATCTTCAACGGCGGCCCGTTCGACGAAGTGTGGATCCTGCCGAAATCCGAGAAGATCGACGCGCCGCTCCTGCGCACGCTGACGCGCGCCCCGGTGCACGTGATCCCGCACATCTGGTCGCCCTACTTCATCGACCGCCGCGCCCGCGAGCTGGAAGCCGCGGGCCTCACGTTCGGCTACCGTCCCGGCCGCGCGAAATGGCGGCTGTCGATCCTCGAACCGAACATCTCGGTCGTGAAGACCTGCCACTATCCGATGCTCGCCGCCGAGGAGTTCTACCGCGCGCAGCCGGACGCGGTCGAGCACCTGTACGTGGTCAACGCGATGCACCTGAAGGAGCACCCGACCTTCGTGCACTTCGCGAACAGCCTCGACCTGGTGCGCCAGCAGAAGGCCACCTTCGAGCCGCGCATCGACCTGCCCTCGTTCATGGCGCAGCACGCGGATGCCGTGATCTCGCACCACTGGGAAAATCCGCAGAACTACCTGTACTACGACGTGCTGTACGGCGGCTACCCGCTCGTGCACAACTCGAAGCTGCTGGGTGACGCGGGGTACTATTACACCGGGTTCGACTCCGTCTCCGGCGGCCGCGCGCTGCTCGACGCGTGGCGCAACCATGACGCCCATTTCGACGACTATCGCACCAAAGCCAATGCCCTTCTGCACGACGTCTCGATCGACAACCCCAGGAACATCGATGCTTTCGTCGAGCGTCTCTACGCCCGCGCCTGACCATCCGGAGACTTCGCATGACTGACGATATCACCGGCCGCGACGTGCAGAACGGCGGCAAGCGCCTCGTCGTCGGCGTCTCGCTGTTCGTGCGCGGCGCCGGCCAGTCCCTGTGGGAAAACGGCATCTTCCAGAACTGCCTGCTGCTCGTGCTGATGCTGCGCCAGTCGCCGCTCGTCGCCGAGGCCGTGATGGTCAACGGCGGCAGCAGCGCGGCCGATCCGCAGCTGATGCTCGGCGAGTGGAACGTGCCGCTGCTGTCGATGGACGAGGCCATGGAGCGCTGCGACGTCCTGATCGAGATGAGCGCGCAGTTCAACGCCGACTGGATCGCCGCGTATCGCGCGAAGGGCGGCAAGGTCGTGACGATGCGGGTCGGCAACGACTACGTGATCGACATCGAGCGCGCGATCTTCAAGAAGCCGTCCGGCTTCCTGTTCTCGGGCGCGACCTACGACGGCGTGTGGACCATCCCGGAGTTCGAGCACTCGTGCCAGCACTACCTGGAAACCGGCCTGCGCTGCCCGGTCACCATCGTCCCGCACATCTGGCACCCGCTGCTGTTCGACAAGGCGCGCGCGACGCTCGGCGCAGGGCTCACTTACGGCTATCAGCCGGGCAAGCCGCGCTGGCGCGTGACGATGTACGAGCCGAACATCTGCATGGTGAAGACCAGCATCATCCCGATGCTGGTGACGGAAGAGGCCTATCGGGCCGAGCCGTCGTTCATCGAGTTCGTGCGCGTGTGCAACACGCTGCACATGAAGGAACACACGACCTTCGTCAACTTCGCGCGCAGCCTCGACATCGTCGCGCACAGCCTGACCACCTTCGAAGGCCGCTTCGCGATCTACGAGTTCATGGCCGCGCACGGCGACGCCGTGGTGTCCCACACCTGGGAGAACGCGCAGAACTACCTGTACTACGAGCTGCTGTACGGCGACTATCCGCTGATCCACAACTCGCCTTACCTGGGCAAATGCGGCTATTACTATCCGGATTTCGATTGCCAGGAAGGCGGGCGCCAGCTGCTCAAGGCGTTCCACGAACACGACCGCAATCTCGACGCGTATCGCGAGCATTCGAAGCAGTTGCTCGATTCCGTCAGCATCTACAACCCCGACAACGTGGCGGCCTACACCGACGCGCTCGCCGCGATGTATCTCTGACGCCCGACCATCCGCCAGGAGAAGCCCCGTGAAACCTACCTTCGCTCACTGGATCATCGGCGGCCTGCTGGCCGCGACCGCCGCGCTCGGCCATGCGCAGCAGCCGGGCACGTCGGCGGACGAACTCCTCGCCGACGCCGACCGCATCGTGGGCCAGCTCGACGCGGGGCGCGTCGACGACGTCTGGGCCGACGTCGCGCCGTTCGTGAAGAGCAAGGTCACGCAGCAGCAGTTCGTCAGCGAGACGCTGCTGGCGCGCAAGTCGCTCGGCACGGTCACGCAGCGCGGCTGGGCGGCGATCACGCGGATCCAGTTCACGAACTCGAAGGCGGTGCCGGACGGCCTGTATGCGAACGTCGACTACGCGAGCACGCTGGCCTCGGGCAAGATTGCCTTCGAGAAGCTCAGCTTCCGGCTCGACGACGGCAAATGGCGCCTGACCGGCTACGTGCCGCGCCAGAATCAGGGGCAGATACCGGGCGCCCCCGGCGAGTGACGGCGGGCGGGCGCGCCCGCCACGCCCCACGGCAAACGGGCCTGGATGCGCGCTGCGCGTCCAGGCCCGTTTTGCATCGCGGCGCGCGACGAAGCGTCAGGGATGCACGCCCACCAGGTTCGCGAGCAGCACGTCGTATTCGGCGACCAGCGACGGATTCTTCGACGTATACCGGCGCAGCAGCCCACGCTGGCGCGCGGTGTAGCCTTCCCAGTCGCCGTCGTGCTCGTGCAGCACGCGGGTCAGCACTTCCGCGCCGGCCTCCACGTCGTTCTCCGGGTAGTAGTAGCCGAGATCGGGCACGAGGTGCGCGTTGTGAACGAGCGGATAGCCCTGCCAGCACACGTCGAAGTAGAAGTAGTTGAGCGGGTTTTCCCACTGATGGGACACCACGACGTCGGTGAACTCCGCGAGGAACGCGGGCGTTTCGAAGCGGCCGACGAAGCTCGCCTTGCTCGCGCGCACGATCTCGAGGTAATTCATCAGCATCACGAATTCCGGGCTTTCGTGCGCGAGACGCTCCGCATTGGTGACGTGCGTGAACGCGATCGCCTCCGGCTCGCGGCGATAGACCTCGTCGATGATCAGCATTGGGTACAGGCAGAACTTCACGACGTCGTGATTCGGCTCCATGATCGTCAGCCGCTTCGCGCGCTGGCCGCTCGGCCGGTACTCGCCGCGCTCGGGCAGCAGGCGGGCGCGTTCGGTCAGGAACATCGGATCCCAGACGAACGGCACCACGCGCCCGGGCGCGCGCCGCAGCGACTGCAGGAACGGCAGCGACGACGGCGCGATTTGCGGAATCGCCCAGATCTCGTCGTAGCCGCGATTGATGAACAGCGTGTCCCACATGCGGCGGCCGAACAGGATCGATTGCGTCGCGTGGATGTATTCGAACCCGCAGCAATAGCTGACGATCTTGACGCCGCGCGCCTTCAGGTAGGCGGTCTGCTCGCCGTCGATCTGGCCGCCCAGCTCGATCAGCACGTCGAGCGAATCCTTCATCGTCGTGAACGACTGGGTGTCGAAGATCCGGCGGTCCCACGGCAGCGCGTCGGTCAGCGCGACGTCGGTGGTGTTGACCATCGTCACGCGATAGGCGCGCGACGATTTCATCAGGAGCTTGGCGAGGAACAACGCATTTTGCTTGATGCCGTTGATCCAGAGGCTTTCATTCGGCTCGCGAAGGCCGATCGTGATGCCGATCCGCAAGCCGTTCAATTCGACAGGGGGCGTCATTATATGCAGGAGGGAGGTTGGAAGTCGCAGTGTAGCGCGCTACCGGCCCGTTGAGTGCCCTGTCCTACGCCGCGCGGCGCGCCCCGAATAGTGTTCGTCGAGTCTAGCCGACATCCCCGGCCGCGACTGTCAGATTTCGTTAAGGTCGACCGCGCGATCGCACCCTCGTTCAGGCCTGCGCCATCACGAGCAACTGCGCGCCGTCGGCGACCTGGTCGCCAACCGCGTAGAGCACCTCGCTCACGACGCCCGCCGCCGGCGCACCGATCGTATGCTCCATCTTCATCGCTTCCATCACGATGAGCGGCGCGCCCTGCTCGACCCGCTGGCCGGGCTCGACCAGCACCGCGATGACCTTGCCCGGCATCGGCGCGGTCAGCCGGCCCCCGCCGTGATCGGTGTCCGCCGCGTGCGCGAGCAGGTCGTTCCATTCGAACGCGTAGGCGTGGCCCTGCGTGAACACCTGGAACGCATCGCCGTCGACATGCACGCGGCCGCCCGAGCGCACCCCGCCCAGCGTGACCTCGTAGTCGAGCGGGCCCGGGCCGCGCGTCCACGCGAACGTCTCGGCCGGCGCGCCGTCGACCGCGAGCGTGGCCGCGCCGCCGTCCGCCGTGTAGTCGGCCGTGAGCGTCGCGCTATCGTCGTCAGCGCGCCATTCGAGCAAGCGCCGGTAGCCGGCGTTCAGCCGCCAGTCGGACAGGCCACCCCACGGCGACACGGGCGATCCTGCCGCAGGACCGCCTGCCGCAGCGTCCCGGTCGCGCGCGAGCCGCGCCGCGCAAGCCAGCGCGAGCGCCGCGCGCGGCCGCTGCCGAGGCGCGAACAGCGCGTCGTGGTTGCGTTCGATCAAGCCGGTATCGAGATCGGCCTCGGCGAACGGCCGGCTCGCGACGATGCGCTGCAGGAACGCCGCATTGGTATGCAGCCCGACCACCTCACAGGCGCGCAGCGCGCGCAGCATCAGCGCCAGCGCCGCCGCGCGGTCCGCGCCGTGCACGATCAGCTTCGCGATCATCGGATCGTAGAACGGCGTGATCGAATCGCCCTCGCGCACCCCGCTGTCGACGCGCACCGGCGCGCCCAGCGCGAACTCGACGCCCTCGGGCAGCCGCAGATGCTTGAGCCGGCCGGTCGACGGCAGGAAGCCGCGCGCCGGGTTCTCCGCATACAGCCGCGCCTCGATCGCATGTCCGCTCACGCGCAGCGCGTCCTGGCGCAGCGGCAGCGGCTCGTCCGCCGCCACCCGCAATTGCCACTCGACCAGATCGAGCCCCGTCACCATCTCGGTGACCGGATGCTCGACCTGGAGGCGCGTGTTCATTTCCATGAAATAGAACGCGTCGCCCGTCATGATGAATTCGACCGTGCCCGCGCCGACATAGCCGACCGCGCGCGCGGCCGCGACCGCCGCCTCGCCCATCGCCTGGCGCAGCGCGGCGTCGAGCCCCGGCGCGGGCGCTTCCTCGAGCACCTTCTGATGGCGACGCTGCACCGAGCAGTCTCGATCGAACAGATAGACGGTATTGCCGTGCCGGTCGCCGAACACCTGCACCTCGACGTGACGCGGGCGCTGCAGGTACTTCTCGATCAGCACGCGATCGTTGCCGAAGCTGCTCGCCGCCTCGCGCTGGCACGACGCGAGCGCCGCCGCGAAATCCTCGGCGCGCTCGACGACCCGCATGCCCTTGCCGCCGCCGCCCGCGCTCGCCTTCAGCAGCACCGGGTAGCCGATCGCATCGGCTTCGCGCTGCAGCAGCGCCGGCGTCTGGTCGTCGCCGTGATAGCCGGGCACGAGCGGCACGGCGGCCGCGTGCATCAGGGCCTTCGCGGCGGCCTTCGAGCCCATCGCCGCGATCGCCTCGACGGGCGGCCCGATGAACACGATGCCGGCCGCCACGCACGCCTGCGCGAAATCCTCGTTCTCCGACAGGAAGCCGTAGCCCGGATGGATGGCCTGCGCGCCCGTGGCGCGCGCCGCGTCGATGATGCGCTCGATGCGCAGGTAGCTGTCGCTCGCGGCCGCGCCGCCGATGTGCACGGCTTCGTCACAGGCGGCGACGTGTTTCGCGTTCGCGTCGGCGTCCGAATAGACCGCGACGCTCGCGATCCCGAGACGTTTGCAGGTGGCGGCGACCCGGCAGGCGATTTCACCGCGGTTGGCGATCAGGATCTTGTCGAACATGGTTGTCAGGAAACAGGAAGAACCCACTCGAATCGGGATGCCGGCCCGCGCCATCGCGCGCGCCGGCAGGCGTCGTCACGCGCGCCAGGCAGGCGTGCGTTTCTCCAGGAATGCAGCGATGCCCTCGCGCGCTTCCGCGCCCGCGCGGGTCTGCGCGATCAGCGCGGCCGTCCGCTCGATCAGCGCGTCGTCGATCTCGCGGCCGGCGACCTCGTCCACCAGCCGCTTGCAGGCGCGCACCGCCCGCGGACCGTTCGCGACCAGCGCATCCGCGAGCTTCGCGACCGTCGCGTCGAGCGCCTCGGCCGCCACGACCTCGTGCACGAAGCCGAGCTGCGCCGCGCACGCGCTGTCGAACACCTCGGCAGTCGCGAAGTAGCGGCGCGCCGCGCGCTCGCCCAGCGCACGCACCACGTAGGGCGCGATGGTCGCGGGAATCAGGCCGAGCCGCGCCTCGGACAGGCAGAAACGCGCGCCGTCGGCCGCGATCGCCACGTCGGCGGCCGCGACGAGGCCGACCCCGCCCGCGTAGGCGTCGCCGTGCACGCGCGCGATCACCGGCTTGCCGCAGCGGTAGATCGCTTCGAGCATCCGCGCGAGCAGACGCGCGTCGGCTCGGTTCTCGTCGTCGGAGAAGCCCGCCATCTTCTTCATCCAGTTCAGGTCGGCGCCCGCGCAGAACGCCGGGCCTTGCGCGGCAAGCACCACGACGCGCACCGCGTCGTTCGCGTCGAGTTCGCCGAACGCCGCGGTCAGCTCCGCGATCATCGTCTCGTTGAACGCGTTGCGCACGTCGGGGCGCGCGAGCGTAACGGACGCGACGCGGCCGCTGACGCCCACCTCGATCGTTTCGTATCGCATGATCGGCTCCTTACATCCGGAACACGCCGAAGCGCGTGTCCTCGATCGGTGCATTCATCGCGGCCGCGAGACCGAGACCGAGCACGTCGCGGGTCTGCGCCGGATCGATCACGCCGTCGTCCCACAGGCGCGCGCTCGCGTAATACGGGTGGCCCTGCCGCTCGTACTGGTCGCGGATCGGCTGCTTGAACGCCTCCTCCTCTTCCGCCGACCACGCGCCGCCCTTCGCCTCGATGCCGTCGCGACGCACCGTCGCGAGCACCGACGCGGCCTGCTCGCCGCCCATCACCGAAATGCGCGCGTTCGGCCACATCCACAGGAAGCGCGGCGAATACGCGCGGCCGCACATGCCGTAGTTGCCCGCGCCGAACGAGCCGCCGATGATCACGGTGAACTTCGGCACCTTCGCGGTCGCCACGGCGGTGACCATCTTCGCGCCGTGGCGCGCGATGCCCTCGTTCTCGTACTTGCGGCCGACCATGAAGCCCGTGATGTTCTGCAGGAACACGAGCGGGATCTTGCGCTGGCAGCACAGCTCGATGAAATGCGCGCCCTTCACGGCGGATTCGGAGAACAGGATGCCGTTGTTCGCGACGATCCCGACCGGGTGCCCCCAGATATGCGCGAAGCCCGTGACGAGCGTCGTGCCGAAGCGCGCCTTGAATTCGTCGAAGGCCGAATCGTCGACGATCCGCGCGATCACCTCGCGCACGTCGAACGGCTTGCGCGTATCGACCGGAATCACGCCATACAGGCTCCCGGCATCGTAGCGCGGCGGCAGCGGCGCGCGCAGCGCGAGCGGCGCCGGCGCCTTGCCGCCGAGATTGCCGACGATGCCGCGCGCCAGCGCGAGCGCGTGCGGATCGTTCTGCGCGAGATGATCGGCCACGCCGGACAGCCGTGTGTGCACGTCGCCGCCGCCGAGATCCTCGGCGCTGACTTCCTCGCCGGTGGCCGCCTTCACGAGCGGCGGACCGCCGAGGAAAATGGTGCCCTGGTTCTTGACGATCACCGATTCGTCGCTCATCGCCGGCACATAGGCGCCGCCGGCGGTGCACGAACCCATCACGACGGCGATCTGCGCGATGCCGGCCGCCGACATCGTCGCCTGGTTGAAGAAGATGCGCCCGAAATGATCGCGATCGGGAAACACGTCGTCCTGGTTCGGCAGGTTCGCACCGCCCGAATCGACGAGGTACACGCAGGGCAGGCGGTTTTCCGCCGCGATCTCCTGTGCGCGCACGTGCTTCTTCACGCTCATCGGATAGTAGGTGCCGCCCTTCACGGTCGCGTCGTTGCAGACGATCACGCACTCGCGCCCGGCGATACGGCCGATCCCGGTGATGACGCCCGCGCCCGGCGCGTCGTCGTTGTACATGCCGTAGGCGGCAAGCTGCGACAGTTCGAGGAAGGGCGTGCCCGGATCGAGCAGCTGCGCGATCCGGTCGCGCGGCAGCAGCTTGCCGCGCGACAGGTGCTTGTCGCGGGCCGCCTGCCCGCCACCTTGCGCGAGCTGATCGATTTTCGCGCGCAGGTCGGCGACGAGCGCCTCGAGCGCCGCCGCGTTCGCGCGGAACTCGTCGGAACGCGGATTCAGCCTGGATTCGATGATCGACATCGCGTGCGTGCTCCCGGTGGACTCAGGCGGTTTCCGCGAACAGCTCGCGGCCGATCAGCATGCGGCGGATCTCGCTCGTGCCCGCGCCGATCTCGTAGAGCTTCGCGTCGCGCCACAGGCGGCCGACCGGGTATTCGTTGATGTAGCCGTTGCCGCCGAGGACCTGGATCGCCTCGCCCGCCATCCAGGTGGCCTTCTCCGCCGTGTACAGGATCACGCCCGCGCAATCCTTGCGCACCTGGCGAACGTGGCCGCCCGACGAGATCGAGTCGAGATGGCGGCCCACCGCGTACAGGTACGCGCGGCACGCCTGGAAGGTGGTGTACATGTCGGCGACCTTGCCCTGGATCAGCTGGAACTCGCCGATCGACTGGCCGAACTGCTTGCGGTCGTGGATATACGGCACGACCGCGTCGAGGCACGCGGCCATGATGCCGGTCGGGCCACCCGCGAGCACGGCGCGCTCGTAGTCGAGGCCGCTCATCAGCACCTTCACGCCGCCGTTCAGTTCGCCGAGGATATTCTCCTCCGGCACCTCGACGTCCTGGAACACCAGCTCGCCGGTGTGCGAGCCGCGCATGCCGAGCTTGTCGAGCTTCTGCGCGACCGAGAAACCCTTCATGCCCTTCTCGACCAGGAACGCCGTGATGCCGCGCGGGCCGGCCTCGGGCGCGGTCTTCGCGTAGACGACCAGCGTGTCGCAGTCGGGGCCGTTGGTGATCCACATCTTGGTGCCGTTGAGCACGTAGCGGTCGCCGCGCCGCTCGGCGCGCAGCTTCATGCTGACGACGTCGGAGCCCGCGTTCGGCTCGCTCATCGCGAGCGCGCCGACATGCTCGCCGGACACCAGCTTCGGCAGGTATTTGCGCTTTTGCGCATCGGTGCCGTTACGGTGGATCTGGTTCACGCACAGGTTCGAGTGCGCGCCGTAGGACAGGCCGACCGACGCGGAAGCCCGCGAGATCTCCTCCATCGCGACCATGTGCGCGGTATAGCCGAGGCTCGCGCCGCCGTACTCCTCGGCGACCGTCATGCCGAGCACGCCCAGCTCGCCGAGCTTGCGCCACAGGTCCATCGGGAACTGATCGGTGCGGTCGATCTCGGCCGCGCGCGGCGCGATCTCCTTGGCCGCGAACGTCGCGATCGCGTCGCGCAGCATGTCGATGTCTTCACCGAGCATGAATTGCACGCCGGGCAGGTTGCTCATGTCTCCTCCGTCTCCAGAAAGTCTGCGGGCGTGATTTTGAGCAACACTCAAAACCACGTATTTCACCAATACAGCACGATATCTTGCGGAAATTTTGGCTAGTTTCGCGCTGGATGCGGGATAGAGTCAATAGTTTTTTGAGTGACACTCAGATATCATCGAGCGCATCGGATCCCTCGCAGGCAGCCACTCATGACCTCCTCCCTCAAGACCGAGCGCCCCGATCTCGCGCGCGCGCCGGCGAGCCGGAAATCCCAGCAGCGCGTGCAGGACATCCTGCGGGCGGGCCGCGACGTGTTCGCGGAAAAGGGTTACGAACACGCGACGACCGCCGAGATCGCGCAGCGCATCGGCGTGTCGGAGGCGACGGTGTTCAATTACTTCCGCGGCAAGCGCGAGCTGTGCGCGCGCGTGATCGCGGATTGGTATGACGAGATCATCGCGGCGTTCGAGGACGGCATGCCGCGCGACGCGCCGGTGCGCCAGCAGTTCGCGTTCATCGTGCGCACCCACCTGCGGCTGATGCTCGTGAACGGCACCGGGCTGTGCGCGCTGGTGCTGTCCGAGGGGCGCGCCAAGCAGCATGCGCTCAGCGACGAGCTGACCGAATTGCAGCGGCGCTACACCGCGCCCTTGATGGACGTGCTCGCGCGCGGCCAGGCGACGGGGCAGGTGCGCTCCGACCTGCCGCTCAGCCTGCTGCGCTCGCTGGTGTTCGGACCGATGGAACATGTGCTGTGGGACGCGATCCTCGGCCGCCGCAAGCTCGACACCGAGCAGACCGCGGAACAGTTGATCGAGATGCTGTGGGTCGCGATGCAGCCGCCCGCGCCCGACCTCGCCGCGCTCACGCGCTTTCGCGATGCGGTGAAGGACGCGGTGGAGCAGTTGGAATCGGGGCGCGCGTAGCATGGCGCGGCGTTGCCGCGTAATATAGCCCCGGATATCACGCTCGGGCAGTCGCCCGGGATCGACCTGGAGGCGGAGGATGGACAATGCGGAATCGACCCCATCCGTCATGGCCGAAGTCGGCCGCCTCGATGTGAGCGGCGACGTGGTCCAGCCGCTGTCGCTGTCCCTCGATGCGCTGCGCCGCCTCGACAGCGTCACGGCCGAGCCGTTCGACCTGCGCTGCTTCAAGACGCGGCGCTTCATCCGCCGGATCGAGCCGTACCGCGGCGTGCGGCTGACCGATCTCCTGTCGCGCGCCGGACTCCGCTCCGACACCCCCGGCGACTTCAAGCGGATGATCCTCCTGGCCGTCGGGCACGACGGTTACGCGGTCACGTTTTCCTGGCACGAGCTGTTCAACACCGAGATCGGCGACCACGCGATCGTCGCCCACGAATGCGGCGGCCGGCCGCTCGACGAAGCCGAGGGCGCGCCCGTGCTCCACTCCGGTGCGGATCGCTTCCCCGCGCCCCGGCACGTCAACCGGCTGACCCGGATCGTCGCGCGCCTAGTAACGCCATGAGCCCCGCGCACGCCTGTTGCAGCCTCGCCGCCCGGCGCGCGCTGCACGCCCGGCTCATCGACGCGGCGAATCCCGGCTCGACCGACGCCCGCCTGTTCGCCACGCTCCTCGCGGCGCGCGCCGGCGAAGATGCGCCGACCACGCTCGACCCGTCGCTCGGGCTGTCGCCCGCGCGCCTGCGCGCGCTGCTCGCACGGCATTTTCCGCGCCTGCGGCCCGGCGTCGTCGAGACATCGCCGCCCACGGCGATCCCCACACCGCACGCCGCCTTCGTCGCGACGCTGCGCAGCCTGCTGATGCGCGAGGCCGGCGCCGCGGCGCACCGCGGCGACGCCGCCTGTCTCGCCGCCATCATCGCGCATGCGTGCCTGCGCCCGGATCATCTGTGGCGCGATCTCGGGCTCGACGGGCGCGATGACGTGTCTGCGCTGCTGGAACGTTATTTCCCCGCGCTCGCCGCACGCAACACGGCCGCCTTGCGCTGGAAGAAATTCCTCGCGCGCGAGGTCGCCCTCGACCAGGGCGCGCCGCCCGCGCCCGCACCGGGCTGCTTCGGCTGCGAGGATCACGCGCGCTGCTTCCCGCCAGGCGCCTAGCCGCCTGCGGGGCGGGCGGCAGCATCGTTCGTGTATGCTTGCCCGCATGAGCCGATCCCCCACTTCCGCCACGCCCGGCACCCCACCCGTCGTCAGCTTCCGCATGCGCATCCGCCGCGGCGATACGGTCGCGCTCGGGCCTGGCAAGGTGGCCCTTCTCGAAGCGGTGCGCGAGCACGGCTCGATCTCGGCGGCCGCGCGCAGCCTCGGCATGTCGTATCGCCGCGCCTGGATGTTGATCGATGAACTGAACCGTTCGCTGAAGTCGCCCGCCACCGTCTCCGAACAAGGCGGGCACAGCGGCGGCGGCTGCGCGCTGACGACGGTCGGCGAAGAGATGGTCCGGCTCTACCGCGACATCGAGCGGCAGGCCGAAGCGAGCTGCGCCCGGCAGATCGCGGCCCTCACGAAATTCATGCAGCCGTGACGCATCGCCAGCCCTAGCCGTGGCGCAGGCAGAACGCCGGCGTGCGGCCGCAGCCGGGCGCGCCCACGGCCGCCTCCGGCGCGCGCGTCACGAGGTCGACGAAGCTGGCCACGCTCGCGGTGCGGAGCGGGTGATAGGTCACCCCATGACGCTCGCATAGGCGCTTGAGCGTGCTCATCGAATCGTGATCGACACAGTCGACCGGGAACACCACCAGGTCCGCGCCCGGCACCAGCGCCGCGAGCCGGCCCTTGCGATCCTCGATGCCGCCGTCGTGGAGGTTCAGCCAGCCGCCCGCGGCCTCCACGAGCCGGCGGATCGCCGCCGTCGAACCCGGACGGCCCCCCACGTAGACAATCCGCTTGCCGCGCACCGAATCGAGCGTCGCCGCTTCGCCGTCGGCCTCGACGGCCGTGCGCACCACCGCCTGCTCCATCGCGAGCGCTTCGCCGCGCAGTGCGTCGAGCTGGTCGTAGGTCTGCTGCAGTTGCGCGCGCAGCGTCTGCACACGCGCCTGTTCTTCCTTCAGGCGTCGTTCGAGTGTGGCGCAACGCCCAGCCTGCTGCGCGAGCGCATCGTCGCGCTCGCCCAACGTCGCCCGCCACCGCTCCGCTTCCGCCTCGGGCGCTTCCGCGTCCGGGCCGCGCGGCGATGCGCGCCGGGCATCGAGCGTCGCGCGCCGGGCGCGCGCTTCGGCGTCGCGTTCGAGCGCGAACGCCTGGAAGCGCGCTTGCTGCCGCTCGATCTTGTTCCTGAGTTGGGCGTTGTCTTCCTCGAGCGCGACCAGCCGGCGAATGTCCGCGCGGTTCGCCGCGCCCACCAGATGCGACAGCATGTGGACGTCGCCGAACGCGAGCTGGCGCATTTCCAGCGTGGCGGCCGGATGCGTCATCACGGCCCAGTAGGCGGGCGGCACGTCGCCCGTCTTCAGCGCCTCGCGCCAAAGTTCGCGCAGGCCGGCAACATCCTTGACCGGTGTGAAGCGCTTGATGGCCGCCGCATAGCGCTGGTCGAGCGCCTTGTGCAGCGCCTTCGCGCCCTCCCCGCCCTGCACGGCGAGTTCGACTGCCGCGTGATGGATCTGCAGATCGGTGGCGTGCTCGCGATCGATGTCCGCGTGACGCGGCACGAGCTTGCGCAATTCGCCGATTGTCAGGCAGGTGCCGATCACTGAGCAATGGATGTGCATGTCGAGTTCGGCGAGCCGCGCGCGGCGCGGCGCGAGCGGCCGGGCGGACGATGCGGGTTCGCAGCAACGGTCCTGGAACGGACGGAGCGGCGGCGCATCGGCCTGGCCGGACACCAGCCGGGAAAGTTGGAACGGAGGCTTGTCCATCGAACGGTTCCTTCAGTTGGCGTGCCGGGATTCCGTCATCGATCGGCGCCCGGCGCCTCGCTCCGCGCCGTGGGCACCGTCGGATCGTTGCGCGGCTCCGCGTCGCACCATTGAGCGGCCGGTGCATGCGGCCGCCGCATACACGTTCGACGCAGGCCACGCCATCGGCATCGATGGCGCGCGCCACGACAAAAGTCAAACGCGGCAGGGAGCGCGATGGAGCCCCTCGGAGCCGATGTGCCGCAGATATGCTATGGACGCGCAGCGCAAGGCGATCGCACACAGCAGCCATCTTGCCGATGGAATGCGCGCGCCGCTCGACGCGCGACCCCGCGCTCCGGATGAACGACAACCTTGCCAGATCATCCGCCTCGCCCTCATCGCGGCGGAATCGTGGTCAACCACGGCAACCACCACGACATCGACGGTCCCTCGCGACTTCGGTGAACCGTAATATACCGCAAAACATAACGAGGATTGTCGTTCCTGCGCATCCTCGTCTCGGCCGGCCTCTCAACGAAACGTGTTCACTTCAGCGAGGCCGTCGGTACGCTGGCCTGATCCAGGCCGAGCGGGAAGACGCGTGCGCGTCAACAGGATGCGTCATTGGTCAATTTCACGACGTTCTTCGCGGCCCGCAGGAACGTCCACGGCCATTTCTTGAGAAGTATCCGAGCCAGCCTCGACGACACCCTGGAGGCCCTGTATCCGGGGCGTCGCGGCGCCGCCTCCGTCAAGTCCGATGTGCTGGCGCTGCCGGAATCGATGGAGCGGATTGCCGCGAATGAAATGGGCCGCGTCCCATCTGCAAGGCGATTCTCTCGATATTTAAGATCGGTCTCATAGGCATCGAAACGGTGAGCAGCAAGAATATGGCATCGCTTGAAATGTCCCAATCCCTCAAGCAAATCCCAGCTCTACGAACTTAGCCCGTCGCTTTCGTGCCCGCCTGCTGATCCGGGGAGTTTCGCGTAGAGATGCGTTCGACGGAACCTCCTCAATGACGCTCAGACCAACCCGGCTCTCCCTCGCCGTCTTGACGGCCCTGCTCCCCTCTCTACCCACAACGGCGGCCGCGCATGCCCATCCCGGCATCAACCTGTCGACCCCTCAGGGCGAAAGCATGGTGCTCAACCCCGGCGACACGGTCATCACACAAGATGCCACGGCAATCACGATCAGCGGATCCGAAAACAGCCTGTCGGGCGATGGCGTCGTCATCCAGTCAGGTATCGCCGGCGGGCAAGCCGCACCGGCCAGTATCGCGGTCGACTCTGCGGGCACGCTGACGCTGTCCAACAGCGCGATTCAGGCGCTGGGGGCAAGGGATGCGACAGGCGTCGCGGTGCGGCATACGGGAAGCCAAGCCATTTTGAGCGGCAACACGATCACCACTGATGGGCTGCATTCCTATGCGGTTCATGTCAGGGATGGCGCCCGCGCAGACATCACCGGTGGTTCGATTCATACCCAAGGCAGCGATAGCCACGGCCTGATCGCCCAGGGCAATGGCGCGACCATCTTCGGCCGGGACGTGAAAATCACCGCCCTGGGCGTTAACGCCGCCGCGGTGAGTGCCCAGGACGGCGGCCACGTCGTCCTGGACCAGGCGAGGCTCAACGCCAACAGCACCGAAGAACAGAGGGGAAACACCGGCATCGGCATCTATCGCGGTAGCGTGACGGCAACCAATACGGCAATCTCCTCGCTCCGGGGCATGGGCGTCGACGCTTATGGCGGTACGCTCTCGCTTGCGCAAAGCAGCATCAATGCCTATAGCTTCGGCATTCTCCTGAGCAGTGCATCAGGTCCCACCTTGATGCCATCCCAAGCAATCCTGACGGACGTGATAATCCGCTCGGAGACAGGCAACGGCATCATCGCCCAAGGCAGCGGCGTCCAGGTCTCTTTGAAGCGTGTGCAGATCACCAGCAACGGCACTTATGTGTCGGGCTTTTGGCTTCCAAGCAGGGGCGCCGCGACCCTCAAGGATTCGACCATCGAGATGACCGGCCCCAATGGCGTAGGAATCGATACCCGCGATGGCACAGTCATCATGGACGGCGGCAAGATTACGACTTATGGTCGCAGCGGGCATGGCCTCTACGCCTCGGAGTTATATTCCGGCAGCGGCGGCCGGGCGAACATCAGCGCGCGTGGCGTCGCCATCGAAACCTTCGGCGACTCGGCGATAGGAGTGGTCTCGCGCACCGCAGTCTCGAACGTAGCGCTCGACGGCGGTTCGGTCGTCACCCATGGCAATACGGCCTATGGCATGCTCGCCAACGGCGCTCGCCTGACGGCAACCGGAACGAAAGTCCGCACTCACGGTGACTTCTCCACGGCCCTGATGATGGGCAACCCGGGGGTGTCCGTCGCCCTGGATGGCGTCGCTCTGCGTACTTTTGGCCAAGGCGCCGATGGCGTGAACGCCTATGCGAGAAAATCCGGCGTGGACAATGAAATCACGCTCGTCGATAGCCATATCGAAACCGAGGATGGCAGCGGCATCGCCGTCTCGGGCAGCGGCCTCAAGGCGGACCTGATCGGCACCACGATCATTGGAAAATCGCGCGCGGCAGGCATCGATGGCGCCGCGCTGCACGTGTATGAATGGATCAACGACAGCGATCCGAATGCCCCGGCCATCGCAGCCCGCCACGTGGAACTCAACGCGCAGCGAAGCCGGCTCGTCGGCGATGTAGTGATCGACAGCGGATCTGCCAGCGTGAGTCTGCGGGACAGTTCCACGCTGACCGGCGCATTGCTCGATCGCGGCGGCCGCACCGTCGACAAGCTGAACATCGACGACGGAAGTCTCTGGCAAATGCGCGCCAATTCTGCGGTGAAGGATCTGGAAACGACGGGCACGATCTCGTTCTCCACGCCGAATACCGGCTTCAAGGTGCTCGACGTCTCCGGTACGCTCAGCGGCAGCGGCCTGTTCGAAATGCGCACCGACCTCGTGGCCGGCCATTCCGACCAACTGCGCGTCGGCACCGTCGAAGGAAGCCACCGTGTATTGATCGCCCATAGCGGAGCCGAGCCCTTGGCGGAGCACGGCGTCGTCACGCTGATCCAGACCGAAGGTGGCTCCGGCTTGTTCTCGCTGGCCAATCACGGTCAGGTCGTGGATGTCGGGACTTACCGCTATGAATTGAAAACCAATGACACGGTAGGCGGGCGGGCTTCGGATTGGAGCCTGGTGAATACCGCGCGTCTGCTGCCCCCCGATCCACCACCCGTGGCGCCCCCACCCGTATCACCGCCGCCGGTGGACCCCGAAGCTGAAATACCACCGGCGACGCTCCCGCCTGCGCCCCCACCGGTGATACTGCCTGGTCCAATCAGGCCGCGCCCGGAGCATTTGTCGACCACGGCCAATGCCGCGATCAATACCTCCGCCGTCGGCACGGCGCAGGCGATCTGGTACGCCGAGTCAGCCGCGCTGACCAGGCGCATGGGCGAGCTGCGCCAAGGCAATGGCCGCGATGGTCTGTGGGTCCGGGGGTTCGGCGAACGCCAGAAGCTGGACAACAAGGGAGGCCGGGACTTCGCGCAGAACCTCGGGGGCTTGCAGCTGGGCGCGGACAAAATGCTGACCGTCAATGGCGGACGCTGGTATGTCGGTGCCCTGGCCGGCTACAGCTATTCGGATCGCACATTCCCCGGCGAGGGCCGGGGCAGCGCCGATAGCTATCATCTGGGCGGCTATGCCACGTGGCTGGCCGATACCGGTTGGTACGTCGACGGCGTACTCAAAGCGAACCATCTCCGGCAAGACTTCAAGGTCGAGACAACCGACGGCCGTTCGGTAAAGGGCAAGACATCGCAGAACGCGATCGGCGCCACCCTGGAAATTGGCCGGCAACTGCAACTGGGCGCGGGTTGGTTCATCGAACCACAAGCCGGCATGGCGCTTAACCACGTCAGCGGTGACAGTTACCGGACAAGCAATGGCCTCGACGTATCCGCCGGCTCCGGCGCTTCACTGCAGTTCCGCGCAGGGTCGCTGCTGGGCCGGCGCTTCGTACTGGGCAACGGGAATGTCGTGCAGCCCTACGTCAAGCTGGCGCGGTCGCATGAGTTCGATGGCAAGAGCACCGTGCGCACGAACGGCATCGCCACGCGCACGGATCTGTCAGGCGGCCGCACGGAGCTTGGGCTCGGTGTTTCTGCTTCGATGGGAGATAGCCACCGGCTGTACGTCGACTACGAGTACGTCGATGGCGCGAGGCTGGGCAAGCCCTGGTCCGTCAGCGCGGGGTACCGCTACATCTTTTGATTCAGGTGATATCCGATGGCCCGCATTGATGGAATATCGAGCAATTTGGGTGCCGGTAACGCTAGCGCATTGGGATTGCGGCCATGATCTTCGGCCTGCTCGCCGACAATCCACCCGACCTAGTCGACGGCCTCTTCAACGCCGCGGTCGCGCGCCAACGGCAATGCGACGCTTGAACCCGCGTCAGGATCGCGGCGGTGCGTAGCGCCGATCGACGTGGCCCCACGCGCGCCGCCCGGACCGACGAGAAAAGCAAGGGCACACCATACTCCTTCAGTTGCGCGACGCGACCACACCGGACCCGCCGGCCGATGCCGCGCCGTTCGTCCATCCATGCCGCCCACCCGGGCGGCCACCCACCGCGTCAGACCAGCAGGTCTTCGTAGAAAGCGCCGAACGGCCGGGTCGGATGCGCGAGCTGGATTTCCAGGATCCACAGGCCGGCGTCGGGACGCGCGTCGAAATCCCCGAGATTCCCCGCCTTGTAGATCGCGTGCGGAAAATCCGAGACGCGATGCCCCTTGATATCCAGGTTCAGACGCCAGCCCATCTCGGCCGCGCGCTGCTCCGCGAATGCATAAAGCGCGGTACCGGCGACGCCGCCGTCGCGCCAGCGCTGCTCGACCTCGTCGAACAGCATGCGGGCGGCCGACGCGCACGCGCGCTTCTCCTCATCCGCGCCCACCACGAAGGTCGCGCCGGCGTCACCCTCGTGGCCGTTCCAGACGACGCCGAGATCGATGAAGAAGATATCGTCGGCATGCAGGCGCGGATCGTCGTCCGAACGCTGCTTGAAGGTTTTCAGTGTGTTTTCGCCGAAACGGATGATGACCGGATGCCAGATGCGATCGGCACCCGACGTCGCGATCACGTCCTTGCAATGCGCGACGGCTTCCGATTCCCGCATGCCCGGCTCGATCGCTTGCGCGACGCGCTCGACGACTTCCCAGGTCCTGTCGCGGGCGAATCGCATCTGCTCCAGCACAAACGCGCTTCCGACCGCCTGCTTGCCCGCGCCACTTTGCTGCATCTCGATGTTCATGAATGTCCCCGTTATATTTTTATAAATATAACGAAGGCGACTGTTGCTGTCCATGAAACGCGTTGGGTTGCGCCCTCTCCCGTCCTGGGTGAGGACGCCCGCGGCGCACCGGAACGGGCCGGACCGGGCCGACTGCCGATATGCGCGGCCGCCTATATGTCGACGTAGGATGTCGTTTGCGACGGAACGAGACGAGGATGCGGGGAACAAAGGCAAACGCACAGATCATCGCTCAGGGCCGCCTGCCGCCCATCGGGACCGGTCATGGAAATGCGCGCGCCTTCGCACTTGATCACACCGACGGCCTCGCAGACCGGACACAGGATCGGATCGTTTTCATAAGCCTGCTCGCGCGCACCGAGCCGGTCGCAACTATCACCGCCTTGCACGATGCCGCCTACCGTCGTCTTGTCGCCTTTCACGATGTCATAGCGCCGCATTTGCGCCTCCTACACTGTGTCAGGTCGCGGGCGGAGGCTATTCAGCAGCGTGTCCCATAGCTGCAGCGCTCCCGCCTCGTCGACCGGGGACGTCGCCTCATCGGACGGCAGATCGCTTCGAGAAGCGTTGCCCATCAGCAACTCGACCGAGGTATGCGGTTGTGCAAGCGTGGCAGGATTGCCCGGCGCCAGCAGATAGAAGCGGTAGACCGTAACCGGGCCGTCCTGAAGCGCAAAAAGCACTTCCTCGGCGCTCATCCCGGCGACCACCCGCTTTCCCTTGCGCAGAATGCGATAGCTCCCCGGCATGCGATCGAGTTGCGCGCGCAGCGCGGCCAGATTTTTGGTGAGCGGTTGAGCCTGGTCGTCGTCCATCGAATCGCGCAGCTTAATCAGTAGCAACGCAGGCCGCCCCGGCATCAGCGCGAATGACTGGCTGACTTCCTCGGTGTAAGTCGAAGATCCGGTAACGATCCCACCGTCTATGCAGAAGCCCGGTTCCGTGGGCACTGCCCAGTTATCGCGTGCCTTGATGCGTCTGTACATGTCTTCATAGACACTTTCGGAGAGGTCAAGGCCCGTGGCACCAAAAGTCCCCGAGGTTTTGAAAAGTGTACGTCCAACAAGGATGTAGCCCTCCGAGTTGAAAGGGAGTTTATATGCCGTCGCTACAGCATCATTGAAAATAAAGACCCGGGAATTCTGCACAGGTGAAAATGCTTTCTCCAGCCACGCGTGGGACGTCTCGGCATTTCTATTCCCGGGATCCACTCGTTTTTTAGTCCGAAGCTCGTTCTCTCGCGCCCCGACCTTGCTGCGATAAGCGTCGAGCGACGTATCATGGATCGTCACCAGTTTTTCGCCTCTCCATGTGTAGGTCTGGTTCGAAATCTCGCTCGACATCGGCCGGTCGAACATCAGGCGGCCAATACACCACGGACGTACTCCGGACCTCAGCGGATTGTTCATCGTTGGTTCCCCGGGAAACGCGAGAGAGCAAGCACAAAGACCTACCAGCAGAATGAACGAGCGAAGGAGGCCGGTCATTAGCATGTTCTCGGCATCTAAATATCGTTGACGATCTGGACCACGCTGTAGAGCAGCGCCCAGTGAGTCCACGAGTGCGCATAGCTGTTCATGTGCTGATATCCGCCCTGCACAAACGCCATCTGGACACCCTCGACCGGATCACCGGGAACATCGGGTTTCAGTCCGCGCGCCTGCGCGTCGGCCGACCACACCGGCACGGTGCCGTCGCCGCGGATAATGCCTGTCCTGGCTGCTACCTGCGTCCAGTCGGTCTTGGCATTCACGTCGGGCAAAGTGCTCGTCTTCTGGACTGCGAAGGTCACACTGAGTTTGCGCCGCTCCAAAAACACGCGGATCTCGCCTTTGCCCGAATCGTGCAGCAACTTCGCGGCCTGAAGTTCTGCCGCCTGCACATCGGATGGCACATCCCCCGTCCAGATTGCGTTACCCCACGTCAGCAGACTCTTCGTAGGGTCGCCTTTTTCGATGGTTGGTCCACCCTTGTCGTTGGACTCCGTCGTCATGCCGGGCTGCGGTGGTCTGAAGTCGAGACCGCCCTCGCCGTACGCCACATAAGTCGCACCATGATATTTGCCGATTAACTGATTTTGTCGTTCGACGACTTTGGTTATGGTTTTTGCATAGTGGTCCGGCAGACTACCTTCCCGTCCAATCCTCTTGAGTCGCTTCATCACGACACCTGCCGGATCAAGCTGTTTTTCGTTCGGCAGCAAACCGTACCACTGCGAATTCAGATACAAGTCATTTAGCGCATTACCTTCTTGCGGGAACTCCATCAGCCTCTGCCCATCTGGTCGAGCAAAAATCCACCACGGGGCACCATTGTGATAATCCGGCATCGGCGTCAGCTCCAACGGTCCCGGTGCATTCGCCATCACCGCCAGAAACTCGTCGGCGTCGCGTCCCAGCAGACTGCCATTAACGAAACCATTCACGCCGCCTTCAGGACCGCCGCCTGTCTTGAATCTCTTTGCTGCAAGTGGCGCACCCGTGGCAGGTTGACACCCATGGAATACACCATGTGCAAGGCCCTCCAACCCGTCATTCACCACCGCAAAGCGGGCGACCAGCCCTCCCATCGAATGCGTCAGAATAATTGCCTTACCGGTATCATTTTCCTTGCAGATCTCGCTGACGCCCATCAGCCGCGCCGTCTTCTTTGTTTGCGGATCGGGAACATCCAAACCTTCCACCACATCCTGCCCCGATAACTCATTCGATTGCAACCAGTTGTATCCAATCGCATAGACACGATAGCGATACTTCGCAAATTTCTTGAATTCTGCGGAGTCTGGTGCAATCGCCCGTCCTTTTCCTGGACTCGCAAAGGCGCCGTAGATCTTTGGATCGGTACCCAGAACCGGATGGAGTGTCCATTTCTCGCCTCCAGAATCTGGATTGATCCATACCCCTTCTGGCTCACCAAGCAGCATAGGGTTATTCAATTGCTGTTCGAGCCACAGCAGAACAGGCTGATAACCCGTCCGGTAGACAGAGCCCCACCCACGCCGCCGCGCCTCCTCCCCGGTAATCGGATCCTGCTTCCCGAGATCGATGAGCGGACCGAACGGCGTCACCGTCACGCTATCGGGATCGAAAAGCGCTTCGCGAGACGACGCGCTGCGAAACCATCCGGCGACGAGCGAACACAACGCGCCAAGTATTGCGCCCATCGTGTCGGTATTCGGTGGGGACCATGCCGCGTCTCCACTGTCCTTGGTAGCCAACGGCGAACCCATCACACCGGGTATGAAAATCACGGGAATGATCGGACGCAGGTCGTGCAAGCTCTCCTTCGCGCGGGTGTCGTCGGCTGGCGTCAAGGGCGCACGGGCCGATGAGTGGCCGTCCGCATCGGTCCGCGACGCAAGGCGGACAACTCCGGCATCGTCGCCGCCGAACGTTTGGTCCGTCGCCCCCGGGCCGTCGGAATGATTGTCGCTCATGGATGCTCGCTCATCCCTTGCTCACACCACGACGCAGCGCCCGAATCATCACGGTTTCGATATCGTTGCTTTTCTGCTCGGCCGTATGGCCGAATTCATCCGTGACTCCCGTCAGACGCGTGCCGTCCCCACGCACTATCTCGTAGGGATGGTTCTTGAGCGGATCGCCCGTGATCCGGTCGCGCAAAAGGTATTTGTCGTTGAACGCCGGCGTCTCGAGGCTGTTCATGTGCTCGGCCACCGAACCCGGCCCCTGCCTACTGAATGCAGCCGACTTGATCGTGCGTGTCCCGCGCGTGCCGTCCTCGATACCTTCGGAGGTGATGCGAATATATGAGCCGCCGCATTTGAGCATCAGCTCGGTTTTCGCGTCGATCTCGATACAGCCGTTACGGCTCTTGAGCCTCAGGCCGAGTTCGGAGAACAATCGCATCTGATCGGTCAGCGCCAAGATATCGACCGTGCCTTTTCCGGCGATCAGTTTCATGCCGGCGCGCTGGACGAACACGCTGATTTTCTCTGCGACACTCGCAACCAGCGATCTTCCAACGGCCCAGTAAGTATCCTTGCCGCTCACGAAATTCAGATGCTCGTCTGCAACCATCTGCGACGAAGCACCCGTGGTAAATCCCATGCACTCCTGACTCGATCCAAGCAAGATGGGCTTGGAGAACGCATTCGCATTGCCTGTCCCGCCGCCTGCCGTGTTGCCGCCGCCGACTACCCCCGCCTTACTGTGCTGAGTGGCCTTCGCGAACTGCGAGAGCACCTCACGGCCAGGCTTCATATGCTCAGCCCCGGCGGTCAAACTTGCCGAAGAAAGCGATTCGATCAGCAGATCTGCGCGTGCCAGAATCTCACGCGGCTCGGTGGTATCGAGCGGCTGGCCATCGACGTCGATCTGATGGGTACTGAGAAACAATCCCTCGCCCGCGTGGACCGCGCCGGCGTAGTCCGTACGCAAGGTAAAGCCGCTACCGGTATACGCGCCACGTGAATTACCGTCCTGGACGATTTGATAGCCGAGATGCAGGCCGCTCATGCCGTGGCTGCTCATGACCCGCATCCGCGGCTGGCCCGTCGAATCATCCATCACCTGCTGGTTGTAGCCGCCGCCTCCACCGTGCTCTTGGGACTGATAGCCGGACAGCAGGCCGTTCGAGTGCCACATCGGTTTCCTCACGCCGTTGTAGACGCGATGAAGCGCGATCGGGCGGTCTATATCATTTCCGATGTGACCGATGAGCAGTTCCTCACCCACGCGCGGCATGTGGACGCCGCCATAACCCTCCCCGGTATCGGACTGCGCCACGCGCACCCAGCATGATGCCCGCTCGTCGGCTTCGTCGAGCCGGTCCCAGATGAACCGCACCTTCACCCGGTTCAGCTCATCGGTGTAGCACTCCCTGCCTTTTGGTCCCACCACGATTGCTGATTCCAGCTTCGCTTCGGGCTTGCGATGTTCGAATGGGCTTCGGTACGGCACCGTCGTGCGCTGCGCCTCAACGCAAATCCGATAGAAGCCGGTGGATCCGTCCACGTGATTCACGCCGAATGCCTCACCGGGATCGTCGGCGAGGGCGCGGGCGAACGGGTTACTCAGGCTGTGCGGATAGTTCGCTTCGTGCCCTGCGAGAGGAAGATTGTTCTCAATGGCCCACTCAACCTCGATGCTCGCAAATTCGTTCTGGTCCACTGCGTCCCGATCGTGCTCGGGATGACCGGTCAACGTAAAGCGCCGGCCCGCATCCATTGCGCGCAGACTGCCCACACCGTGAAAGCGCTTGGCCCGAGACTCCCACTCCTCCACGCGGATCGTCGACAGCTGATCACCACGCCTCTGTTCCCGAAACGTGTACCCGCCGGTGTATTCATAGACCTCGATTGAAGCGGGCAACGCGCCCTGATTCACTATCGTCGGGATCGATGTCCCCTTCGGATTGGCGGGCGTCGAAGGATGCTTGTAGTCGAAGGTGCGAGTCGACAGCAGCACGGATTGCAGTGTCCGCGTGCCCGACCATTGCGTCAGTGCATCGGCCTCGCTGTTCACGCCCGCACGATGGAATCCGACGGCTGCCGGCGCAAGCGGTTCGAGCGTCTGCAGACGGTTGGTGATGACCAGCGTATGCGATTTGCCGTCGACAGCCTGCCGCCAGACGCCATACAGTCCTTCGGACTCGAGGATCCGGTGGACGAAGTTCCAGTCAGTCTCGTCCTGCCGGCAATATGTGCGTGCCGGCAGGACGTTCGAAAGCGCAAACCGGAACATTCCTCGTGCCTGAGGGTGCTGGTTGAAGACGTCCGCGATGATTTCGTCCGCAGCCTTGCTTTGCCAATGACGCTGGTCGCGACGGAATCTCAGGAAGTGCATCCACGAGGAAAAACCGAGCTGGTAACTTGTCAGATGCCCATCCGCCCCAAGCCGGCGCGCTGTATGCACATAGCCGTGATGCGGCAGGTAAGATCCATCGGTCTGCTGAATCCAGAGAGTGACGTCCTGGGAGATCAGCGTTTTGAGCCGGACATCTCCCGAGGTGGATACGCAGTCGAGCAGGAAGAAGAAATCCCGGCCAATCCGTGAGCGTCCGACAACGCGGTGGGGTAGCAAAACGTCATTCCCCGCCGGCGTATCCAGTTTCAGGAGACGGTCCTGCTGCGTCAGCCGGCCGCGTATGGCCGCGATTCTCTCTCTCGTCCCCATTCCGCCCTCCATCGGATCATTTACCTCTTCCGCGCAACTTCAGCCGGAAAAGCGATGTGGAGGCTAGCAGGAATCGCGAGACGCAACGTGATTGGGATGAGGCGGGTTGTCCCGCGCATGTCGGGCCTTGATCGCGGCCAACCCAATCGAGATCAGGCGCCGGCCACCGCGATCGCGCCGCGCGAGTGATTCCTGAAGGCGTGCAGGAACCTGATCAAACGTTAAAGCAGCGCGCACGGCGATCAAGACGAGCGATCGCAAGCCGGCGGTGCAATTGAAAGAACGCGCACGTGCGCGAACAGTAGTGAAGCGCGGCCGAGCGGCCGCGCCTTGGCCAATCGACGAACGCAAGAAGGCGTTGTCGAACCTGCCGATCAACGATGCGCGCGACCACCTCGACGACATCCCCATCGGGCCCCGCGCACGAGGAGCGTGCGAGTCATGAAACAAGCACGCGACACGTCACGCCGCCCCGCGCCTCCCGTCACCAGCGCGGCGGCAGCGATCGCACCCACGCCGCCCCTTGCTCAATAACGTCGGCCACACACCCGCACCGCCGAATCGAACAATGCCTGGGCGCGCGCAAGCTCGTCGAGCGCTTCATCCAGCCGGGACATCGCGCTGGCGTAGGCCTCGCCCGACGCATCCTCGTCGTGTTCGCCGCGTACCGCCCGGAATGCCTGATCGACATTGCGTGTTGCCTCGAAGAAGCGCTGGGCGGCCAGCGCCTCGCGTGAGTGATTCATGATCGTCATTCACCGTCCTCCGTCAGGTTGCAAGTGCAACAGGCGGGCCGCCGCGATGCGCGGCGCCCACCGACCGATGCGGCCCGCCGGCCGCCGCGCATCGCGCGTGATCCTGAACGGCGCACCATCCGCGCGACTCGCGCGGATGGTGCCCGGTGCCTGCGACTCAGCCGGTCACAGGAACAGGCTCACCTGCGTATGCGCTTTCCCGCTGAACCCGCGCGCCGGCTCCACAGCCGGCGGCGGCCCATCGAACAGATCGCGCGTGAAACCGCGCACATCCTCCGCGCACGGCCGGTTGCGCAAACGCTTCACGTGCTCCGCGTAGGTTTCGAAATCACCATCGCGCGCCGCCTTGTTCAGCTCGGCCAGATCGCGCGCCTTCAGCACGCTCGGCTGCGCGAGCCTCACCACGTACGGCGCTTCCAGCTCGACCGACAACGCGAGCGGATAACGCTTGCCGCTCGCCGGCTCGTCGCGGCCCACGCAATCGACCACGGCCGCGCCCTGCGCGATGCCCAGCGCGCGCCCGGTGCCGACGCTGCGCAAATGCTCCGGATGCACGCTCAGGCGCGTACCGATGCTGAGCGGCGTGGGCGACGCGCAGACGAGCGCGTGGTGATGCAGGCGGGGCCGCCCGGACGGCAGCGTCGCGCGGCTCGCGATGATGGTGTGCAACGGCAGCTGACGCACCTGGCCGGCCGCGTCGATCCACGCATGCCACAGCAGCCCGGCCTCCGGCTTGCGCTCGTGCGCCCGCGGCCGGCTCGCGACCGGCGAGAACAGCGCCATCAGCGACCCCATGCGATGCGCGGCCACCTGCGCGCTCGCGCCGAGCGACTGGCCGATCCCCCACAGAAACCGCCCGCCACCCATCCGCCGCTCCCATTCCTTGCGCAGCACGGTGGTCGGAAGCGCTTCGCCGGACTCGGTGCCGATCTTGGTCCAGCAAAACGTGGGGGGCAGGTGTTTCAAGGTCATCAAGCTTTCTCGGGGTGCTGCTGCTCGCCAACTTCAACGAGCAATTCAATATTCGTTAATGTATAAGTATAATGCATACCATGGGAACCCGAGACACGAAATTTTCGGTGCAGGATCTACTGAGTCGATTGGCGGCGGATACACGCTCATCCAGCGAAATAGCGCGACTTTCCGGGGTAAGCCAGCCGACCGTGTCGCGGCTGAGACTATCGAACGGACGCCGGCTGCGCAAGAGCGCGCCATTCAATAAGCTATGCAGTTTCTATGGCGTCAACGTGCCCATGTCGGGCCGGCGGGCGTCCGGCTATAACGAATTGCTGCGGGATGCGATCGTCGAGGCCTGGGATGGCTCGGAGGAGCACGGACGCGCGCTGCTGACCGTGATAGCGGGGCTGAAGGAGTTGTCGGCGAAGCCCGACGGGTAACGCATGGTGCGCGCCGCCGTCCCGGCGCGCACCGGAAACCACGCGCATCACGGGCGCGGGCGCGCCCGCGTCACATCTGCCTGAACAGGTGTGCGTACTGCCGGCTCACGGCCACGGTCGCGGCATGCGCGCGCAGGGTCAGCGTCATCTTGCCGAAGCCGTTCACGCGCGCGCTTTCCACATGATCGACATTCACCACGGTGCCGCGATGCACCTGCCAGAAACGCGCGGGATCGAGCTGCGCGAGCAGTTCACGCAGGCTCGCGCGAATCCATAGCGCCTCGTCGCGCGTCGTCACGGCGACATACTTGTCCGCCGCCTCCAGATACAACACGTCGTCCACCGGCACGAGCCGCACCGTCTCGCCCTGCGCCGCGCGCAGGAACCGCAGCGGCGGCGCGCTGACGCGCGGTTCGAGCCGCGCAAGCAGGCGTTCCAGCGCGGGCTGCGCCAGCGGATCGGCGGCACGCCCCGCGAGACGCTCGCCGAGCCGCGCGACGGTGCGTGCAAGCCGTGCCGTCTCGAGCGGCTTCAGCAGGTAATCGACGGCCGCGGCGTCGAACGCGGCCAGCGCATGCTCGTCGTAGGCGGTCACGAACACGATCGCCGGCGGCCGCGCGAGCGGCGCGCAGGCGCGCGCCACCTCCAGCCCGGTCGCCCCCGGCATCGAGATGTCGAGGAACGCGACGTCCGGTTGCAGCGCGCGAATCCGCTCGATCGCGCCGCGTCCGTCGCCGACGGTCGCCACGATGCGCAGCGCGGGCCACACGAGCGCCAGCTCGCGGCGCAGCGCATCGATCAGCAACGACTCGTCGTCCGCGATCAGCGCGGTCGGCGCACCGGCCTCCATCTGCGGAACGCCGCTCATGCCGCCCCCTCCGCCATGCAGGCGTGCAAGGGCAATTCAATGCGCGCGACGACGCCGCGCGGCCGGTTCTCGTCGATCGCGAGCATCGCCTCACGGCCGTACAGCGCGTCGAGCCGCGCGCGCACGTTCGCCAGCCCGATGCCGGTGCCCGCGCGCGCGGGATGGGCGCCGAAGCCGGCCCCGGTGTCGACGACCGACAGTTGCAGGTGCGTCGCGTCGCGAGTCGCGTTCACGTCGATGCGGCCGCCGTCGAGCTGGCCCTCGATGCCATGCCGGATCGCGTTCTCGACGAGCGGCTGCAACAGCATCGGCGGCACGACGAGCGACGCGCACGCGGCGGGCAACGCGACGCGGTAGGCGAGCCGCGCGCCGAACCGCACCGCGTGCACCTCCAACAAGGCCTCGATCAGCGCGAACTGCTCGGCGAGCGTCTCTCGCTCCACGCGCGAGGTCTGCAATGCCCCGCGCAACAGCCGGTTCAGTTGCACGAGCAGATGTCGGGCGCGCGGCGGATCCGTCGCGATCAGGCTGTCGAGGGTGGCGAGCGTGTTGAACAGGAAATGCGGTTCGATCTGCGCCTGCAGCGCCTGCAGACGCGCGCGCGTCGCCGCGCCTTCCGCGACTTCGCGTTGCAGCGCGAGTTGCGTCGACTGCTCGCGCAACACCTCGATCCGGGCGCGCGAAAGGCCGAACCAGACCGCGAGCGCGGTCCACAGGAACGCGATCCAGCCGACGATCGCCAGTTCCTGCGCAGTGATGAGACGCGCAAGCGGCATCCCGAGCAGGACGCTCGCGATGGCGATGCCCGCACAGGAACCGAGCGCGATACTGAGGATCGCCCAGGCCAGATAGCGCGGCAGCGTGAAGAGTCCGGCACGCTGCAATGCGAGCCGCCCGACCTGGACGAGGACCATGATCGCGAAGCCGATCGCCTCGCCGAACACGAGATTGGCGTGCCAGCCGCTGCCCTCGATCAGCGCGAAGCTCGTGGCGATCAGCAGATTGCCGATCGTGATCACCACGATGCCGCGCGCGAACGAGACGAGGAACCCGCGCCGCGATCCGGCGGCATGCGCATAGGCGGCGGCCGCGGCGGAAAGATTTACGACGGCCATCCGATCCACCCCATGAACAGAAGGTTCAACATGCGGCCCGGCACCGCGACGGCGGCGATGCCGGCGAACCCGAGCCCGAACATCGCACGGGTCATGGCCGCGCGATGGCCGGCCACGTCGCCGTGGTAAATCGCCCAGGCGGCGCGCGCGAGCGTCGCGAGCATCAGGATCGACAGCAGGTGGATCCATGAGAAGCGGCCGTCGTTCTGGATCCGGATGCCGAACGAGCTGAGCGCCACGATCACCATCACCGCCCACCAGATCCGGCCGAGCAGCCGGTGCCGCGCACCGCCCTTGGGGGACAGCGCCAAAGCCGCGCCGAGTATGACACAGACGCCCGCGGCGACGAGATGGGTCAACAGATAAGGCGACATCGCGTTTTCCTCCTATCAATCGATCACGATGCGGCCAGTGTGCGCGGCGCGCGGCGGCGGCCGAAGCGGCATGCGACGAAGCGTCCGCCACCGGCGCGAAACGCACCGCGCGGCGACGAACGGCGCTCGACGCGCGAGGGTCGGCCATGAGAAGATCGCGCGCCGCGCCGTGATTCGCGCGCTTCCATCGTCACCCATGAAACTTCCGATCCTCTGCATCGCGGGCCTCGCTGTCACGTTCGCCGGCGGTGCGGCCGCCGCCGCCCAGTTCGGCTTGCAGCCGGCGCAGATGCAGGCGGTGCCGCAACAGCCGTTCGGCCTGCGGCCGACCCAGCCGTTGCCGCCGCCCCCGCTGTCATTCGCCGCGCCGGCCGAGCCCGCGACGGCCGCCGCCCCCGCGCGCGCGCCGGCGCGCCAGGCCGCCTGCCGGAAACTGGCCGCGCAGCGCGACGCGCTCGCGCGCACCGCGATGTCCGCCGGCCTGACACCGTCCACCACCGCACGCCCGGCCGCCGCCCCCGCGACCGGCCATGCGCTCGTCGCACCGGCCGGTTCCCGCCCGCAGGCCGCGCAACCCGCACCCGATGCGCGACGGGCCGCGCTCGACGCGCGCTACCGGCAACTGGGCTGCGGCCGCTGAGTACATCACGGGCAAACGCCCGCCGCGCGCGCCGGGTAACATGAGCGCCAGCCGTCACGCCGCGTCGCGTGGCGCCCGTCCACCCGACGCCCTGCTCATCGTGACCTCACACCTGCTCACTCCCGCCCTTGCCTCGCGCTTCGCGACCCTCGCGCTCAAGCACCTGACGCGCGAATATCCGAACAAGCTCACGCACAGCCTCGACGGTCCCCAGGACGTGCAGGGCCCGCGCGCGCTGCATCCGGTGTTCTACGGCAGCTACGACTGGCATTCCTGCGTGCACGGCTACTGGCTCGTCACGCGGCTGCTCGCCCGCTATCCCGGCCTGCCCGAGGCCGCGCAGATCCGCTCGGTCGTCGATGCGCACTTCACCGCCGACAAGATGGCCGGCGAGGCGGCCTACCTGGATCTGCCGCACAACCGCGGCTTCGAACGTCCGTATGGATGGGGCTGGCTGCTCGCGCTGGCCGCGCAGCTCGCGGCGATGCCCGACGACGACGGCCGCCGCTGGTCGCGCACGCTCGCGCCGCTCACCGAGCGCTTTGTCGAGCGCTTCACCGCGTTCCTGCCGAAGGCGATCTATCCGCTGCGGGTCGGCACGCATTTCAACACCGCGTTCGCCCTGTCGCTGGCGCTCGACTTCGCGCGGCAGACCGGCCACGACGCGCTGGCGGCGCTGATCGTCGACACCGCGCGCCGCTGGCACCTCGGCGACGCGCACTGCCAGGCGTGGGAGCCCAGCGGAGACGAATTCCTGTCGCCCGCGCTGATGGAGGCGGAATTGATGCGGCGGGTCCTGCCGCCGGCCGAGTTCGACGGCTGGTTCGCGCGCTTCCTGCCGGAGCTGGCCGAACGCCGCCCGGCCACGCTGTTTACGCCCGCGACGGTCACCGATCGCAGCGACGGCAAGATCGCCCATCTCGACGGGCTGAACCTGAGCCGCGCATGGTGCCAGCGCGCGCTGGCGCGCGCGCTGGCGGACGGCGACCCCCGCCGCGCGGTGCTGCTGGACGCGGCCGACACTCACCTGTCGACCGCGCTCGCGCACGTTGCCGGCGACTACATGGGCGAGCACTGGCTCGCCTCGTTCGCGCTGCTCGCGCTCGAAGCCTGAGCGCGGCGCCGGCGCGCCCGTTGCCGGCGCGCCGGCCCGGTGTCAGCCGGAGATCCGTTCGAGCGCGATCCCCTTGGTGCGCGGCCCCATCAGCCCGATCGTCGCCATCACGATCGCCATCGCGCCCGCGATGAACACGAATACGCCCGTGGTGCCGAAACCCTTGAGCACGGCCGCGATCGCGAACGACGTGAAGATGGCCGAGAACCGGCTCCACGAATAGACGAAGCCGACCGCGCGCGCACGGATCGCGGTCGGAAACAGTTCCGCCTGATACGCGTGGAAGCTGTAGGACATGATGTTGTTCGCGAGCGTGAGGCAGATGCCGAGGCCGACCAGCAGCCCCGCCGCGGAGGCCTGGCTGAACATCAGCCCGCAGACGAGCGCGGCGCCCGCCATCGCGACGATCACGGTCTTGCGCTCGAAGCGGTCGGCGATCACGAGGCCGAGCAGCGGGCCGAGCGGCGCGGCGAGCGCGATCACGCTCGAATACATGAGGCTCGTCGTGATCGTGATGCCCTGCTTGATCAGCAACGTCGGCACCCAGTTCGCGAAACCATAGAAGCCGACGGTCTGGAACACGTTGAAGAGCGTCATCATCAGCGTGCGCTTGCGGTAAGGCGGCACCCACATGTCCGCGAAACGGCCGCGCGCGGGCGCGGCGTCGGCTGGCGCGGGCGGCGGCAGCGGACGGCCGTACTCGGCCGCGACCCGCGCCTCCAGCGCCGTCATGATCTGGTCGGCCTCCGCGAGCCGCCCCTGCTGCGCGAGCCAGCGGGGGCTCTCCGGCAATGCGCGGCGGATCCACCAGACGAAGATCGCGCCGTGCGCGCCGATCAGCACGACCCAGCGCCAGCCGTCGAAGCCGAGCGGCGCATGCGGCACCAGCAGATAGGCCAGGAACGCGACCACCGGCACCGCCGTGAAGCCCACCGCCTGCTCGCACGCGAATGCGCGGCCGCGGATCTGCTTCGGCACCAGCTCGGAGATGTACGTGCCGATCGTCACCATCTCGACGCCGAGCCCGAGGCCGACCACGAAGCGCCAGAAGTTGAGCCCGGCGGCCGTGTCCTGGAACGCCATCACCACGTTCGCGCCCGTGTACCACAGCAGCGACCAGGTGAATACCGCGCGGCGGCCGAAGCGATCGGCGAGAAAACCGCAGGCGATGGTGCCGATGAAGAGCCCGGCGAACAGCGCCGCGATGAAGCTCGCGACGCCCGTGGTGCCGAACAGGCCGTGGGTCGTGGCGCTCAGGATGCCGCTCTTGACGAGGCCCGGCGCGACATAGCCGCTGTACAGCAGGTCGTACAGCTCGAAGAAAAAGCCGAGGCTCAGCAGCACCACCAGCTTCCAGATGCTGCGGGTGGCGGGCAGGCGGTCGAGCCGCGCCGCGATCGTCGCGGCGTCGAGCGGGAAAGCGGGCGTGGCGGACGCGCGCGGGGAAGTTTCCGGTAAGGCCATCGGGCGCTGTCTCCTGGCGGATGCATGTCGTGATCGTAGGCGCCCCGCCGCGCGGCGGGACACCGGCGCATTCTACCGGCCCATGACGCGGCCGGCGCGCGCCTCGGCGCAATGCGCCGGATGCGCCGGATCGATATGCGCGACCCGCCGAACCGCGTCGATCGGCCGAACCGTGGCAAGCTACGAGCCATTCACTGATGCCACGATCGTCAGCAGTTCGTAAGGTTACCCATGCATATATCCAAACTGTCCCGTTGCGCGCGCTATCTCGCGCTCCTCGTCCTGTTGCACTGGCTGCCCGCCGGGATGGCGGCGCAGCGGCCCGCCTTCGCGACATCCACGGCATCCGCTGCGTCCGCCGTCTTTACTGCTTCCGCGCCCACCGCGCTCGTGCCCGATATCGCCACCGCGCCCGCGATGACCCGCGAGGCCATCGCGGCCGAACTGAAGCGGCTGCAAACGGCGCAGGACCAGATCAAGCAACAGACGTCGAGCGCGACCAGCAGCAAGCAACTGGACGCGCTCGACGACGCGACCCAGCAGCTGAGCGCCGACGTCGACAAGCTGACCACCGTGCTGACGCCGCAGCGCGCCCAGTTGCAGGCGAAGCTCGACGTGCTCGGGCCGCCGCCCGTGGCGGGCGCCGCGCCGGAAACACCGGCCGTCGCCGAACAGCGCGAGAATCTGAGCAGCAGCAAGTCCCAGCTCGACGCGGCGCTCAAGCAGGCGGCCGATGAACGGAGCAAGCTGCTCAACCTGACGCTGCAGTTCGCGAAACTGCGGCGCAGCCTGCTCAAGAACCAGTTGGCGCTGCGCTCGAGCAGCATCCTGGGCGCGCAGTTCTGGGCGCCGCTGTACCGGCCGCTGCCGGAAGACCAGCAACGCCTCGACGCATTCGACGCGGAACTCGCCGACCTGTGGCACACGGCCTGGCAGCCGGGCCAGCGCATCACGACCGCGCTGCTGCTGATCCTCGCGCTGGCGGTGTGGCTCGGCGGGCGCCGCCTGCTCGAACGCGGGCTCGCGTGGTTCAGCGTGAACCAACTGCCGGAAAGCCGCCTGCGGCGCAGTGCGCTCGCGCTGTCGACCGCGCTGGCGACCCTGCTGGCGACGGGCGTCGCGGTGCAGGTGATGTTCGTCGCGCTGTTCTTCAACCACGAGCTGACCCCGGCCCTGCTCGATCTCGCGACGGAGTTCACCAAGCTCACGCTGACCTGCGCGCTGATCACGGGCCTCGGCCGCGCGCTGCTGTGCACCGAGCATCCGACCTGGCGGCTGCCTGAGATGGCCGATCCGGTGGCGCGCGCGATGCGGCCGTTTCCCGCGATCCTCGGCGCGCTGCTGCTGGTGTCCGGCACGCTCGAGCAGATCAACCGGATCGCCGACACGAGCCTGCAGGTCACGCTGTTCGGGCGCGGCATCGTCTCGCTGGTCGTCGTGCTGACGATCGGCGCATCGCTGCTGCGCGCGAATCGCGTGCGCACCGCGCTCGCGGCCGCGGGCGAGCCGCCCGAGGCGCGCTCGACGCTGGCGGGGCTGATCCATGCCGCCGTCACGCTGGCCGTGGTGGCGTCGCTGCTCGCGCTGCTGATCGGCTACATCACGGTCGCGCGTTTCATCACCTACGAGCTGGTGTGGTTCGAGATCGTGCTGTGCAGCACCTACCTGCTGACGCAGCTCACGCGCGACATCTGCGAAAGCGTGTTTTCCGCGAATCATTCGAGCGGCAAGCTGATCAAGCACCTGTTCGGCCTGACCGACAGCCACCTGGAACAGGCCTCGACCGTGCTGTCGGGGATCGGCACCAGCGTGCTGCTGCTGCTCGCGGTGCTGGCGCTGTCGACGGGCGGCTTCGGCACCACGCCGGGCGACCTGTTCGACAGCCTGCTCGCAATGCTCGGCGGCGACAAGCTGCGCGCGCTCAACATCGTGCCGGACCAGATCCTGAACGCGCTGATCGGCTTCGCGATCGGCATGTACGTGATGCGCTCAGTGCGCCGCTGGCTCGACACGAAGTTCCTGCCCACGCTCGGCATGGACCCCGGGATGCGCGCGTCGCTCGTGACGCTGTTCAGCAACCTCGGCTACGTGCTGGTCGTGTTGATGACGCTGTCGATGCTGGGCGTCAAGTGGAACAACCTCGCCTGGATCGTGAGCGCGCTGTCGGTCGGGATCGGTTTCGGCCTGCAGGAGATCGTGAAGAACTTCGTATCGGGGCTGATCCTGCTGACCGAGCGGCCGGTGAAGGTCGGCGACATGGTGAGCATCAGCGGCGTGGAGGGCGACATCCGCCGCATCAACGTGCGCGCGACCGAAATCCAGCTCAGCGACCGCTCGACCGTGATCGTGCCGAATTCGCAGCTGATCTCGCAGAACCTGCGCAACGTGACGATGGGCAACAGCACGCAGGGCGTGGCGACGCTGGTGCTGACCTTCCCGCTCAACACCGATCCGGAGCAGGTGCGCGACCTGTTGCTGGAGGCGTACCGCGAACACCCGGCGATCCTCGACAAGCCCGCGCCGTCGGTGTCCTTCAGCCAGCTCACGCCGGACGGGATCACGTTGAGCGTGACGGGCTACGTGGCGAGCCCGCGCATCGCATCGTCGACCAAGAGCGACCTGTTGTTCGAGATCCTGAAACGGCTGCGCGCGGCGGGCATCCAGCTGTCGAATCCGCAAATGCTGGTGGTGCAGAACGTGCCGCCGCCCGCGGCCTGAGCCGCCCGCGCGGCTGACACTGCTTGACGATCGGCGGTCGCCGCGCCCCGGCGCGGCGCGGGCACCGCCAGCGCGGCGCGCCGTCATCAATCGTTGCAATCCCTTACTTCGCGTGACGCGCGTCGTGCTTATGCTCCATGACAGGGTGCGCGAAACAGCCACCCGACTCGAAAAGGGGATTGGACAATGAACAAACTGATTGCGCCGGCGCTGCTGGCCTCCTTCGTCACGATCGCGCTGGCCGGATGCGCGGTCTATCCGGCCGCGCCCGGGCCGGGCGTGGATGTGAACGTGGGCATCGGCTGGCACGGCGATCGCTATTGGGATGGGCACCGTTACTGGGAACGCGCCGAGTGGGAGCGTGCGCATCCGCCCAGGGACGACCGGGGCGACGATCGCCGCGGGGACGAAAACCGGCAGTACTGAACATCGGATGTGCGGCAAATGACACGGCGCGGGCGGAATTGTCAAAGATGCTTCGCTGTCACCGAAACGACATGATCCCGCCCGTCTGACAGGGTATGCTCTCGCCCGGTTCAGATAAGGAGGATTCCCGATGAAAGTCACGAAGCTGCTCGCCGGCGCATGCGCCGTGCTCGCCACGACGGCCGCCGCCTATGCGCAAACGAACTATCAGTTCGGCGAAGGCCAGGCAACGATGTCCGGAAACGGCGGCGCCGCGGCGCCGGCGCCCGCTCCGGCGCAACCGGCCATGAATGGCGCGCCGCAGCAACCGACCGCCGCGCCTCACCACAAGGCGACCAAGAAGAAGCACCACAAGAAGCATCACGCACGGCATACGCCTGCGCAGGACACCTACTCGCATCACTGACGCACCGCGCGGCGCGGGCAACCGCGCCGCGGCGGTCGCGCCACCGTGTGCCGACGCGCGTCGCGCCGGCCGCCTCGCCGCTCCCCCGCCTCATTGCAAGGCCTTCGCGCACGCTGAACGCACGACGGCAGGCCGACCGCCGCGCCCCGTCGAGCGCGGACGCTCAGCGCCGCCTCAGCATCGTCGCGTTGGACAGCAGCACGATCACGACGCCGACGCCGAGATACGGATTCCAGTGGTAATGCTCGAGTGCGGCGGAAAAACCGAGCGCGACGAGCGGAAACAGCAGCGTCGTGAACGCCGCGCGCCCCGGCCCGACCCGGCCGAGCAAGGTCAGGTAGGCGACGAACCCGACCGCCGAGCCGATGATCGACAGATACAGCAGGCTGCCGACATAGACCGTGCTCCAGTCGAATTGCAGCACCGCGCCGCGCGACAGCGCGAACAGGGTCGACCACGCGCCGCCGTACAGCATGCTCCACGCCGCGCCCGACATGACCGGCACGTCCGCCGCCTGCACCTTCGCGGACAGCGTGTTGCCGAGCGAGAACGACAAGGTCCCGACGAGGCTCAGCGCGAGCCCGAGCAGCATGCCGTCGTTGGCCGTGTTGCGGCGGATGTCCGGCCAGAACGCGATGCACAGGCCGAGCGCGCCGACCCCGGCGGCGACGGCGATGCCGGGCCGGATCGGCCGCTTGAGGAACACGCGCGCGTTGATCAGGTTGAAGCTCGCGGACAGCGCGAACACCACCGACATCAGCCCCGACACCATGTATTCGGACGCGTGATAGAACAGGATGTAGTTGACCCCGTACTGCAGCACGCCGATCGCCGCGAAGCGCGCGTGCGTGCGCGGCGGAAACCGCAGGCGCCGGCCGGTTGCCGCGCTGATGACGAACAGGCACGCGGCCGCGAGCAGGAAGCGATAGCCGGCCGACAGCTCGATCGGCACGACGCCGCCCTGCAGCTTGATGCCGAACCAGGTACTGCCCCAAACCGCGACGACGAGCGAGAAGAGCGAAAGATTCTTCAGCATGTGGCGCACACCTTCGTCACACGCCTACTCCGATTTCGGCGCGGCGCCGGCGCGCAACTGCCCGCCCACCGCCCAGTTCGACTTCGGCACCTCGTCGAGGATCACCCACACGCCGCCGCGGTCGCCGCCGCAGGTGCTCAGGAACGCGTCGGTCAGCGCTTCGGCGAGCGCGGCCTTCTGCGCATCGCTGCGGCCAGGAAACATCGAAACGGTAATCAGCGGCATGGCATCCCCCTCGGAACGGGATCGTGTCGTCCACTCGTCAACGCGCGGCGGGATCTTGCGCCGGCCGCGCAAGATCCGCGCAGCCGAAACGAAAAACGCCACGCGTTCATCCCGTGGCGTTTTGCCCATCAGTGGTTTCGAATGGAAAAATAGGAATGTTCCAATTAAATCATGTCGGAAAATTCCTTGCTCGATTTTATTGATATTTATCGACTATTCAACGTTACCTCTCATCGCGCCGATTTATTTCATTAATCCAATCACCTGCAAACTCATCGCAAGCTTTTCTTCAAACTGCCGACACACCGGCATCGGGCGCCGCTCCCAAGCGCGGGGATGCGCCATCGACATGAATTGGCAATCGGAAGACGGCGGGGGAAGCGCGCGCGACGAGACCGGCCACGCGCGCCTTGTCGCGCACTCATATAAGGAAGCCGGATTGCCGCCGTCGTTCGCCTCGTCGGCAAGCACTCGCCGCCGCATCGAGCGGAGCGTCCCGAAACGCATGTCGAACCGGGAGTCATGTTCGGGCGCAAGCGATCGATACGACGCGGGTGCCCTCCACGCGCGCCGGCATGTCGACGTCGTCGTTCGCCGCCGCATGGTCGCCCTGCGCGGACACGGAGAAACCGCTGCCGCCGGCGGGGACATGCACGGCGAAATCCGACGCGCTCGGCCAACACGCCGCCCCGATGACGATGCGAGCGTGCGTGTCGAGTGCAAGAAGGGAGAACGTCCGTCAGGCGATCGGTTCCGGCATCGACCCGACTCGACCGGACGACCGGCGCGCCCACGCCGCGGCATGCAAAGACGCACGAGATCGTCGGGAAAACCGCGACGCCCGGCGGAGCGCCGGGCGCATGGGCGAACCGCCTACTTGCGTTTGAACGCCCCCACCGCCACGGCGGTCACGAGCGTGCCGGCGAGGATCGCGACCGCATACAGGCCGAGATGCGAGACCGCATTGGGAATCGGCAGCACGAAGATCCCGCCGTGCGGCACCTTCAGTTCCGCGCCGGCCACCATCGAGATCGCGCCGGCCACCGCCGAACCCGCGACGCAGGCGGGAATGACGCGCATCGGATCGCGCGCGGCGAACGGAATCGCGCCTTCGGTGATGAACGCGATGCCGAGCACCGCGGCCGCATTGCCGGCCTCGCGCTCCTCCGGCGAGAAGCGCGCGCGGAACAGCCAGGTCGCGAGCGCGATGCCGAGCGGCGGCGTCATCCCGGCCGCCATCGTCGCGGCCATCGGCGTGTAGACGTGGCTCGCGATCAGGCCCACGCTGAACGCATACGCGGCCTTGTTGATCGGCCCGCCCATGTCGAACGCCATCATCGCGCCGAGGATCAGCCCGAGCGTGAGCGCGCTGCCCGCCTGCATCGAGCGCAGCCACCCCTCCAGCGCATGCAGCGCCGCGGCCACCGGCGTGCCGACCACGTAGATCATCAGCAAGCCGACGATCAGCGTCGACAGCAGCGGAATGATCAGCACCGGCTTCAAGCCTTCGAGGTTGCGGTGCAGCTTCAGGCGCCGGTTGATCAGCAACGCCGCGTAGCCGGCCAGGAAACCCGATGCGATCCCGCCCAGGAAGCCGGCCCCGAGGCTCGCGGCCAGCATCCCGCCGACCATGCCCGGCGCGATCCCCGGGCGATCCGCGATCGAGTACGCGATATATCCCGACAGCGCCGGCACGATCAGCGCGAACGCCGATTTCGCGCCGATCTGGAACAGCGCCCAGGCGAGCGTGCCCCGGTGCGCGTCGTCGAACGCGTAGATGCCGCCCAGCGCGAACGACAGCGCGATCAGCAAGCCGCCCGCCACCACGAACGGCAGCATGAACGACACGCCCGTCATCAGATGGCGATAGGGTCCGCCCGCCTGCGCCGCGCGCGTCTGCTTGGCCGCCGCCACCTGGTCCGCGAGCGGCCGCGCCGGCGCGTCGCCCTCGACGCGCGCCTCCGCCCAGGCGCGCTCCAGCAGCGCCGCGCCCTTGCCGATCGCGCTCTTGGTGCCGGTTTCGTAAAGCCGCTTGCCGCGAAAGCGGCTCTTGTCGACCTGCGTGTCGGCGGCGATCACCACCAGGTCCGCCGCCGCGATCTGCGCGTCGGTCAGCGGGTTCTGCGCGCCCACCGAGCCCTGCGTCTCCACGTGGATCTCGTGACCGAGCGCCTGGGCGCCCTGCGCAAGCCCCTCCGCCGCCATGAAGGTGTGCGCGATGCCGGTCGGACAGGACGTGACCGCCACGATTTTCAGAACCTTCGGCGGCCTCGCCGAGGTTGCCGGCGTCTCGCGCCGCGCGCTGTCCGCCGCGCGCGCGAGCACCGCGTCCGCCTCGCGGATCGCATCGTCGAGCGTCACCCGCACGATCGTCTTGCCCGCGAACGGCGCGGCGTCGATCGACACGCCCACGTCCGCCGCGATCAGCACCGTGCGCGCCGCCTCGATCTGGGCGGCCGACAACGGCGCCTCCACGCCCAGCGCGCTGCGCGTCTCCAGCGCCAGCGCCGCGCCGCGCGCACGCGCCGCGCGGCTCAACGCCTGCGCCGCCACCACGGGCGCGGCAGCCTGTTCCGGCGCCGCGACGAGTCCTATCATTTTTTCCATTGCCGTTGTCTCCGCCTATCCGGCCCGCTGTATCGCCGCGCCCATCGGCGCGGCCACCGTGTATGTCTCGACTGCCACGCGTTCGGCCAGCGCATCGAGCGCCGTCCGCCCCGGCAGATGCGGCCCCACCCGCGCCAGCTTCGCCGCCGCGATCGCGGTCGCGCGTCGCCCGACCTCGTCCCACGGCCGTCCCTCGACGAGCCCGGCAACGAGCCCCGCGACCAGCGCATCGCCCGCGCCCACCGTGCTCGCCACGGGCACCGCCGGCGGCGTCGCCCGGAACACGCGGCAACGCGCCGCGCCCGCGCCCGGGTCCGCCGTCACGCCCAGCGCGCCGCGCGCGCCCAGCGACACGACCACCCGCGCGATGCCGCGCCCGACCAGTGCGCACGCGGCCTCCAGCACCGCGTCGTCGCTCTCCAGCGCGTGCCCGAGCGCCGCCGCGAGTTCTTCGCGGTTCGGCTTGATCAGATCGGGGAGCGCGTCGGGGCCGGCCGACAGCGCCTCGGCCAGCGGCGCGCCGCTCGTATCGAGCGCGACCTGCGCGCCCGCGCCGCGCAGCGCCGCGATCGCGCGCCGATAGAAACCCGCGTCCACCCCGGGCGGCAGGCTGCCCGCCAGCACGAACCATCGCCCCGGCGCCGCCAGCTCGCGCAGCCGCGCCGCGAGCGCGTCGACCTCGGCCGGCGTCACGCGCGCGGCCGGCAGATTGATGTCCGTGGTTTCGCCGCGCGCCGGATCGACGAGCTTCACGTTGATCCGCGCGCGGCCCACCACCTGCACGAAGCGATCGGTGATGTGCTTGGCCGCGAACAGCGCCTCGAACGCGCCGCGGTCCTCCTCGCCGAGCAGGCCGGTGGCGATGGTCGCAAGGCCGTAGTCGGCGAGGCACGCCGCCACGTTGACGCCCTTGCCGCCCGCGTTCACTTCGAGCGACTCGGCGCGGTTCACCTCGCCCGGCGCCAGGTTCGCCACCCGCACGGTCTGGTCGAGCGCCGGATGCGGCGTCACGGTCACGACGGTCTTCATGCGGCCGCCCGGATGTCCGCGCCGTCCAGCGCCCGCACCGCATCGGCGTCCGCGCATGCGAGCGCGCGCTCGGCGAGCGCCTGCAACGCATCGAGGCGTGCGCCGCGCAGCCGCGTCTTCACGGCCGGGATGTCGCGCGCGCTCATCGACAGCTCGTCGACCCCGAGCCCCGCGAGAATCGACGCGCCGAGCGGCTCGCCCGCCAGCCCGCCGCACACGCCGACCCACTTGCGATGACGGCGCGCGCCGTCCACCGTCTGCCGGATCATGCGCAGGACAGCGGGATGCAGGCTTTCGGCCATGCGCGCCAGCTCCGGATGCTCGCGGTCGATCGCGAGCACGTACTGCGTGAGATCGTTGGTGCCGATCGAGAAGAAATCCACGAGCGCCGCGAAGTGATCGGCGAGCGCGGCCGCCGAGGGCGTCTCCACCATGATGCCGAGCGGCACCTTCGGCGCGTCGAGTTCGGCGCGCACATGCTCGGCCAGTTCGAGCGCCTGGCGCGCTTCGTCCAGCGTCGACACCATCGGGAACATGATCCACAGCGGCCCCGTCCCGGCCGCACGGTAGAGCGCGCGCAGCTGCGGCACGAACAGATCCGGCCGGCGCAGGCACAGCCGCACGCCGCGCACGCCGAGGAACGGGTTCGCCTCCTCGGGCAGGTTCAGATAAGGCACCTGCTTGTCGCCGCCGATGTCGAGCGTGCGGATGATCAGCCGCCGGCCGCCGCTCGCGGCAACCATGCGCCGGTAGCAGTCGAACTGCTCGTCCTCGTCCGGCGCATGGTCGCGCTCCAGGAACAGGAACTCGGTGCGCATCAGGCCGACGCCGTCCGCGCCGCTGTCCAGCGCGTCGCGCACCTGGTCGGGACGGGTCAGGTTCGCGCCGATCTCCAGCACATGACCGTCGAGCGTCGTCGCCGGCAGCGCGCGGCTCGCGGCCGCGCGGCGCGCGTCCTCCAGCAACTGGGCCTGCACCTGCCGCGCCCGCGCGAGATCCTGCGCGGACACGCCCACGTACAGCCGTCCGGCCGCGCCGTCCAGCACCGCGTCCGCGCCGTCGGCCACCGTCATCAGCGCGGCGCCGCACGCGACCGCCGCCGGCACGCCGAGCGTGCGCGCGAGGATCGCCGTATGCGAGGTCGGGCCGCCCGACACCGTGCAGAAACCCAGCGTGACGGCACGATCGAGGCGTGCGGTGTCGGACGGCGTCAGATCCTCCGCGATCAGGATCGACGGCCGCGCCGTATCGGGCAGCGACGAGGCCGCGCCCGCCACGCCGAGCTGCGCGAGCACGCGGCGCGCGACGTCGCGCAGGTCGATCGCGCGCGCCGCGAGCAGCGGATCGGGCAGCGCCGCGAGCCGCGCAGCCTGCTGCTCCGCGGCCTGGTGCCACGCCCACGCGAGCCCGTGCCCGTCGAGCAGCCGGCGCGCGGTCTCCGCGAGCAGCTCGGGATCGTCGAGCAGCGCGCGCTGCGCGCCGAAGATCTCGCCTTCCGCCGCGCCCAGACGCGCGGCCGTGTCGCGCGCGAGCGCATCGAGCTCCTGGCCGGTCGCGCGCAGCGCACGGTCGAGCGCACGCGTCGCTTCGAGCGTATCGCCCGGCACGTCGTCGACCTGGAGCCGCGCGCCGCGCAGCACGCGCACCGGCCCGACCACGAAGCCCGGGCCCGCGCCGACGCCGCCGATCACGGTCGCCGCGCCCTGCGGGGTCCACGCCGGCGGCGCCGGCTCACGACGCGCCTTCGCGGCGGCCGCGCGCGCGTGCTCCTCGGCCGCCAGCGAGGCAATCGTGCGCGTCAGCGCGGCGAGTGCATCGGCCGCGTCCACGCCCTGCGCGGACACGACCAGCTGCGCGCCCGCCGTCGCGCCGAGTTGCAGCAGGCTCACGAGGTTCTTCGGATCGGCGGCCGTCGCGCCATGCCGCACGCGCAGCGCGGCCTGGAAACGCTTCGCGGTGCCCACCCACGCGCTCGCGGGCCGCGCATGCAGCCCGTGCGGATAGTCGAGCGTCAGTTCGGCGCGCTCCGCATAATCGGCCGGCGTCGCCGCGACGATCGCAGGCGCGGGCGCGGCGGCATCGGTCGCGGCCGTCGCGCCGTTCAGCGCGTCGACCACCTGTCGCGGATCGTGCGCATCCAGCAGCGCATCGAGCCGGCCCGGTTCGCCGATCAGGCGCGTGAGGCGTTGCAGCAGCGCGATATGCTCGTCGGACTGGGCGGCGATCGCAACGATGAGACGGGCGCGTTCGCCGTCGTGCCATTCGACGCCCTCCGGCACCTGCAGCACCGCGATCGCGGTGCGGCGGATCAGGTGGCGATCGGCCTGCAGGCCGTGCGGGATCGCGACGCCCTGGCCCAGGTAGGTGTTCGACACCTGTTCGCGCCCGAGCAGGCTGTCGACATAGCCGGGCTCGATCGCGCCCGCCGCCACGAGCAACGCCCCGGCCTCGGCGATCGCCTCGTATTTCGAGCGAGGCTCGGCGCCGAGCCGGACTTGCTCCGCAGTCAGCAACATCGACATCGCGTCTCCTGGATTCGAATCGTTGGAATGTGCGTATTGAAATCGATACCACTTTTTCAGTCAAGCGCGCCCTAAATCGCAAAATCCCGTGTCGGCGGGCCACCCGCCCTGTAAAATGGCGGCTTGCGCCCGATGGCGCGTGGTCGTGGGTCTGGCTGACCGGCGCATGATCTCGCACCAGACTCAGGGTAAGTACCGATCAGAAAAGAAATCGATTCCACTGCCATGACCCTACGCATCAAGGATGTCGCGGAAGCGGCGGGCGTGTCCGTCACGACGGTCTCGCGCGTGCTGTCGAACAACGGTCCCGTGAAAGACGCGGTGCGTCGGCGCGTGCTGGAGGTGATCGAGCGGCTGGACTACCGGCCGAACGCGGCCGCGCGGCGGCTGCGTTCGGGCGACACCGCGACCATCGGCCTGCTCGTGTCGGACGTGCGCAATCCGTTCTTCACGGAGGTGAGCCGCGCGGTGGAGGACGCCGCGTACCGGCAGGGGATGCGCGTGATTCTCTGCAACACCGACGAGAACCCGGAAAAAGAGGCGATGTACCTGCGCCTGATGGAAAGCGAACGCGTGACGGGCGTCATCTACTCGCCGACCCACGACGCCGCGCAGCGCTTCGACGCGCGCGCGCATGCGTTCCCGGTCGTGATGATCGACCGGGCCGGCCCCGCGGGCGCGGCGGATGCGGTCACGCTCGACAACCGCGACGCCGCGACGCGCCTCGTCGAACATCTGGTCGCGCGCGGCTACCGGCGCATCGCCGGCCTGTTCGGCAATGCGAGCACGACGGGCCGCGAGCGGCACGCGGGCTGCATGGACGCGCTGCGCCGCCACGGCCTCGACGCCGCCGTGGAATTCGTCGAGCCGCATCCGGAAGCCGCGCATGCGCGGGTGGCCGCATGGCTCGCGGCTGCGCCCGGGGCGCGGCCCGACGCGCTCGTCGCGAGCAACGGCCTGCTGCTGCTCGGCGCCTACCGCGCGCTGCGCGAGCACGGCGTGCGCGTGCCCGACGACATCGCGCTCGCCGGCTTCGACAATGATGCGTGGACGGAACTGGTCACCCCGGGGGTGACGGTGATCGCGCAGCCGGTCTACGAGATCGGCAAGAACGCGATGCAGTTGCTGATGCAACGGCTCGCGGATCGGACGATGTCGGCGCGCACGCTGGTGCTGCCGGGTGAACTCGTGGTGCGCGGCTCGACGGCGGCGCGCACCGCCGCGTAGGCGGCCGGGCGCGCGGCCCGGCCCGATGCGGCCCGCCGGCCCACGAGGTCGGCAGGCAGGCGATGCGGCTGCGGATGCAACGACGCGCGGATCCGGTGATGAAGGCGGCCGGGCGCGCGGCCCGATGCGGCCCGCCGGCCCACAAGGTCGGCAGGCAGGCGATGCGGTTGCGGATGCAACGACGCGCGGATCCGGCGATGAAGGCGGCCGGGCGCGCGGCCCGATGCGATGCGGACGAACGCGGCGCCAGGCCGCGCCGTTCGGCGCTTACACGTCGAACTTCACGCCTTGCGCGAGCGGCAGCTCGCGGCTGTAGTTGATCGTGTTGGTCGCGCGGCGCATGTAGCTCTTCCACGCATCGGAGCCCGATTCGCGGCCGCCGCCCGTTTCCTTCTCGCCGCCGAACGCGCCGCCGATCTCCGCGCCGCTCGTGCCGATGTTCACGTTGACGATCCCGCAATCGCTGCCCGCGCCCGACATGAATTGCTCGGCCTCGCGCACGTCGTTCGTGAAGATCGACGACGACAACCCCTGCGGCACCGCATTGTGCACCGCGAGCGCGTCGGCGAACTCATCGTAGACCAGCACGTACAGGATCGGCGCGAAAGTCTCGCGCTCCACGACGGCGCTCTGCGCGGGCATCCGCACAAGGGCAGGCCGCACGTAGTACGCATCCGCATGGCCGAGATCGACGCGCTCGCCGCCCAGCACCGTGCCGCCCTGCTCGCGCGCGTCGGCCAGCGCCTTTTGCATCGCATCGAACGACGCGCGATCGACGAGCGGCCCGACCAGCGTGCCCGCCTCGAGCGGATTGCCGACCGTCACGCTCGCGAACGCCTTTTCGAGGCGCGGCAGCAGCTGGTCCGCCACGCTGCGATGGACGATCAGCCGGCGCAGCGTGGTGCAGCGCTGGCCCGCCGTGCCGACCGCCGAGAACGTCACGGCGCGCACCACGAGATCGAGATCCGCGCTCGGCGCGACGATCATGCCGTTGTTGCCGCCGAGTTCGAGGATGCTGCGCGCGAGCCGCGCGCTCAACACCTTCGCGACCTCGATCCCCATCCGCACGCTGCCCGTCGCGCTGACGAGCGGCACCTTCGGCGACGTGCTCAGCACCTCGCCGACCTCGCGCGCGCCGAGCACGAGCTGGCTCAGCCCCGCGGGCGCGACGCCCGGGTGGGTCTTCTCGAATTCGTGCAGCGCCTTGGCGAACAGCGTGTGGCATGCGATCGCGGTCAACGGGGTCTTTTCCGACGGCTTCCACACGACCGAGTCGCCGCACACGAACGCGAGCGCCGCGTTCCACGACCACACCGCGACCGGGAAATTGAACGCCGAGATCACGCCGCACACGCCGAGCGGATGCCAGGTCTCCATCATGCGGTGGCCGGGCCGCTCGGAGGCAATCGTCAGGCCGTACAGCTGGCGCGACAGACCGACCGCGAAATCGCAGATGTCGATCATTTCCTGCACCTCGCCCAGCCCCTCGGACGCGATCTTGCCCGCCTCCAGCGTGACGAGGCGGCCGAGCGCCGCCTTGTGCTCGCGCAGCACGTTGCCGAACACGCGCACCAGTTCGCCGCGCACCGGCGCGGGCACCGAGCGCCACTTGAGGAACGCCGCGTGCGCGGCGTCGATCTTGCGCTCGGCGTCGGCCGCGCTGTCGACGGCGAGCGTCGCGAGCGTCGCGCCGTCGAGCGGCGAACGCGCGGTCAGCGCGCTGCCCCGCCACTGGCCAAGATCGATGTCGAGCGCCGCGAGAATGTCGTTGAATTGCATCACTTCCTCTTGAGGGACAGGTTGATCGGTGCGGCTGCGCCGCTTGGGTTGATCGATTGAAACGCGTTCGCGCGCGGCATGCAAGCCGCGCGGGCGGCTCGGCCGCCCACGCTAACGCACCGCCAATGCCGCGCGCAGGCGCCGCACGCCTTCGAAAATCTCCGCCTCGCCCGCCGCGGCGAACGACAGCCGCAGCGTGGCCGGATCCGCGTCGCATGCGTAGAACGCGCTGCCGGGCACGTACATCACGTTGTGCTCGAGCGCGCGCTTGAGCACCTCGGCCGCGTCGCGGCCGCCCGTCAGCCGCGCCCAGACGAACATGCCGCCCGACGGCGCGCTCCACGTGATGTCGTCCGCGAGGAACGCCTGCAGCGCACGCATCATCGCATCGCAACGGCCGCCGTAGGCGCGCGCGATCGTGCGCAGGTGGCCGGCGAGCCGGCCGCTGTCGAGATAGCGGCGCACCGCCTCCTGCGCGACGGGCGCGGTGCACAGGTCGCTCGTCTGCTTGGCCACCGTCATCCGGCGCGCGATCGCGGCCGGCGCGACGGCCCAGCCGATCCGCAAGCCCGGCGCGACGATCTTCGACAGGCTGCCCAGATAGACCGTCCAGTCCGCCGCGCCCGCGCAGGCGAGGATCGGCGCCAGCGGCTCGCCCGCGAAGCGCAGGTCCGCGTAGGGATCGTCCTCGACCAGCACGAAGCGATGTTCCTGCGCGAGCCGCGCGAGCGCCGCGCGGCGCTCGGCGGGCAAGGTCGCGCCGGTCGGGTTCGCGAAGGTCGGCACCGTGTACAGCAGCTTCGGACGCGGCCGCGCAGCCGGCCACGCGGCCAGTTGCGCGTGCAGCGCATCGGCGTCGATGCCGTGCGCGTCGGTCGCGACCGGCACGATCGTCGCGCCCGCGAGGCGCAGCGCCTGCAGCGCGGCCGGATAGGCGGGCGCCTCGACCAGCGCGGCGTCGCCCGGCTCGATCAGCGTGCGCAGCAGCAGGTCGAAGCCTTGCTGCGAACCAGTCGTGACCAGCACCTGATCCGGCTCGCAGGACACGCCGCGCATCTGCGTCATCCACTCGGCCAGCGCACGGCGCAGGCCCGGCGCGCCGGCGGTGTCGCCGTACTGCAGGCACGCGAGCGGATCGTCGCGACAGGCGTCGGCCAGCGCGGCCGCGATGCCCTCGCGGTCGAACAGGTCGGGCGACGGATAGCCGCCCGCGAACGAAATCATGCCGGGCTTGCCCAGATGCCGGAACAGCTCGCGGATCGGCGAGCCCTGCGGATCGGCGAACGGCGCGGCGAACGGATATTCGATGGCGGCCTGCATGTGGCTCCCCGTGCTCAGGCGGCGGCCGTCATCTTGAAGATGCCGGTCGCATTGCCCGCGTCGAAACCGAGATCGAGCGTCGTGCGGCCGGTTGCGCCGTCCTCGACCTGATCGCGGGTGATGAATTCATAGAAGGAGCCCGGCACCTCGCGCTCGACCCGCGCGCCGGCCGCATCCACGAAGGCGCGCAGCACGGGGTCCGCGCGGAATGCGGTTTGCCGCACGCGACCCGACTTCGACACCTCGACCACCGCCTTGATCGGCCGCCCGAGCGCGCGCTGCGCGTCGGCCACCGCGTCCACGTCGGCGACCCGGTCGGTCGCGTGGTTGAACGCGTTGCCCTCGGTCGCGATCCAGGCCATTTCCGCCGACTCGGCGCGCAGCGTCTCGTAGTCCGAAAGCCTCGGCGTCGCATGCTGGCGAGCGAAGCAGCGCACCAGCACCGGCAGCAGCGCGCATGCGTCGGCGAGCGGCAGCCACGCGTCGCGCTCCAGCTCGGCGAGCGTCGCGACGGCGTGCGGCGTCAGCGGATCGGCCGAGCTGTCGAGCACCCGCGTGGCCGCCTGCTGGAACGCGCCGCTGAAGCGCTCGGGATGCAGCTCGCTGACGAAGTACTGGGCAATCTGGTCGGGCGCGTCGAGGTGCGCGTAGGAGCGGCCCGTCATCTTCAGGCGATCGAGCGGATAGGTGCCGTTCAGCCGATAGCCGAGCGGACGCAGGATGCGCGTGAACGCGGCCTCGCCGGGCGGCAGCGCGCCGCACGACGGCCAGCGCACGGTGCGCAGCGCGCCGTGGTCGAACGTGACGCGGCCGCCGGTGCGCGCCACGTCGTCGGTGTAGGCGCGGCCCGTCGGCACCCGTTCGAGCAGGTCCGCGAACAAGGCCATGTTGAGCGCCTGCGCGAGTTCCGCGCGCGTCACCACCCCGGGCTCGCCGCGCGAAAACAGTGCGGGAACATGCATGAGCCGCATCAATGCGTCGATGGCGCGTGCGTCGCGAACCGAGGCGAGCAGGACGGCGAGATTGTCGTTCATCGGGATTTCCGGGGCGTTTCGGCTGTTTCCGGCATCCGGTCGGCCGAAAAACAGGCAATGAAAAAAATAATCGGGGCCATTTTCGATGCGCCAGAACTCGCCGGCAACTGATATAAACTCACCAGTTCATTCCTAAAACTCACCAACCTAGGCCGAACGCGGCCGTTCTTCCCGATGCGAAAAGGCATTCCGAATCTTGCGGCGCTGCAGATCTTCGAGGCCGCGGCGCACCACGAAAGCTTCACCCGCGCGGCGGATGCGCTTGCGCTCACGCAGAGCGCGGTGAGCCGGCAGATGACGGCGCTGGAGGAACGGCTCGGCGTCGCATTGTTCCTGAGAATCAAGAAGCGGGTGGTGCTGACGCCGCACGGCCGCCATTACGCGGCGCTCGTGCGCAAGAACCTCGAACGGATCGAGCGCGACACGCTGGAGTTGATGGCGCAGCGCGGCATCGGCGCGACGCTCGAACTGGCGGTCGTGCCGACCTTCGCGAGCCAATGGCTGATTCCGCGCCTGCCGCAGTTCCGCGCGCGGCGGCCCGACATCACGGTCAACCTGTCCGCGCGCACCGAGGCCTTCCTGTTCAGCGACTCGCCGTTCGACGCGGCGATCTACTTCGGCCATGCGGTCTGGCCCGGCACGCGCGGCCGGCTGCTGTTCCAGGAAGGCGAGATGGTGCCGGTCTGTCATCCGGCGCTGCTGTCGGCCGGCGCGCCGCTCGCGCGCGACGCGCTGCTGGAGCTGCCGCTGCTGCACCTGTCGACGCGCGCGGACGCCTGGCGCGACTGGTTCCGCGCGCACGGCCTCGAACACGACGTGCGCGCGGTGCGCGGCCCGCGCTACGAGCTGTTCACGATGCTGTCGGCGGCCGCGCATGCGGGGCTGGGGGTGGCGCTGATGCCCGCGCTGCTGGTCGCGGACGAACTGGCGTCGGGACGGCTCGCGGCGGCGTCGACGCTGCGGCTCGCGAGCGACGCCGGGTACTACCTCGTCGCGCCGGACGCGACGGCGGACAGCGAGCCGTTCGCCGCCCTGGCCGAGTGGCTGGACAGCGTGGCGCCGGCGGAGGCGGCGTGACGCGGCGGGAACGGCAAGCGTCTCGGCGGGGCGCAGGGGCAACGCCTCGTTCATGAATGCCACAGGGGCGACCATTGCCGCCCCCGAGCGGACATTCAGCCGGCGCTCGGCGAATCACGTCCGCCGGCCCGAACAGCAGGCGCGCTTTCCATCGACGACCGATTCCTGAACAGGTCGCAGCGCAAGCGCGCGTTCACGACAGCGCGCCCCTGGCTCGCCGCGACGGATGCTTCGTCATCCTTGAAGCTTCCGCGCTGCTCGACTATCTTTCGAGAGAAAAAACGGTGCATCCAACCCAGCGGGATCGCATCGGAAATCCCTCGCCCGTCATCAAGCCAAGCAGGAATCGAACCATGATCTCGGTCTTCGTCGGCACCAGCCTCGACGGATTCCTCGCCCGGCCGGACGGCGCGTACGACTTCCTGCCGGCGGACGGCGGCGAGCCCCACGGGTATGAGGAATTCATGGCGGGCATCGATACGGTCGTCATCGGACGCAAGACGTTCGAGACCGTTCTGGCGCTTCCGTCATGGCCCTACGAGAAAAAACGCTCCGTCATTTTGAGTAGCCATCCTATCGATCTGTCCGCCGTGCAGGGAAAGGCGATCGAGACGATGAGCGGGCCGCCCGCCGGGATCATCGAAACACTCACGGCCACCGGGTCGCGCGATTTCTACATCGACGGCGGCCTGACCATCCAGGCATTCATTCGCGCGGGCCTCATCGAGCGGCTCGTGGTCACGCGGGTGCCGGTGCTGATCGGCTCGGGCAGGCCCTTGTTCGGCGCGATACCCGGCGACATCCGGCTCCGGCATGTGGCCACCCGCCAGTATCCCAGCGGACTGGTGAGCAGCGAGTATCGATTCGACTGAAGACGCCCGATGATCGCCCGGATTCGGCGCGCCCCGCCTCCAGCACGGCGCGGCGCGCCCGTCCAATCAGGGTTTCCTAGAGGATCCGGCCCACCCGGACGGCACTTTTCCACATGCTAGAATGCGCCGTCCATGCTGCCGCCCGAACCCACACAATGAAACCAGGAAGCAAGGCTGCCGCGTCGGAGAACCGCGAGCCGCCCACCGCCGGCGCACGCCGCGACGACACACGTCGCAAGTACGATCCCGAAGAGACCAAGCGCAACATCCTCGACGTCGCCACGCAGGAATTCTCCGCGATGGGGCTCGCGGGCGCGCGCGTCGACGCGATCGCCGAGCGCACGAACACGACCAAGCGCATGCTGTACTACTACTTCGACAGCAAGGAAGGCTTGTACGAGGCCGTGCTCGAAAAAGTCTACGGAGACATCCGCGCGCTCGAACTGGAGCTGAACATCGGCGAGCTGGAGCCGGTCGCGGGGCTGCGTCGGCTCGTGGAATTCACGTTCGACTACCACGACAAGCATCGCGATTTCGTGCGCCTCGTCTCGATCGAGAACACCCACGGCGCGAAGTATCTCGAACAGCTGAAATCGTTCAAGAACCGCAACGTCAGCATCATCAAGACGATCGAGGAACTGCTCGCGCGCGGCGTCGCGAGCGGCGCGTTCCGCGACGACGTCGATCCCTACGACCTGCACCTGCTGATCAGCTCGTTCTGTTTCCACCGCGTGTCGAACCGCTACACGTTCGGCGCCGCGTTCGGCCGCGATCCGTCGGCCCCGCGCCTGCGGGTCCGCCATCGCGCGACGATCTGCGACGCGGTGCTGCGCTTCGTATCCTGCTGAACGACCCGGAACACGCGCGCGCCCCGCTCCGCGCGGCCGCGCTCAGCCGCAGACGATCAATTCGAGGCCGCGCGCCGCGAGCGCGCGCCGCATCGCCTTGTCGGGCGCGCGGTCGGTGACCAGATAGCGGGCGGCTTCGACGCCGTTGATCCGCACCGGCGTCACGCGGCCGAACTTCGAATGGTCGGCGACCACCACCACGGTGCCGGCCGCGGCCAGCATCCGGCTGCGCACTTCCGCCGCGAGCCGCGAGTAATCGGTGAGATCGCCGTCGGGCGTGACGCCGCCCGCGCCAACGAACGCGAAATCGACGTTGTACTGCGCCAGCTGCTGGATCGTATCGAGCCCGAAGGTCGCATCCTCGTCGTCGGACAATTCGCCGCCCAGCAGCGTCACGCGGTTTTCATTGCGGCGCGCGAGCACGAAGGCGATCCGCCAGTCGTTCGTATAGACGGTCAGGCGGTGACGGTCGGCCAGCGCGAGCGCCACCGCGTGCGTCGTGCTGCCCGAATCGAGCAGCACCGACGCGCCGTCCGGCACGAAGGTCGCCGCGCGTCGGCCGATCACCTGCTTCGCGCCCGCGTGCGCGGCCTCGCGCTCGGACAGGCTCGGCTCGCGCCGGTCGGCGGCCAGCGCGCCGCCATGCGTCATCACCAGCAGGCCGCGCGCGGCGAGCGCGTTGAGATCGCGGCGGATCGTCTCGCGCGACACATCGAGCGTGCGGACGAGTTCCGCGACCGACAGCGCGCCAGTCTTGCCGAGTTCGGACAGGATGTATTGATGTCGTTGTTCTGCGAGCATTGCGGCGAAGCGCCGGCCCGGATGGCCGGCGAAATGAGGGCGGCCTATTGTAGTACGGGTGTTTGAAGCGCATGTGTCAGGCGCGCCCGATCGCAGCGGCATCGTCAATGGTGTATTTCCTCCCATGCGCGAATCGCCGGTGCGTCGGGTTGCTACACTCGCCGTCTGACCGAACGCCACCGACGAGGAAAAGATGTATCGCAAAGGCACCGTGCTCGAAATCCAGTTCCCGCCGGAGCGGCTCAACGACGCCGCCGGCGATCCGTACTGGATCGACCTCACCCTGGACGAGGCGCGCCGCCTGCACCAGCTGCTGAGCGCCCGGCTCGCGACCGACGCCAGCGCGAACCAGCCGCTCGACACCTTCTCGATCGAGTAAGCGGCCCCGCGCCGCCCGCGCGGCGCGTGCAGTTTTCGACAAGACGACGGATGCGGCGCGCACCATACTGCGCTTCCGCTTCCTTTCGCCGGCCCGCGTCCGGCCGTGTCCGCATGCTCGCTTCCGTGTTCGCCGCGACCTTCGTCGCGCTCTGGTCGACCGGCTTCATCGTCGCTCGCGCCATCAAGCCCCACGCCGATCCGAATCTCTACCTGCTCGCCCGTTTCGCCGGCACCGCGCTGCTGTACGCCGGCGTCGCGCTCGCCGCGCGCGCACGCTGGCCGGCCGGCCGCGAGTGGGGCCGCCACCTGCTCGCGGGCGCGCTGCTGCAAGGGGTGTATCTCGGCGCGAGCTACTGGGCCGTCGCGCAAGGCCTCAACGCGGGCGTGATGGCGCTGCTGGGCGCGCTGCAGCCGCTCGCGACCGCGGTGCTGGCAGTGCCCTGCTTCGGCGAGAAGCTGCCCGCGCGCGGCTGGTTCGGCATGGCGCTCGGCCTCGCCGGCGTGGCGCTGGTGCTCGCCCCGCGACTCGCCGCGCCGGGCGCCGCCGCGCCGGGCGCCGTCTCCGCGGCGATGGTGGTCGCGGTGGCCGTGCTCGCGGTCGCGTCGATCACGGCCGGCTCTCTCTACCAGAAAAGCTCGCTCGCGCAGACCGATCTGCGCAGCGCGGTCGCCGTGCAGAATGCCGGCGCGGCGCTCGTCGCGGCCGCGTTCGCGCTGCTGCTCGGCGAGACCCGCTGGGACAACGCGCCCGGGCTGTGGCTCTCGCTCGGTTGGGGCATCGTGATGCTGTCGGGGCTCGCCGTCACGCTGCTGATGTGGATGCTGCGGCGCGGCAACGCGGCGCGCGCGACCTCGCTGCTGTTCCTCGCGCCGCCGCTGGCCGCCCTGCAGGGTTACCTGCTGTTCGGCGAAACGCTCGCGCCGGTGCAGCTCGGCGGCTTCGCGCTCGCGCTGGCGGGGGTCTTGCTCGCGCGCAAGGCGTGACCCCCGCGGCTCGCGACGGCCGCGCGCGATTGCGCTTATGATGACGCGCTGCAACCCGACCATCCCGGAGCCCGCTCATGTCCCATCCCGACCCCGCCGCCCGCCAGCGCGCGATCGCCGCCGAGCTGCGCGTCGCCGCGCAGTTCGACGCCCGCGGCGAAGCCGCGCGCCGGGTGACCTTCCTCGCCGACTACCTGCGCTCGACCGGCCTGCGCACCTATGTGCTGGGCATCAGCGGCGGCGTCGATTCGTCGACGGCCGGCCGCCTCGCGCAGCTGGCCGTCGAGCAGTTGCGCGCGCAGGGCTGCGACGCGCGCTTCGTCGCCATGCGCCTGCCCTATGGCGTGCAGCGCGATGAAGCCGACGCGCAGCGCGCACTGGCGTTCGTGCGCGCCGACGAGACGCTGACGATCGACATCCGGCCGGCCGCCGACGCGATGCTCGCGGCGCTCTCGGCCGGCGACCTGGGCTTTCGCGACGACGCGCAGCAGGACTTCGTGCACGGCAACATCAAGGCGCGGCAGCGGATGATCGCGCAGTACGCGGCGGCTGGCGCGCGGCAAGGCATCGTGATCGGCACCGATCACGCGGCGGAATCGCTGATGGGCTTCTTCACCAAGTTCGGCGACGGCGGCGCCGACGTGCTGCCGCTCGCCGGCCTCAACAAGCGCCGGGTGCGCGAGATCGCGCGAGCGCTCGGCGCCGACGAGGCGCTCGTGATGAAAGTGCCGACCGCCGACCTGGAGGCGTTGCGCCCGCAATTGCCGGACGAGCATGCCTACGGCATCGGCTACGACCAGATCGACGACTACCTCGAAGGCAAGACAGTCGAGCCGCACGTCCACGAGACGGTGCGGCGCTTCTACGACGCGACGCATCACAAGCGCGCGCTGCCTTACACGCCGTTCGACTGGCCGGGCGCCAAGGACTGAGCGAACGCACCCGCATCGCCCGACCGCGCCCCGCACGAACCGTCCCTCGACGGCGCGGGAACTTGCTACCATCGCCGCTCCGCCTCACCCCATTCCCATCCGAATTCACGGAGCCGCAGCATGAGTTACCTCCTGTACTACTCGCCGGGCGCGGCGAGCATGGCTGTCCACTGGATGTTGATCGAACTGGGCGTGCCGTTCGAGACGCAGCTCGTCGACATCGAGACCGGCGCGCAGCGCTCCCCCGACTACCTGCGCCTGAATCCGTCGGGCCGCGTGCCGACGCTCATGGTCGACGGCGTGCCCCATGCCGAATCGGCCGCGTTGCTGATGCTGCTGGCCGAGCGCCATCCGGAAGGCGGTCTCGCGCCTGCGCCGGGCACGCCGGAACGCGCGGCATGGTACGAGCAGATGATCTACTTCGCGAACGCGCTGCTGCCGGCGATGCGCAACTGGTTCTTCGCGGAAGCCGACGGCGATCCGGCCCACGCCGATGCGGTGCGGGCCTTCTCGGAGCAGCAGATCGAAGACATCATGACGCGGCTCGACGCGCGGCTCGGCGACGGCCGCCTCTATCTGATCGGCGAGCGCCTGAGCACGGCCGATCTCCTCGCGGTGATGCTGCTGCGCTGGACCCGCAACATGCCGCGCCCCGCGACCACGTGGCCGCATCTCACGCGCTACATCGAGCAGATGCGCGCGCGGCCGTCCTTCATCGAGCTGAATGCGCGCGAAGGCCTGACGGAGTGGCTGAACCCGGCGTAAACGAACGCGCCGCGCGTGCGCCCGCCGACGGGCCGCGCGCGGCCCGTCGGCATATTCCCGCCAAGAAGCACGCCGCATCGGGACCGCATGGTTGCCCGGGCAACGACATCGCCGCCGGTATCGCTCCCCTGCCGCGTCGCGCCACGCGCGCCGCCCGACCGCACCCGCACCAGGGAATTAGCGATGCGCGCGCTCAACGCGCGCTACCATGCCGCGTTCCCTTCACGAGCCCCGCATCATGAATCCCCTGTTCCGTTATGTCGGCGCCATTCACGGCCAGGCTCGCGACGTCGCGATCACGCGGCACGACACGACTCAGGTGCGCTGGCACGACGACGGCTACGACATGCACCGCGTCGAGACGCTCTACACGTTCGACGACGGCGCGGTGATCCGGCGCGCGGTGGAGCAGGAGCAGGAGCAGGCGCCGCGCGACCTGGCGGCGCCTGCGTGCGCCGAATGCTGGATCGACTACGAGGTGCTCGTCCATCCGGACGGCCGGCCGATCGCGCCGCCGCGCCAGCGTTTCGACAACGCCTGCCGCGAAATCTTCTGGCTGCGCTATCACGACGCATGACGCGCGCCCTGCGTGCGCCAGCTGCTGCGCTGACGCACGACGACGCCCCGCGCCGCGGCATCGCGCCGCCGGCGCGGCGCAGCCCATCCGCGCCCGCGCATCAAGGCGTCGGCTGCGCCTCGTCGAGCGTCGCCTTGATCAACGCCCGGCTCATCCAGTCGACGACTTCGCGGAACGCCGCGTTGTCGAGCCCCCAGATATCCTTGAGCACGACCATCGCCTCGGTGCCATAGACGAGCGAAAGCGCCTGCGCGAGCCGCGCGGCCGCTTCCGGCGCGACGGCCTCGTCCTTCAGCGGCTCGACGGCGAGCGTCAGCAGGCGCCGGCGGTTGCCGCGCTGATACTTGGGTTCGTCGGACGCGCGCTGCGCGCGTTCGTTGGCCCATTGCGCGAGCGCCACCTGCAGCGCCGCGCGCAGTGCGCCCTCGTGCTGCTGCATGCGCGGATACGCAAAATCGAGCAGTTCGTCGACGCGCGCCTGCACCGACTGCCCGGTGGGCCGCCATTGCAGCACCGGCCCGAGGACCGTATCGACGACCGTGCTGACGAGCGCCGCCTGCGACGGGAAATAACGGTACGCGGTGGCGCGCGACACGCCCGCCGCGGCGGCCAATTCGGTGATGGAAGGGAACCACCCTTGCTCCAGCAGCGTCAGTGCGGTATTGAGCAATAACTCACGCGTCTGCAGCCGAACGCCGGACAAAGTTTCGGAAGAATCTGCGGAAATTGACATGGATGCGGTCGATTCGATGAGACGATAGTCTCATTTGTGCTAGAGTGTGGCGCATCAAAGAAGCGCATCGTTCGACAGGGTTACTGGCGAAGGAGACCAAATGTTACCTCACCGTACACGAATCTACGTTGCGGCCACGGTTGATACAAAAAGCGCGGAAGCCCACTACCTGAAGGACCGGTTCGCCCGTCTGGGCCTCGAGGCCGTCGTCGTCGACCTGTCGACGCGCGGCGAACCGTCCGGGCTAGCGGACATCCACGCGGAGACAGTCGCGGATTGCCATCCGGACGGCAGGGGTGCCGTCCTGTGCGGCGACCGCGGCCGCGCGATCGCCGCGATGGCGGTAGCGTTCGAACGCTACATCGCGAGCCGCGACGACGTGGCCGCGCTGCTCGGCATCGGCGGCTCGGGTGGAACCGCGCTGGTCACGCCGGCCATGCAGGCGCTGCCGATCGGCGTGCCGAAGCTGATGATCTCGACGATGGCGTCGGGCGACGTGTCCCGCTACATCGGCGCGAGCGACATCGCCATCATGTACTCGGTCACCGATCTGGCCGGTCTCAATCGAATTTCATTGCGGGTGCTCGCCAACGGCGCCCACATGATCGCGGGCGCGGTGCGCGACGCGCAGCCGCTGCCGGCCGACCTGAAGCCCGCGATCGGCCTGACGATGTTCGGCGTGACCACGCCGTGCATCACGGCGGTCACGGCGCAGCTCGACACGCGCTTCGACTGCCTCGTGTTCCACGCGACGGGCCACGGCGGCCACGCGATGGAAAAGCTCGCGGACAGCGCCCTGCTCGACGGCGTGCTCGACCTCACCACCACCGAAGTCTGCGACCTGCTGTGCGGCGGCGTGCTCGCCTGCGGCGAGGACCGCTTCGACGCGATCGCGCGCAGCAAGGTACCCTACGTCGGCGCTTGCGGCGCGCTGGACATGGTCAATTTCGGCCATCTGTCGACGCTGCCGCCGCGCTACGCAGACCGCCTGCTGTACCCGCACAACCCGCAGGTCACGCTGATGCGCACCACGGCCGACGAAAATCGCCGGATCGGCGCATGGATCGGCCACAAGCTGAACGCCTGCGGCGGCCCGGTCCGCTTCCTGATTCCCGAAGGCGGCGTATCGGCGCTCGACGCGCCCGGCCAGCCGTTCTGGGACCCCGAAGCCGATCGCGCACTGTTCGACGCGCTCGAGGCCACGGTCAGGCAAACCGCCGACCGCCGCCTGATCCGCGTGCCCGCGCATATCAACGACGCGCTGTTCGCGCGCACCGCAGTCGAAACGTTCTTGTCGCTCCTGTCACGGAATTGATGATGTCCAAGCCGAACCGCTCCGCCATTCTTCACCAGCTGCGCGCCATGATCGCGCGCGGCGAGCCCATCATCGGGGGCGGCGCGGGCACGGGTTTATCCGCCAAGTGCGAGGAAGCGGGCGGGATCGACCTGATCGTCATCTACAACTCGGGCCGCTACCGGATGGCCGGCCGTGGCTCGCTCGCCGGCCTGCTCGCCTACGGCAACGCGAACGAGATCGTGATGGAGATGGCGCGCGAGGTCCTGCCCGTCGTCAAGTCGACGCCGGTGATCGCCGGCGTCAACGGCACCGATCCGTTCTGCAACTTCGACGCATTCCTCGACGACGTGAGCCGGGTCGGTTTTGCCGGCGTGCAGAACTTCCCGACGGTCGGCCTGATCGACGGCAACTTCCGCGCGAATCTCGAGGAAACCGGCATGGGCTACGCGCTCGAGGTGGACATGATCCGCCTCGCGCACCGCAAGGGCATGCTGACGACGCCGTACGTATTCAGCGAGGCCGACGCGATCGCGATGACCGAGGCGGGCGCCGACATCATCGTCGCGCACCTCGGCCTGACGACGGGCGGCCGGATCGGCGCGACCACCGCGCTGCAGCTCGCCGACTGCGTGCCGCTCGTCAAGCGCTGGGCGGCCGCCGCGCGCTCCGTGCGCGACGACGTGATCGTGTTGTGCCACGGCGGCCCGATCGCCTCGCCGGAAGACGCGGCCTATATGCTGGCCGAGTGCCCCGAATGCCACGGTTTCTACGGCGCCAGCTCAATGGAGCGGCTGCCCGCCGAAACCGCGCTGACCGACACCACGCAACGCTTCAAGGCTATCAGGACGGGTTACCGCCCGCCATCCGCGGCGGCACACGAACGCCTCCGCTCAACCGAGGAGAAAGCATGACGAAGAAGCACACCGCATTCGCCAGTCAGGTTTTCGACGCGCCGCTCGGGCGCGTCTGGTCGTTCTTCGATGATTTCAACGGCATGGCCACGTTTCACCCGGGCGTGCTGGAAAGCCGTCTCGAATCGGGCGGCGACGGGCGCACGACAGGCGCCGAGCGCTATCTCGTGCTGCCGGATCATCAATTCGTGCGCGAGCGGCTGACGAAGTTCGAGCCGTCGGCATTCGAGTTCGAGTACACGATCTTCGATACCTCGCTGCCGGTGCGCAACTACGTCGCCGGCGTGCGGCTCATTCCCGTCACGGCGACCGGGCAGACCTTCGGCTTGTGGTGGGCGGATTTCACGACGGAAGGCGCGGACCTGCGCGAAGTGGCCTCGGGCGTCAGCGAAAACGTCTTTGCGGCCGGCTTTCGCGCGATCGCGGAACGACTGCGCGGCTGACCGGCCGCCCCCCTGCCCCCGCGCAGCCGAGTTCAACATCGAGCGCGACCGGGTTGGCAGCGAAGAGACCATCGAGCGACGCGCCCGGCCTGTGCCGGGCGCCATCGCCACCGCTTCTCGGGTTCTGGCGTTGGCCCTCGGATTAGGCCAGGACCTTTTTGGCCGACCTCACCCGGTCGGCCTTTTTGTATCCCGCGCGCGGCGAGCCCTTCGGCTCGCCGCGCACGCTCACGCGGCGTCGCGCCGCTTCGCCTGCAGCGCGCGGATCCGCAGCACCGCCCCGCTGTCGTGCACCGCCGAGTCGTACATCTGCGCGAGATCGTGCTTGAGCGCGGTGCGCGAGCCGCCGTCCAGGTACACCATGTGGCCCGACGGATAGAAGCGCGCCGACAGGTTCGCCCGCACCGACGGATCCTCGAGCGGCATCTGCTGCAGATCGAGCACCGTCTGGTAGAACGGCGTCACGAAATCGTAGAAGCCGTTCGCGGACAGCACCTTCAGGTCGACGTTGAGCGCCATCACGGCCGCGAGATCGCCCGCCGTGTAGAGAATCACGTTGCCCTTGTCGTCGATGCCCTGCTGCGCGCCCGTCGGATCGGTGTGATGGAAATCCCAGTTGGCGAACGCCTGGTCGTTGAGATCGGTGAACGCGGAATTCGTCGTGTACTTGAGCTGTTCGTTCAGGTAACTGTTCCACATCACCGTGTAGTCGCCCGTCACCGCCGTCATCGTCGGGTCGTTGCCGCCGGAGTTCGGGTCGATCCTGCCCGCGATGCCCGACTCGATGCCCGTCACGCGGCCGTCGTACGAGCCGAGCATCAGGCCCTGCGCGCGCAGCAGCGTGGTGAGGAACACCGAGTTGCCGCGCGCGTCGTAGCCGGCCACGTCGAGACTCCATGACAGCAGCGTGGTCGTATCGATGCCCGTGTATTCGGACAGCTTGGCGACCACGGCCGGGTCGGTCTGCGGGAACTTGCGCAGCGCGTCGAGGTAATCGCCGCGCGCGAACTGCGCGACCTCCTCGGCGAACGCGCCGAGGTCGGTGGGCGTCGGCGTCACGCCGAGCCGCTTGTGATACCACGCGTCGGCCGCCGCGGTCGGCAGCGCGCCGGCCGGATTGCCCGCCTGCTTGTAATCGAGGATCGACGATTGCAGCGTCACGCCGTTCAGGTCGACGCCGTCCTCGTGCAGCCGGTACGCGAGCACGCAGCTGCGCGCCGTGCCGTACGACTCGCCGAACAGGAATTTCGGCGAATTCCAGCGGTTGTTCTTCGTCAGGTAGCGCTTGATGAACTGCTTGATCGAATCCGCGTCCTGGTCCACGCCCCAGAAGTCGCGGTTCTTGCGCGGCGCGATCGCGGCCGAATAGCCGGTGCCGACCGGATTGATGAAGACCAGGTCGCTCTTGTCGAGCAGGCTGTCCGGGTTGTCCTCCATCTGATAAGGCGCGGGCGGCGTGAAGCCCGGCATCGAGGTGCGGATCCGGCGCGGCGCGAACGAGCCGAGCAGGACGAACACCGACGAGGAGCCGGGGCCGCCGTTGTAGAAGAACGTGACCGGGCGCGACTCCTCCGTCTGGCCGTCCTCCGTGAAGGCGACGTAGAACAGCTTCGCCTCGGGCTGCGAACTGCTCGGGTCGACCGCGACCAGATGGCCGGCGGTCGCCGTATACGCGATCCGGCGGCCGCCGACCACGAGCGTGTGATGCGTGATCGCCTCGCCCTCGGTGGTGTCGGTCACGGAATCGTCGGGCCCGTTGCCGTAGGCGACCGGATCGAAGAACGGCTGGTCGCGGCCGTGGCTCAACGCCACCGGGTCGATGGTGGGCGGCACGCCGTGAGAATTGTGCGCGCCGTGCTGCAGCGGATACGAACCGCCGCCGGAAGATACCGAATCGATACTCATCGAGCTGCTCCTTCTGGTTCTATTGGTGGTGCATGAACGAATTCGTCAATTCCGCCCGTCCGCCGCTAGGCGGCGGACTTGCCCTTCAGCGCGGCGGCCAGCTTCGCCCCGTCGGGGCTGCCCAGCCCCGTGCACGCGTCCCAGCCCAGCGACGCCGCATATGCGCCGTTGTTGCCCTGCGTGACGTCGCGCAACGCGCCCGGGTTCGCGTACAGCGTCGGATTCAGCCAGCCGGCCGCGCTGCCCGCCGCCGCGTTGATCCGTGCGATCAGCGCCGCCCACAGCGGCGCGACCGCGCTCGTGCCGCCCATCACCGCGGCCGTGCCCGCCACCGAGACCTCGTAGCCCGTCTGCGGCGACGCATCGCCCGCCACGTCCGGCACCCCGCGCTTGGCCAGCGGGCTCGTCTGCCCGCCGTCGCTCGCCGTCACGCTCAGGCCTTGCTGCCACGCCGGCAGGTCGAACACCGTGCTCACGCCGCCGCCGCTCGCGCCGCCGCCCGACGCCGTGTCGTTCCACACGGTCTCCGCGCGGATGCCCTGGCCGGGCAGCGCCTGGAGCGTGGTGCCGCCGCAGGCCAGCGCATAGGGGCTCGACGCCGGGAAGTCGACGTGGTTCACGCCGTCCTGCAGGCCTTCGTCGGAGCCGCTGTCGCCGGACGCCGCGCACACCGTCACGCCGACCGCGGCCGCCGATTGCAGCACCCGGTTGAACGCCTGCAGGGACTGCGACGACCAGGCGGCCTCCGGGCCGCCCCAGCTGATCGAGATCACGGAGGGCCGGTTCGCGGTGTCGTGCACCGCCTGGTTGACCGCCTGGATGAAGCCCGCGTCGCTGTTCTGCGCGAAATAGACGGCGATCGTCGCGCCGGGCGCGATCGCACCCGCGACCTCGATGTCGAGCGCGACCTCGCCGTCCGGCCCGTTCGGATCGCCGGTCGGCGCATTGCGTCCGGCGCCGACGTTCACGTCGACGAGCGTCGGCGTCTTCGCCAGGCCGAGGCCGTTGAAATACCGGTTGATGTCGTCGGGCGCATAACCGCCGCCGAGTTCGATCAGCGCGATGCACTGGCCCGCGCCGTCGCCGGCCGGGAAGTCGTACAGCGCGGCGAGCTGGGGCGGCGTGAAGGTGACCGCCGCGCCCCCGAGCGCGGGCTGGAACGGCGGCCGGAACCGGAAATGCGGCCGCGCGGCCGGCCGGGTGTCGAGCCCCAGCACGGCGGTGACCGTATCGCTCAGGTCGTCGGGCAGCGTGATCGCGCCGGTGCGGGCGCGGTACTGGCCGATGGTGCGGTGTTCGAAACGTTGCAGCGTCACGCCGAAGGCCGCCTCGACCTGCGCGACGGTGCCGGCCAGCACGACGACGCTCTGCGCCGGGTCGACCCGCGCCACGGTCAACTGATGCCCACGCGCGAACGCCTCGAGTTTCGCGACGTCGGCGGGCGCGGCGCCGAAACGCTGCGCGAACGCCTCGCGCGTGACCGGCTTCGCGTTCGGATCGCCGCGCGCGAGGCCTTTCAGCAAGGTGTCGAGATGCTGCTCTTCCTGCCGTCGCAACATCACCGTGACATGTATCGTCTCGGTGGGATCGCATGCGCCGAGACAGGTGGATTCGGCCGCGACCTGCGTTTCATTGCCGGCGTGAAGATGTCTTGCCATGTTCGGACCCTCCTTGGTTACCGCGTTGCACGGACTGCCAGGAAATCGGACATGGCCGACCGGAAGCGGTTCCGGCCGGAATGTCGAATGCGGTACGCAACGCCGACGGCACGGCGCGCGAAGCATGGAGGGAGAAGTGTAAAGCACGCGCTGTGATCGCGTGCAGCCTGCGCGGGGATTTTATTTGCGCGCGCGCCGGGTGTCGCAGCCGTTCGTTGCGTCGATACGGCCGGCCTCGCGCGCGCCGACCGTCAGTCGAGCGACAGACGCAGCGCGAACCCGAGCAGCGCGACCGAGAAGGTCCAGCGCTGCACGGTCTGCGCGAGCGGATGGCGGCGCATCCACGCGGCGATCCGCGACGCGCCGAACACGCAGGCGACGTCGAAACACGCGCCGATCAGCACGAGCAGCGCGCCCAGTTCGAGCATCTGCGCGAACACCGGCCCGGCGCCCGGCGCAACGAACTGCGGCAGCAGCACCGAGCAGAACAGCAGCGCCTTCGGATTCAGCAGATTGGTCAGCAGGCCCTTCGTGAAGCTCTGGCGCAACTGGCCGGCCGGCTGCTCACCGGCCTCGCCGGCCAGCGCGAACATCGGCGAGCGGAAGATCTGCAGCGCGACATAGGCCAGGTAGGCCGCGCCGCCGTAGCGGACGATCTCGTAGAGCCACGGCGCGCTGCGCAGCAGCGCGGCGACCCCGCATGCGGACAGCATCACGTGCACGCCGCGCGCGAGCCCGAGCCCCGCCGCCGCCGCGAGCCCCGGGCGGGCGCCGCGGCCGATGCTGGTCTGCAACACCAGCGCCATGTCCGGTCCCGGCAGCGCATAGATGGCCGCGACAGCGGCAATGTAGACGAGCAGCAGGTGGGCGGAAATCATGATCGGGCCTCGGTTCTGAAGGCCTCCATGTTGCATCCGCGGCAGGAGGGTTTATTGGCTAAATTGGCGATTCGGCTGCTTCTGCAAAGTGGAATACACTAGGAATCAACCAACCTTTAGCACCTTCCACCCACATGCCCGAACTCGACAAAATCGACCGCGCGATCCTCGCCGCGGTGCAGCTGGACGGTCGCATCCCGATCGCGCGGCTCGCCGAGGCGGTCGGCCTCAGCGAGACGCCGTGCACGCGCCGGCTCAAGCGGCTCGAAGCCGACGGCTATATCGAGCGCTACCGCGGCCAGCTGTCGCGCAAGGCGCTCGGCTTCGGCGTGGTGGCGTTCGTTCTGCTGCGCTTCGCGGTGCACGACCGCGCCGTCGCGAACCGCTTCGAGCGCGAGGTGCTCGGCATCCCGCGGATCCTGTCCTGCCACAACGTGTCCGGCTCGGCGGATTACCTGTTGCAGGTCGTCGCGCACGACCTCGACGACTACGGCATGTTCCTGCGCGACACGCTGCGCGTCCTGCCCGGCGTGACGTCGATCGAATCGGCGCTGTCGCTGCGCGAGGTCAAGCGCGACGCCGAGCTGCCGATTCCCTGAGCCCGCGCCCCGCGCCGCTCAGTCGACGTCGGGCACGTCGTGCGCGCGCGCCAGGTCCTCGAGGAACGCCTGCACCACCGGGTTCTGGCGCGCCTGCCGGGCCACGACCATGTGGAACGTCACGTCGTAGCGCAGGCTGTCCGGATTGAGCGCCGCGAGCAGGCCCTGGGCGACGTACGGCGCCGCGAAGTGCTGCGGCAGATAGCCGAGATGATGGCCGGACAGGATCAGCAGCGCGACCGCCTCCATGTTGTCGGCGGTGCCCGTGACGCGATCGGGCGAGGTCGACAGCTGCGCCTCGGGCAGCGGGTAGGTCCGCCACGCCCACTCGTGGCCCGCCGCGTCGGCGGGCGTCAGCGCGCCCGCGCGCGTGAACAGCGGATGGCCGCGCCCGCAGTACGCGACCTGCCGCTCGACGAACAAGGGCGTGTAGTCGAGCGCCGGCACGCGGTGCCAGAAATAGCCGACCGCGATCTGGATCTCGCCGCCCAGCAGCCGCTCCTCGAGATCGCCGGGCGGACGCACCGAGATCGAGAAGCGCACCGCCTCGTCGCGCGTGCGGAACGCGGCGATCGCCTCGGCGATCCGCGCGTTCTGGCTGACCGGCGTATGGCCGATCAGGCCGATGCTGAGCGTGCCGACCAGCTGCTTGTCCATGTGCCGCGCGGCGCTGCCGAACTCATCGAGCGCCGCGAGCAGCTTGCGGCTCATCGCATGGAAGCGCTCCCCCTTCGGCGTGAGCCGGAAGCCGCTGCGGCCGCGCTCGCACAGCCGGTAGCCGAGCCGGGTCTCGAGTGTCGACAGCTGCGCGCTGATGGTCGACTGGCCGACATTGAGCATGGTCTGCGCGGCCGTCACGCCACCAGCCTCGACCACCGCCAGGAAAACCCTGATCAGCCGCAGGTCGAGCGTCGATAGATTCCCCAGCACGTCTGCCTCCTGTTGCTTACATCGATTCTCATCGATGTTTACGTCGAAACCTTCGCATTCTTCTTTCAGGCGTCAACGCGTACAACTACGCGTCACGCCGCGTCGAATGATACGGCAACCCCTGAACGAACCCATACGAATCGCCCCATGACAGCCGATCACTTCAACCAGCCGCTCGGCGGCAACGAGATGCCGCGCAGCGGCGGCATCGCGACCATGATGCGCCTGCCGCACGTGCAGAGCGCCGAGGGTCTCGACGCCTGCTTCGTCGGCGTGCCGTTCGACCTCGGCACCTCGAACCGCACCGGCGCGCGCTTCGGGCCGCGCCAGATCCGCGCGGAATCGGTGCTGCTGCGCCCGTACAACATGGCGACCCGCGCGGCGCCGTTCGATTCGCTGCAGATCGCCGACGTCGGCGACGTCGCGATCAACCCGTACAACCTGCACGATTCGATCGCCCGCATCGAGGCCGCCTACGATGCGATCCTGCGCCACGACTGCAAGCCGATCACGCTCGGCGGCGACCACACGATCGCGCTGCCGATCCTGCGCGCGATCCATCGCAAGCACGGCAAGGTTGCATTGATCCACGTCGATGCGCACGCCGACGTGAACGACACGATGATGGGCGAGAAGATCGCGCACGGCACGCCGTTCCGCCGCGCGGTCGAGGAAGGCCTGCTCGAATGCTCGCGGGTCGTGCAGATCGGCCTGCGCGGCACCGGCTACGCGGCCGAGGACTTCGACTGGTGCCGCGAGCAGGGCTTCCGCGTGGTGCAGGCCGAAGCCTGCTGGAACCAGTCGCTCGCGCCGCTGATGCGCGAGGTGCGCGAGCAGATCGGCGACACGCCCGTCTACATCAGCTTCGACATCGACGGCATCGATCCGGCCTACGCGCCGGGCACCGGCACGCCGGAAATCGCCGGCCTCACGGTGCCGCAGGCGCTCGAGATCGTGCGCGGCGCGCATGGCCTGAACATCGTCGGCTGCGATCTCGTCGAAGTCGCGCCGCCTTACGATCCGTTCGGCACGACCGCGCTGCTCGGCGCGAACCTCGCCTACGAATTGCTGTGCGTGCTGCCCGGCGTCGCCTACCGCGACTGACCGGACCACGACAAGAAAAGCCTGGAGGAGACACCCGGATGAAACCGCCCGTCAAGCAGCCGCGCCGCGCGGCGCTCGCTTCGTTCGTCGGCACCACGATCGAGTGGTACGACTTCTACAGCTACGCGACCGCCGCGGCGATCGTGTTCGGCCCGCTGTTCTTTCCCGGCGAGAACCGCTTCGTCAGCCTGCTCGCGTCGTTCGGCTCGTTCGCGGTCGGCTTCTTCGCGCGGCCGCTCGGCGGCATGCTGTTCGGCTATCTCGGCGACCGCTACGGCCGCAAGCGCTCGCTGCTCGCGACCTTGATCCTGATGGCGCTCGCCACCGTCGCGATCGGCCTCCTGCCGACCTACGCGCAGGCCGGCGTGATCGCCCCCGTGCTGCTCGTGCTGATGCGCGTGCTGCAAGGCATCGCGGTCGGTGGCGAATGGGGCGGCGCGGTGCTGCTCGCCGGCGAGCACGCGCCGCCCGGCAAGCGCACCTTCTTCGCCTCGTTCGCCCAGCTCGGCAGCGCGAGCGGCCTGATCCTGTCGATGCTCGCGTTCGGCGCGATCAGCACGCTCTCGAAGGACGACCTGATGAGCTGGGGCTGGCGCCTGCCGTTCCTCGCGAGCGCGGTGCTGCTGGTGGTCGGCTTCGTGATCCGCGCGAGCGTCTCGGAATCGCCGGAGTTCGAGGCCGTGCGGCAAAGCGGCGAGACGGCCGCCAATCCGGTGCGCGAAGCCTTCCGCCACTGGAAGCTGCTGCTGCTCGCGATCGGCGCGAACGTCTATGGCATCGCCGGTGTGTACTTCAGCAACATTTTCATGATCAGCTACGCGACCCAGTTCCTGTCGCTCGAACGCTCGATGGTGCTGCAATGCATGACCGTGGTCGCAGTCCTGCAGTTCATCGTGCAACTGGGCGCGGCGTTCCTCGCACAGCGCTTCGGCACGACGCGGGTGCTGCTGATCACCGGCGCGTGGGCGATGGTGGTGCCGTTCATCATGCTGCCGCTCGTGCAGGTCGGCACGCCGCTGTCGATCACGCTCGGCGTCGGCCTCGCGACGATCGCCGAATCGGGCTATTACTCGGTGATCGCGGGCTTCGTCAGCGGCATCTTCGCCGCGCGCATCCGCTACACGGCCATCTCGATCGCCTACCAGGTATGCGGCGCGCTCGCGGGCGGGCTGACGCCGCTCGTCGCGACCGTGATCGCGCAGAACAGCACGCCGGCCTGGTGGCCGCTCGCGTTGCAGTACACCGCCGCCGCGATCCTGTCGTCCGTGTGCGTGTGGCTGATCGCGCGCCGCACGGGCGACGTCGAGCAGGCCGACGCGGCAGGCGTCGCGCAGGCCCGGATGCCGCAAACCACCGCGGGACTGTAGGCAGGCGGTCGTCTTGCGCGCCCGCGCGCCGCGCGGGTCCTGGTTCCATGCCGTCGCGCGGACTGCCGCGCGACGGCGTCTCACGCCGCGGAGCGGATCCGATGCCCCAGTTGCCCACCTCCGACCACGCCGCGCATGCCGATGCGCCACCGAGCCTCTCGCCAGCGGGCCTCTCGCCACCGAGCCTCTCGCCACCGAGCCTCTCGATCGAACAGCGTTCGATCGACTACATCCCCGAACACGAACGGCACGCGCGGCTCGCGAGCCAGGGGCCGTTCTGGTTCCTCGGCAATTTTCATTTCTTCACGATCTCGATCGGCTTCGTCGGTCCGTCGATGGGCCTGTCGGCCGGTTGGACGGCGCTCGCCGGCGCGCTCCGGCACGCTGTTCATGGCCTTCCACGGATCGCAGGGGCCGGAAATGGGCCTGCCTCAGATGATCCAGTCGCGGGCGCAGTTCGGCTATCGCGGCGTGATCGTCGCGCTGCTGGCAACCCTGTTCGTGTTCGTCGGCTTCAATGTCGTCAACGTGTCGCTGATGGTCGACGGCGTGCGCAACGTGTTCGGCCTCGACGGCGCGGCGGTGGCGGCCAGCGCGATCGCGGCGGGCGCGCTGCTCGCGATCTACGGCCACGACCTTATGCATCGCGCGTTCAGGTGGGCGCTGTATGCGACGCTGCCGCTCTATCTGCTCGTCACGCTCGCGCTGCTGACCGGTCACGCCCCGCTGCCGGACGGCCCGCGCGCGATCCCGCCGGGCTTCGGCGGCATCGCATTCGCGGCCCAGTTCGCGATCGCGGCCAGCTACAACATCTCGTATGCGCCCTATGTCTCCGATTACTCGCGTTACCTGCCGAAGCACACGAGCCGCGCGAAACTGATCGCCGTGGTGTTCGCCGGCGCGTCGCTGTCGGGCGCATGGATGATCGGGCTCGGCGCATGGCTCGCGCAGGAACTGCACGCGGCCGATGCGCTGCTCGCGCTGTATCGGATCGGCGCCGGGCTCGCGCCGGGGCTGGGGCCGCTGATCGTGATCGTGTCGCTCGCGGGCTTTCTGCCGATCATCGCGCTCAACCTGTACAGCGCGATGCTAACGGTGCTGACCGGCATCGATTCGCTGACGCCGATCCGGCCGACCCGGCGCGCGCGGGTCGGTGCGATCGCCGCGATCAGCGTCGGCGTGCTGCTGTGCGTACTGACGATCCGCGGCAACGGCATCGCGCTGCTGCACACGTTCCTCGTGCTGATGCTGTACTTCCTCGTGCCGTGGACTGCGGTCAATCTGGTCGACTACTTCTTCGTGCGGCGCGGCCGCTATGCGATCCCGCATTTCTTCACGCCGCACGGGATCTACGGCGCGTGGCAGGCGCGCGGCATCGCGGCGTACCTGCTCGGCTTCGCCGCGATGGTTCCATTCTTTTCGATCAGCGATGCCGATACGGGACGCGACGTATTCGTCGGGCCGCTCGCGAAACAGCTCGGCGGCGTCGATGTCGCGTGGCTGGTCGGCCTCGTCGCCGCGGGCGGGATCTATGCGCTGCTGTCGCGCTCGCTGGATCTGTCGCGCGAAGCACGCATCATCGCCGGGCTCGACGAGCCGGCCCAGCCCTCCTCCTCGACGCCCCGCCGATGAAGCCCCTTCGCCTCCGCCTGATCCAGTCCTCGCTGCGTGACGGCGCGCTTCGCGACAATCTCGCCAAAGCGCTGGCGCACATCGCGGCCGCGCGCGGGCAGACCGACCTCGTGGTGTTCTCCGAGACCTACCTGCAAGGCTTTCCCACTCCGGACAACGTCGGCCTGCTGGCGGAACCCGTCGACGGCGCGTCGATCCGCGCGGTGCGCGACGCCGCGCACGCGGCCCGGGTCGCCGTCGCGATCGGCTGCGCGGAACGCGACGGCGCGCGTTGCTTCAACACCGCACTGCTGATCGACGAGCAAGGCGAGATCCGTCTGCACTACCGCAAGACCCATCTCTATGAATCGGATCTCGGCGTGTTCGACGCGGGCGACGCGTTTCCCGTCTGCACCTGGCGCGGCATCCCGCTCGGCCTGCTGATCTGCTTCGATCTGGAATTTCCTGAAACCGCGCGCGCGCTCGCGCGTCAGGGCGCGCATCTGATCCTCATCCTCGACGGCATGATGCATCCGCACGGCTCGATTCATCGGCAGATGATCCCCGTCCGCGCGCTGGAGAACCAGCTGTTCGTCGCGATGGCGAACCGGGTCGGCGCAGGCGAACGCTATGCGTTCAGCGGCGCGAGCCTGGTCGCGGCGCCCGACGGCTCATGCATCGCGGCTGCGCCCGAGGACCGCGAGGCCGTCGTCGACGTGCTCGTCGACCTCGACGACGTCGCGCGCGCCCGCTCGGCGTTCAGCTACCTCGATCTCGCGGCGGTCCCGCCCGGGTCCATCCGCCGCTGACTCATGCGTCCGCCTGCGCCGCCTCCTTCACGCACCGGTCGATCCCGCGCCGCAACGCGTCGTACACCTTGGGCCGGTCGCATTGCGACACGTTGAAACGCAAGCAGTCCGCCGCCGACTGCGTGACGCTGAACACGTTGCCCGGCGCGAACACAACGCCGTCGTCGAGCGCATGACGCGCCACCCGCGCCGCGTCGAGACCGTCGGGCAGCCGCATCCACAGGAACATGCCGCCGCGCGGCCGCACCACGATCTCGAGCCCGGCCGAGGTCAGGCGGCGTCCCACGCGGCTCATCGCATCGGCGAGGCGGGTGCGCAGGCCGTCGAGATGCCGGCGATAGGTGCCGTCGACCAGCATCCGCTGCACGACCGCCGAGGCGAGTTCGCTGTTGCCGAACGCGGTCGCGAGCTTCAGGTCGATCAGCGGCTCGATCCATTCCGCGCGCGCGGCGATGTAGCCGCAACGCACCGAGGCCGACAGCGTCTTCGAGAAGCTGCCGATCGACACCACCCGCGCCAGGCCGTCGAACGCCGCGAGCCGCGGCGCGGGCTCGGCCTCGAAATCCGCGAAGATGTCGTCCTCGACGATCAGCAGATCGTGTTCGGCCGCGAGCGTCAGCACGCGGTGCGCGACCGCGGGCGCGAGCGTCGCGCCGGTCGGATTGTGGAGCGCGGCATTGGTCACGTAGACGCGCGGCCGATATTCGGCGAGCACCTGCTCGAAGCGCGCGAGATCGGGGCCGGTCGCCGTGTAGGGCACGCTGACGATCTTCAACCGATGCGTGCGCAACAATGCCGGGAAATTGAAGTAGCACGGGTCGTCGACCAGCACCGTGTCGCCCGGTTCGAGCAGGAAGCGGCACAGCAGGTCGAGCGCGTGCGTGCCGCCGTCCGTCAGCACGATCTGTTCGGGCGGCGCTTCGACGCCGTATTGCGCGAGCCGCCATGACAATTGCTGGCGCAGCGCCGGCAGGCCGCGCGGCACCGCATAGTCGGTCAGCTGGGCCACTGGATCCCGCGCGACGGCGCGCAGCGCGCGGCGCACGCCGTCGGCGGGCAGCCAGTCCGACGGCAGCCAGCCGCAGCCGGGCCGCAGGCCGCCCGCGCCGACCTCGAGCGACTGCCGCGTAAGCCACAGCGGATCCACCTCGCGATCAAGGCTCGGACCGAGATCCGCGAGCACGAACGGCGGCGCGTGGCCGGACACGAAGAATCCCGAGCCGCGCCGCGCGGCGAGCGTCCCTTCCGCGACGAGGCGATCGTATGCCTCGACCACCGTCGACTTCGATACGCCCACGCCCTCCGCCATCGCGCGAATCGACGGCACGCGCGCGCCCGGCGCCAGCGCGCGGCTCGCGATACGCTCGCGCAACGTGCTCATCACGCGCTCGACCCGGCTGCCCGGCGCACGCGCGTCCTTGTCCGTCTCCGTCATCCGTACTGCTCCTGAATAAGTACAGTTTGCTCGAATTGTACTGATCCGTAGCTTACTCCGATCGCCCCGACATGGGATGCTGCTGCTTCGATACAGGAGCCTGGGCATGGACAAGACGACGAGCGGCTGGCTGAACGGCCTGCTGGGGGTGGTGATTTTCAGTGGTTCGCTGCCCGCGACCCGCATCGCGGTGCAAGGACTCGACCCGGTGTTCCTGACCGTTGCGCGCGCGACGATCGCCGGCGCGCTGGGGCTCGCGCTGTTGCTCGCGTTTCGCGAAGCGCGTCCCGCGCGTCGCGACCTCGTGCCGCTCGCGATCGTCGCGCTCGGCGTCGTCGTCGGGTTTCCGCTGCTGACGGCGCTCGCGCTGCGGCACGTGACGTCCGCGCACGCGATCGTCTTCATCGGCCTGCTGCCGCTCGCGACCGCCGTCTTCGGCGTGCTGCGCGGCGGCGAACATCCGCAGCGTGCATTCTGGCTGTTCTCGCTCGCGGGCAGCGCCGTGGTCGCGGCCTACGCGTTGCGCAACGGCCTCGATGCATCGCCCGTGGGCGACCTGCTGATGCTGGCCGCGATCGTCGTCTGCGGCCTCGGCTACGCGGAAGGCGCGCATCTGTCGCGCCGGCTCGGCGGCTGGCAGGTGATTTCGTGGGCGCTCGTGCTGTCGCTGCCGGTGATGGTTCCGCTGATGCTGTGGTATTGGCCCACGTCGTTCGAGCATGTCGGCCCCGCCGCGCTGTGGGGGCTGGCCTACGTGTCGCTGTTCAGCATGCTGATCGGTTTCGTGTTCTGGTATCGCGGGCTCGCGCAGGGCGGCATCGCGGGAGTCGGGCAGCTGCAGCTGCTGCAGCCGTTCTTCGGCCTGCTGCTCGCGGCCTGGCTGCTGCATGAGCCCGTGCCGCTCGCGATGATCGGCGTGACCGTGGCCGTGGTGGCCTGCGTGGCGGGCGCGCGGCGCTTCGCCCGGGCGGCGCCCGCCGGCGCCCGCTGATGCCGGCGCATTGTGCAGACAAGCCCTTTCGACATGAAAGAAAGTCACGGGAATCGGCACAAAATCAGCATGAATAGCGCTCGGCGCGCGCGGGTTCCCGCCTGTGCGTCGCCAATCGCGGCCATCTTGTCGCGTGTCATAAAACTGCCAGACGGCGAACGCTAGGATCGGTTCATCCCACTCGTCCCAAGGCCGTCATGAATCAGCCTCTGTCCCCGGCATCCGGGGTCGACCTCGATCGCACGCGTCACGCCGGCCTCGCCCTTTTCGTCGTCGTGCTCGCGGCCGGTGCGGTCTATGTATTGATGCACCTGGTGTCGGACCTGTCGCCGATCCGCGAGCACTCGATCTTCCCGTACCTGCTGCTCGGCATCGCGCTGCTGATCGCGCTCGGCTTCGAGTTCGTCAACGGCTTTCACGATACGGCCAATGCCGTCGCGACCGTGATCTACACCCACTCGCTGACGCCCAACGTCGCGGTCGTGTGGTCCGGCCTCTGGAATTTCCTCGGCGTGATGGTGTCGAGCGGCGCAGTCGCGTTCGGCATCCTCCAATTGCTGCCGGTCGAGCTGATCCTCCAGGTCGGCAACAGCGCAGGCTTTGCGATGGTGTTCGCGCTGCTGATCGCCGCGATCCTGTGGAACCTCGCGACCTGGTACTTCGGCTTGCCGTCGTCCAGCTCGCATACGCTGATCGGTTCGATCATCGGCGTCGGGCTGATGAACCAGTTGCTGCGCGGGCCCTCGGGCACGAGCGGCGTCGACTGGGGCCAGGCGCTCGGCGTCGGCAAGTCGCTGCTGCTCTCGCCGATCGTCGGCTTCCTGTTCGCCGGCCTGCTGCTGCTGGTGCTGAAAACGCTCGTGCGGGTCCCCGCCCTGTACCAGGAACCACCCAAGGACCAGCCGCCGCCGTTCTGGATCCGCTGCCTGCTGATCCTGACCTGCACCGGCGTGTCGTTCGCGCACGGCTCGAACGACGGCCAGAAAGGCATGGGCCTCATCATGCTGATCCTGATCGGCACCGTGCCGACCGCGTATGCGCTCAACAAGGCGGTTACGCCCGCCGAGACGCAGACCTTCATCGCCGTCACGCGCCAGGCGTCCGCCACGTTCGCGAAGTATGAGAACGGCGCCGCGCCGTCGGCTCACCCGCGCGCGGAGACCGAAGCCTATGTGCAATCGCGCCGGCTGACGCCCACGACGGTGACCGCCGTGCGGCAGCTGTCCGATTCGCTCGCGACGTCGGTCGGCGCGACGGGCTCGATCGCTGCCGTGCCGCAAGGCGAGGCGGACAACGTGCGCAATACGATGTACCTGGTGTCGGAGGCGATCCGCCTGATGGAGAAAGCGGGCCAGCCGGCGTTCGCGCCCGAGGACCGCAAGGCGATCGACAATTACCGCGGGCAGCTCGATCACGCGACGAAATTCATCCCGACCTGGGTCAAGGTGGCCGTGGCGATCGCGCTCGGCCTCGGCACGATGGTCGGCTGGAAGCGGATCGTGGTGACGGTCGGCGAGAAGATCGGCAAGCAGCACCTGACCTACGGACAGGGTGCGTCGGCCGAGTTGGTCGCCATGCTGACGATCGGCGCGGCCGACGTGTACGGGCTGCCGGTGTCGACCACGCACGTGCTGTCGTCGGGCGTCGCCGGCACGATGGCGGCGAACGGCTCGGGGTTGCAGTGGGGCACCGTGCGCAGCCTCGTGCTCGCCTGGGTGCTGACGCTGCCGGCATCGATCGCGCTCGCGGGCGGCTTGTACTGGGTGTTCCACGCGTTGTCGTGAATCGCTTGGGCAGTGGGTGCGGTGTTCGCCCGGGTGTTCTCGCTGCCCTCGTCGAGTGCGCTCGCGGGCGGCGGGCGCTGGGCGCGCCAAGCGCTGTCGTGAATGGCTTGGGGCAGTGGGATATCGTGCCCGCCTGGGTATTCGCGCTGCCTGCATCGATCTCAATCGCCGGCTGCGTACGCCGAGTGCCTCGCACGCTGTCGTGAATAGCTCAACACAGTAGGCCACCTTGCTCGCCTGGGTGTTCTCGCTGCCTGCATCGATCTCAATCGCCGGCTGCGTGCGCCGAGCGCCTCGCACGTTGTCGTGAATGACTCGGGACAGTGGGGCACCTTGCCCGCCTGGATGGTTTCGCCGGCTGTATCGATCTCAACGCCAGCTGCGTCCACTGAGCGCCTCGCACGTTGTCGTGAATGGCTCAGGACAGTGGGGCACCTTGCCCGCCTGGATGGTTTCGCCGGCTGTATCGATCTCAACGCCAGCTGCGTCCACTGCG